>NZ_JBBOOK010000001.1:1579386-1895263 GCF_038003045.1 Sporosarcina sp. FSL W7-1349
TCACTCAGTTGAGGGAAAGATGGCATTTTGTTGCCAGGTTTATGTTTTTGTGTATCCACGATCCAGTCTTTCAGATCTTCTTCCGTATGGTCCATGAATCCAGCAATGCGGTTACGGTCACCGAAAGTTGCAAGGTTTGGTCCTTGCGCGCCAGTTTCACCCACGCCAGATACTGCGTGACATCCGATACAGCTTTGTTGGAACACATCTTCACCTTGTGGATTTGCAACCACTTGGTTATCCGCAGTTGCTTGCATGGAAGCTGCCCATTGATCAAATTCGGCACGCGGCATAGTTTTTACTTTAAAGTCCATAAGTGCGTGTGATGGTCCGCAAAGTTCAGCACATTTCCCGTAGAACACACCATCTTTTAGATCTTTTGATTCTTTTTCGAATACTAAATAGAATTTATTAACGTTTTCAACGTTCGTGTCGAGCTTACCGCCGACTGCTGGAATCCAGAACGAGTGCTTAACATCCGCGGCAATCAGATTGAAGTACACTTTTTCATCAGTCGGAACAACCAATTCCTGAGCCGTCACAATCCCGAGGTCAGGATATTCGAATTCCCACCAATATAGTTTTGCTGTCACGTCGACAACAAGGTTTTCTGCATTCCCTTCATCATCTACAGCACCCATCGCCGTTACATCCCCTAATTTATATGTGTAGTAAACCGTAGGGACGGCTAAGAGCAGGATCAGAAGAATCGGAATGATTGTCCATACCAGTTCCAGTGTGTGGCTTCCTTCAACTTGCTCAGGAATATGTTTCTCGCCAAATTTGGAACGACGGAAACGAACTAGAGCAATCACGTAGATGGTAACGACAACAAGGATAACGAGTAACATAATTGCTGATGACAATAGCAGCAAATTGAATTGGTCCCTTCCGACTTGACCGGCGGGAAGGAGCGTGGATATCTCTTCTTGTCCGCACCCGGCAAGGAACACTGTCAGAACTGCCAAAAGAGAAAAGAGACGCCACTTTTTGAGTCCTTTCATCATCGCTTAATGATACCTCTCTTTCTAAAAAATGTTTTTCTAATTTTGAGGACTGATGACCTCTCTATGTGAATTCCTGCGTTAAGAAAGAATTCCGGTTAGATAAAAATAGAAAAGATAATCATGGCTACAAACAAGATTGTCATGTAGTTCAGTGAATAGATGAACATGGAAGTCGCCCATTTCAGGTCGTCTTCCGCCTTGAACCCTTTAAGAGCCAGATAAAGCCATCCAAGGTTCAACAACGTTGCAAGTACTATGAAACCGATTCCTAAAGGCATGAGCAAAAATGGCAATGGCAACAGCAAAAGAACCCAGCCGAGCATCGACTTCTTCGTCCTGGCAAATCCTTTTACAACCGGCAGCATTGGAATATTCGCAGCCCGGTACTCCTCCGTCCGACGCATCGCCAACGCGTAGAAATGCGGCGGCTGCCAGATGAACATGATTAGGAACAGCGCCCATGCACCGACTCCGAGCGACGGCTCAACCGCGGCCCATCCGATCAACGGTGGGATTGCACCGGAAATGCTGCCGACAATCGTATTGGCGACATGCTTCCGTTTCGACCACATCGAATAGAGTACAACATAACTGAACACACCCGCAAGACCCCAAAAGCCTGCTGGCATGGATGCCGAGAACAATAGGATTTCTCCGAGAACAATGAATGTGAGTGCGAGTGCCAAAACAGCCGGTGCTTTGAAGCGGCCTGTCACAGTCGGTCTCGATTTTGTCCTTGACATAATCGGGTCGATATCACGATCAATCAGATTATTCAGCGCCGCAGACCCGGCGATGATCAATCCGGTTCCCGCAATCGCATAAACAAGCAGATCAAGGTTATGCAGAAAACCTCTGCCAGTGAATTGAAATGCCAGGAAGAGTCCGGTGAATGTCGTAATCAGATTTGAATTGACGATACCGATTTTGATGAGTGCAAGGAAATCCTTGAAGGCCGATGCCGTTTCCATTTCCGGTTTGACCGCCGTCGAAATAGTTCGACCGTTTGACATATCCCCCCCTCCTTTCAAAGTTGTCAGCGAAAACCGCTATACATTTAACTATATCGAAATTTAGGCATAATTTCTATACATAATCAAAAATTCCCCAAATTCCGTGGTGACTCGACAAGAATCAAACAATGCTTTCTTATAGTTGAATCCGTCAAATTGTTTTCGCTGCATAAATAGCTGTGTTCAGATAATCCTTCACCCTCCCTATGATAAAGCATTTCACCAACCCATTTGTGAAGTTAAAGGTTCTTTTTTATGAACAATTTGTGAAATGAAGAGGCGGAGTGCTGAATTCCTCCGTTGGACATTGTTTTTTCGTTTTTTTTTCGTTATCATCGAAAAAGCAGGGGCCATTTTATCAATGGTCATTACTTAAAAGTAGGTGTTTTGCTTTTGCGATATAATAAATATTTAAAATGGTTCGCGGTCGCTTCGACTGTCGGGATGTTGCTCATCCTTCTAGGCGGAGCCCTGGTAACGAAGACGGACAGTGGAATGGGATGCGGACGGCATTGGCCAGGATGTAATGGCCAGCTCATCCCCGATGAAATCACACCCGAAGTGCTCATCGAATTTTCCCATCGTCTCGTAACCGGTGCAGTCGGGATTTTAATCGTCGTTTTGGCGATTTGGTCTTGGAAATCGATTGGCCATATTCGGGAAACTAAATTTTTGGCGTTCATGGCCGTTTTTTTCCTGATCTTACAGGCACTTATCGGGGCAGCTCAAGTATTATGGGGACAAGGTGACTTCATCCTCGCTTTACATTTTGGCATCTCGCTCATTTCATTTGCCTCTGTCCTTTTGCTGACTCTACTCATTTTCGAGGTTGACCAGAAATTCGATGCGGATAAAATCCGAATTGGCAAACCGCTGAAATGGCATACAATCGGCGTATCCATTTACTCATACATTGTCGTCTATACCGGGGCGCTCGTCCGTCATACAAATTCAGGGCTCGTTTGTGCGGATTGGCCGCTTTGCCACAACGGACAGTTTGGATTACCGGGGAATATGTATGAATGGGTGCAGATGGGGCATCGCACTGCCGCAGCCCTCATCTTCATCTGGATCGGCATCATCGCTATTCATGCCTTCCGCCATTACAAGGACCAACGTGCCATCCTTTGGGGCTGGATCATCGCCTTCCTATTGGTTACGGCGCAAGTTATCACAGGAATGATTGTCATTCTGACCAAGTTGAACCTTTACATCGCTCTGTTACACTCCCTATTCATCTCTTTGCTTTTCGGCCTGTTGACGTATATGGTTCTACTCGTTTCAAGAAGCAAGGATAGCAAACAATAGAAAGTCAGTTACACACTACCTTATACTAACCATTAATAAGGCGAATTAATAAAAGCATCCGGAATTTATCCGGATGCTTATTTTTTGCTGGAACGCCTAGTAAGATGCCCAATCCAAGTAGGTCGACCCTAACTTTGGCAGCTTGGTTTATTACGCATGGTCTAATTCGATAAGCAAGTCGCCGGTTGCGATCGATTCTCCGGCGCTGACATGAATGTCTTTCACGACTCCATCGAAAGGTGCCTGGATGGTCGTTTCCATCTTCATCGCTTCCGTGATCAACATATGCTCGCCCCGTCTCACTTTCGTTCCTTTGGAAACCGCGACTTTCAGGACAGTTCCTGGCATTGTGGCCGCGATATGCGATTCATTTTGAGGATCGGCCTTCTGTTTTTTCACAGTATCGGATTCGATGCTCATATCTTCAATGATGACTTCACGCGGTTGTCCATTCAATTCGAAGTAAATGACACGAGTTGCGTCGGATTGCGGCTCCCCGATGGAAACCAATTTGATGATGAGCGTTTTGCCCTTCTCGATCTCCACCTCGATCTCTTCGCCCAGCCGCATCCCATACAAGAATTCCGGCGTGCTCAAGACCGAGACATCTCCGAACATTTGATGCGTTGCGCAATATTCCTCGAACACTTTCGGATAAAGCGCGTGCGCCAGCATTTCGTGGCTTGTCACCGGGCGCTCCAGTTTCTCATTCAATTCTGCACGAATTTTGTCAAAGTCTTCATCTTCGAGCAATTCGCCCGGGCGCACCGTAATCTGTTCCCTGCCTTTTAAGACGACTTCTTGAAGCTCCTTCGGAAATCCGCCGTATGGCTGCCCGATATACCCTTCAAAAAACTCGATGACCGATTCCGGGAAGTCAATCGATTTTCCGCGCAGCAAAACAGATTCTTCATCCAGATCGTTCTGCACCATGAACAATGCCATGTCCCCGACGACCTTGGAGGACGGAGTCACTTTGACGACATCCCCGAACAACAAGTTGACACGGGAATACATATCTTTCACTTCATCCCAGCGTTCGCCCAATCCGACCGCTTTCGCCTGTTGTTGAAGGTTGGAATACTGGCCACCCGGCATTTCATGGACATAGATTTCCGAATGAGGGCTCATCATGCCGCTTTCGAAATGCTGATAATATTTCCGGACATCTTCCCAGTAGTACGATAAATCTTCCAACGACTTGACATCAGCCCGCACTTGACGTTCCCCGCCTTGCAAGGCGTAATATAAGGAACTGGCGGACGGTTGGGACGTGAGCCCCGCCATGGCGCCGAGCGCTGTATCGACAATGTCGACTCCCGCTTCGATGGCCCGTGCATACATGAAAATCCCGTTGCCGCTCGTATCATGAGTATGCAAATGGATCGGCAACTCAATCGTTTCTTTTAATTCAGAAATCAAACGATAGGCTGCTTCCGGTTTCAGCAATCCCGCCATATCTTTGATAGCTAAAATATGGGCACCTGCCGCTTCCAATTCTTTCGCCATCTCTTTATAGTACTCGACTGTATATTTCGCACGGGAATCATCCAAAATATCACCAGTATAGCAGATGGCCGCTTCTGCAATTTTACCCGAGGCGCGTGCTTCATCAATGGCAACTTCCATTCCTTTGATCCAGTTCAAGCTGTCGAAGATGCGGAATACGTCGATTCCCGCTTGCGCTGATGTTGCCACGAACTCGCGGATGACGTTATCCGGATAGTTTTTATAACCGACTGCGTTGGCTCCGCGAAGCAGCATTTGGAACAATACATTCGGGATCTGCTCCCGCAGCTTCAATAGCCGTTCCCATGGACTCTCTTTCAAGAAACGGTAAGCGACATCGAATGTGGCTCCTCCCCACATTTCATAGGAGAACAAGTCTGGCATCATACGGGCCGACTCGGATGCGATTGACGTAATATCAGCAGTCCGGACACGCGTTGCCAATAAGGATTGATGCGCATCCCGGAATGTCGTATCCGTCAGAAGAACATCCTCCTGTTCCTTGATCCACCGGACGAGCCCTTCAGCTCCGCGTTCGTCCAAGATCTGCTTCGTTCCTGCCGGTGGCGGCGTCAGCAAATCGACTTTCGGTTTTCTGGCTGGATGAAATAGTGGTTTCGACTGTTTTCCAATACCCGGAAATCCATTGATGGTGACGTTTCCGATATAATTGAGCATCTTCGTCCCACGGTCTTTCCGATGAGGGAATAAAAATAATTCCGGCGTGGAATCGATGAAACCAGTATCGTAGTCCCCAGTTAAGAAGTTTTTATGTTTGACAACGTTTTCAAGGAACGGAATATTCGTTTTAATGCCACGAATTCGGAATTCCTGCAAGTTACGGTCCATTTTGCCGGCCGCTTCGCGGAATGTCATGCCCCAAGTCGACACCTTCACGAGCAAGGAATCATAATGCGGCGTAATGACAGCCCCTTGGAACCCGTTTCCGGCATCAAGGCGAACGCCAAATCCGCCGCCGGAACGATACACCATTAGTTTCCCGGTATCCGGCATGAAATCATTCAAAGGATCTTCTGTCGTCACCCGCGATTGGATGGCGTAGCCGAATAGCGGTATCTGGGCCTGCGCAGGGATTGCGGATGGTCCTTCATGAAGGTTCTGTCCATCTGCAATATGGATCTGTGCATGGACGATATCAATTCCCGTCACCATTTCAGTAATGGTATGTTCCACCTGGATCCGCGGATTGACTTCGATGAAATAGAAATTTCCATCCGCAACAAGGAACTCAACCGTTCCTGCATTCATATAATTGACGTTCTTCATTAATTTCACAGCTGCATCGCAAATTTGGTTACGCAATCCATCGTCCAACGAAATCGATGGCGCCACTTCGACTACTTTCTGGTGGCGACGCTGGATCGAACAGTCTCGCTCATACAGATGAATGACGTTACCGGACGAATCCCCCAAAATTTGAACTTCGATATGCTTCGGTTTATTGATAAATTTTTCAACATACACCTCATCTGAACCGAATGCAGATTTCGCTTCTGATCTGGCGCGTTCATACGCCTCGAACACTTCATCCGCAGACTGGACGATCCGCATTCCGCGGCCTCCACCACCGAGCGAAGCTTTGATGATGATCGGGTAGCCATTTTCCTCTCCGAATGCCGATACATCCCCTACTGACGTTACAGGGCCATCACTCCCCGGAATGACCGGAATTCCTGCTTGAATCGCCTGTTCCCGTGCTTTGACTTTGTCCCCGAACATGTCCAGGTGCTTCGAAGTTGGGCCGATGAAAATGATCCCTTCCTCTTCCAAGCGACGGGCAAACTCCTCATTCTCTGCTAAGAAGCCATATCCCGGATGGACTGCATTCGCCCCGGAATCCTTCGCGATTGCGATGATTCCCTCGATGTCCAGATAGGCATCAATCGGCTTTTTCCCTTTCCCCACAAGGTAGGACTCGTCTGCCTTGTATCGATGGAATGACCCACTATCTTCCGTCGAATAGATGCCGACCGTTGGAATGTTCAATTCCGTACAAGCCCGAAATATGCGGATTGCAATTTCTCCTCGGTTGGCTACAAGAATTTTCTCAATCTTTTCCATCACAAGGCACTCCCTCTTCTTTTCATTTTTTCATATTTAGTGAATATTGACACATTCATCAATATTCCTAAAGATAAAGATAACAGAATAACAGAGGTTCCGCCATAACTTATAAATGGGAGCGGGACGCCTGTAAGAGGAATTAGTCCTGTCAAGCCTCCTAGGTTGACAAAGGTCTGAATGCCGATCACACTACCGATTCCGGCTGCCAGCATCCGTGCATGTGGGTCTTTTGTCTGTAGGGCAATGTAGAGAGCGCGGAGTACGATGAAGCCGAGTCCCCCTATTACAACAAGCGATCCGAACACACCCAGCTCTTCTGAAATGACAGCCATAATGACATCCGTCTGCGGTTCGGGTAAATATCCCATTTTTTGGACAGAATTTCCTAGACCTAGTCCTTTTACCCCACCCGCACCAATTGCAATATATCCGTTTGCAATTTGATAACCGGAGCCTTGCAAATAATCAAAAGGATTTAAGAAAGACAGCAACCGGCCTTTTCTCGAGTCCGTCATGACGAAATCCCATGCAACAAAAATGATCAAAGCAACGGGAATCATGGCCATCGTTACAATTCCACTCAATTTCATGAAAGTCTTTTTCTTGATTCCGCTTGCGGCCAAGACGGAGAGCGAACCGATAATAATAATGAAAGCCGTCCCAATATCTGTCTCAAACATGATCGAGATAATAGCAAGCACGAGGATCAAAATAGGGGGTCCGATCGATTTGTTAATATTATCAATCGTGCCAGCTTCGTATTTCTTGGCAAAGACACTCGCAAAATAGACAATGATTACAAGCTTCGCAACTTCGGACGGCTGGATATTGCCTAACGGCGTCTTGATCCAGCTATTCGCTCCGACGTGATCCCCCGACCCGATGAAATGGACCGAGAACAGAAGGCAGAGCATGCCGATTACAGAGACGATCATCAATTTTTTTCGTTTATAGTTTTTATACGGAAAAAAGGCGGCCATGAAGAAAGCGGGTATCGCAATGGCCAGGTTAATAAGCTGTTTCCGGTAGTAATGATCGGAAGCATACTCATACCGGTTCACGGCAGCCCCCATACTCGAGCTGTAAATCATGACGAGCCCGAACAGGCAGAGGATCAGATAGGTAAAAAACAGAGGAAAATCAAAATGCTTCAATAAGCGCCTTATATAAAGTTTCATAGCAATACCTCTTCTTCAATCAATTGGCGGACCTCCCTTATCGGGAATCTCCAGTTTTTCAGGTCTATTGTAAGATTGACCTTCCCCTACTGTAACGTGTCAGGAGTGACCGGAGTTCCCCAAATCTCAGCTCCTGCAAGGATTCCATTCAAGTGATGAACGAAATTAAACAAAAAACTCAAACTTTGGATGAGTTTGAGTCTTCGGCTTATTTTTTTGTATATAATTCGTGCAGAACCGTCATCTCTTTTTCAAGCAGGGACAGGATTTCATTCCCCTTATGCCTTTCAATGAGTCCGAGTTTCACCGCAAAATCAATCTCACGGGATAGCCCGTACATTTGGGTATCGAGGACTTCTTCATATAAAGGGCACTGCGGCATAGTTAGATGGTCCATTTGCACCTTAATGAGTTGGGCGATCTTATCGGCATCAGCTTGAAGCTGCTTCAAAGCCTTTTCTTGGTATGTTTCTTGCAAATCTGTATCCATGAGGGTGCCCTCACCAACCTTTTTCTAATCGGTTATTATGAATAAATTGTATCTTTTGAGACGCCAAAAAGCAAGTGTTTCCCTTCCGTGAACGCTGGGCGCTGTTTTAAATCATTGTTCAATCATAGGAAAAAGCGGTATACTTAAAAACGAAAGGATATTGCGAGGTAGGAGGAAACGAATTTGGAATCTATCATTCCGATCCAAGGAAAGGTAAAGCATGTCATCACTTTAGATCCGACAGTTTGGATTTTTGATGACCGGCGGATCGACCTGACAACATACTTTACACAGGAACAGATCAACATTGATGAAATGGAACAATATAAAAAAGACATGGGCAAGCATTGGTCCCGTGAAATCATGGAAGGGGCCACCTTCCCACCCACATTGAAAACCGAGGCGAAATACGAGAAGACCAAAATGCTGACAGGAACATTCGGCATCCTGTTGCAACAATTCATTCGGATCGCGGGACCAGCGGAGGACGCCAAGACGATTGTGTTTGAACTGGCCAACGGAGAAGAGTTTTCTGTCCCTTTGGAAGAAGGAGATCGGCTGATTTTCAAATTCAGCGATGAAGGAAAACCACTCCGTGAAGATGGACCGGTTCATCTTCTATTCACAGACGGTTCCAATCAAAACGACCCCGTCCGCAACATCCACGCCATCCGAATCGACTGAAGGAGGGATCGCCATGCGCGTCAAATGTGTCATATGCGACGAAATCGGGCAGCTTCCCGATGACCTTCCATTGGCTAAAAAATTGAGGAATCGCCCGATTCATACGTATATGTGTGAACGGTGCAGCGACCGGATTGCAGAAAAGACCATTGCCCGCATCGCGACAGGAAACTTTTTCTTCCGGCGTAGCACCCATCCGATTGAAAAAGATTTTTAACCAGAAAAGCATAAGGTGCCTGTACAGCTCCGATAACCGCTGAAATGTATGGCCGGAAAGGCTCGTCTTTCCTAAAGGGGCTGAACAGCAACGATAGAGCCGGGCACCTGCATTTTTATCTGAAATTGAAAAAAAGACTCCGTCGCATTACGATGCGATGGAGTCTTCTTTGTGTTCATTCAGCCTGCGGACGCGATAGATGATTAAAATGAGCGCCGCGACAATCATCCCTTCCACGATAGGAAGATAAATCGCAAAAAACGTCAGAACTATACATCCCAAGAACAGGAAACTGTAGATCACAATATTTTGCCATGGTTTTATCTTCCTGGCAAAACCCAGCTTAAATACAATGGCGGAAAGGATGAAAACAACTATAAATAACCAAATCCCAGTTGAAGTTGATGACGTCAGCTCAAAAATCAAACGAGCAACTGGAGACATAGCTTCAATTGCTTCTGCATCCCCGATAGTACCATTCATTTAGCACATTCCCTTCTAACTGAAAGCGATAGTACGCATATTATAAATCCTGTACCTACCACTATATATCATTCTGCAAATTTTTTCTTCTTTTGGATCCGTTCGCGTTCGTTTTTATCCAAGATTTTTTTACGGAGTCTGATCGATTTCGGAGTGACTTCACAATACTCATCATCATCCAAGTATTGCAACGCTTCCTCCAGAGACATGATCCGTGGTTTCTTCGTCGTGACGGTCTGGTCTTTCGTAGCAGAGCGCACATTCGTCGCTTGTTTTGCTTTCGTCAAGTTGATTGTCAAATCATTATCCCGCGTATTTTCTCCGACAATCATCCCTGCATAGATATCCGTTCCCGCTTCTACGAACATTGTGCCGCGATCCTCTAGCTGCATTATACCATAAGGCGTCGCAGTTCCGTTCTCCATTGATACGAGAACGCCATGTCGACGGCCTCCCACTTTTCCGGATGCCATCGGTTTGTACGAATCGAAGGTGTGGTTCAAAATGCCGTATCCTCTCGTCAATGTAAGGAATTCGGTCGTATAGCCGATCAATCCACGTGCAGGCACAAGGAAGATGAGGCGGACTTGGCCATTGCCGTTATTGATCATATCGAGCATTTCGCCTTTCCGTTCACCGATCGATTCGATGATGGATCCAGTATGTTCTTCCGGAATATCGATCTGTACCCGTTCAACAGGCTCTGATTTCACTCCGTCAATCTCTCTGACGATAACAGACGGTTTGGAAACTTGCAGCTCGAATCCTTCCCGTCTCATATTTTCAATCAGGATGGATAAATGAAGTTCCCCGCGGCCAGATACTGTCCAAGCATCGGGGGAGTCGGTCGGCTCAACACGAAGTGAAACGTCCGTCTGCAGTTGCTGTTCCAATCGCTCTTCGATTTTCCGTGCCGTGACCCATTTCCCTTCTTTCCCGGCAAACGGGCTATTGTTGACAAGGAATGTCATCTGAAGCGTCGGCTCGTCGATATGCAAAGATGGTAGAGCTTCCGGATGGTCGACCGGACAAATTGTTTCACCG
This sequence comes from Sporosarcina sp. FSL W7-1349, assembly GCF_038003045.1. Taxonomy (NCBI): domain Bacteria; kingdom Bacillati; phylum Bacillota; class Bacilli; order Caryophanales; family Caryophanaceae; genus Sporosarcina; species Sporosarcina sp. FSL W7-1349. Next base: position 1,590,405 of record NZ_JBBOOK010000001.1, read on the forward strand.
ACATCGATGTCTTCCATTCCGGAGACTGCAACCAAGTCTCCTGCGAAGGCCTCTTGGATTTCAATTCGTTTTAGCCCAAGGAATCCGGACATTTTCGTCACCCGGAAGTTTTTCAACGAACCGTCTCGTTTCATAACGGACACTTGCTGTCCGACTTTCATCGTTCCTCGGAAAATACGTCCGATACCGATTCGGCCGACATAATCGTTATAATCAAGGAGGGATACTTGAAATTGCAGCGGTTCATCCCGATTGTCGATCGGTGCCGGAATATGTTCGATAATGGCGTCGTAGAGCACGCGGAGCGTATCTTCCTGGTCGACAGGATCCGGAGAGAGACTGGCAGTTCCATTAAAACCGGATGCGTACACAACCGGGAATTCAAGCTGCTCATCATTCGCATCCAATTCGATGAACAATTCCAACACTTCATCGACGACTTCTACAGGCCGCGCAAATTCCCGGTCGATTTTATTGACGACTACGATCGGTTTCAAATTCTCTTCGAGTGCTTTCTTCAAAACGAAGCGTGTTTGCGGCATGCATCCTTCATACGAGTCGACGACCAAAATAACACCGTCCACCATTTTTAGGATCCGTTCCACCTCTCCACCAAAATCGGCGTGGCCTGGTGTATCCAGAATATTAATTTTTTTATCTTTATACTCAACGGCTGTCGTTTTTGCCAAAATGGTAATTCCACGTTCCCGTTCAATATCGTTCGAGTCCATAGCCCGTTCATCCACATGCTCATTAGAGCGGAAAATCCCGGATTGTTTCAAAAGTTGGTCAACCAATGTCGTTTTTCCGTGGTCAACGTGTGCGATAATTGCTATATTACGTAAATCATTACGTACATTCGACATAATTTCACTCCATTATTCTTTTTTCAGTCGTATAACTGTGTTATTATAACATATAGCATACCGATACTAAAACAATTTATCTAATAGATGGAGGGTTTTTTTTGAAAGACATCAAATGGGTCTTCGTCATTTATTCACTTGCAGCCGTCGCCGCCATGTGTGCCATTGGAGTGGCTATCGCCATGCGGAGCCCGCTCGTAGGCATCGCGGCCATCCTCGCACTTGTTTACATCATGGGCAATGGATTCAAAACGAAAAAGAAAATGCGCGAGCAAGGGCTACTATAACTAAAGATGGTTCACTGATCGGAGATACGACCAGCGAACCATCTTTTATTTTAAGTGTATGTAGCTTTTCAAAATATCCTCGTGCAGCCCCGGTCTGGCAACGATGAAGGTGTCCTGTGACAGCAAGTTCGGCGGCTGGCCTTTCATGGTCGTCGCGACGGCCCCCACTTCTTGCGCAATGACGATGCCTCCTGCAATGTCCCAAGGCGCCAAACGCATCGACAGATACGCGTCGATCCGCCCGGAAGAGACATAGGCCAGTTCGATGGCAGCAGACCCATAGGATCTCGTTCCCCGACATTGCTTGATCATCCGGATGATCGGTTCATTATCCATATATCGATTCGGCGCGACCCAGCTGGCATTGATACCGATGACCGCTTCCTGCAAAGGGGTGATTTCAAGTTGCGGCAGCCTTTCATCGTTGAAATAGGCCCCTTCCCCTTTGGCTGCATTATAAAAGTCATCCCGCATCACATCATAGATATAGCCGAGCATCCCCACTCCGTCTGCATAGATCCCTAACGATATGGCGAAGTTCCGTCGTTGGTGAATGAAATTCATCGTCCCGTCAATCGGATCCAAAATCCAGATGACCCCATCCAACGAAGTGACCTGATCGCCTGCCCCTTCTTCACCCAATATGCGGTGATCCGGAAAATCACGCTTGATGCGGTCAATGAAAAACTCTTCCACTTCCCGGTCGATATTCGTAACCAAATCATTGGCATCCGATTTCGTGTCGATGTCAATATGACTGAAAAACGAATTCCGGATTTTATGACCCGCTTCTTTAATGATGGATTTTGCGTAACGGTCGATACTCCCCCAGTTCATAACTCCGCCCCTCTCAACTAACTGCCTTTTCTTTATTATAGCATAAGTAAAAAAGTGCCGGACGTCATTTCCCATGGCAACATTGGCACTCTTGTGTCGGATGAATTTATTTCAAAAACGCATAATAAGACCGAAGCGACTGAAGGTTTCGGATGGAAGAGAACGAAAAAACACCCCTGCACTCTTTCTCCGTTTCCGAAGTTCGTGCACGGATGCCTTTTCGGGTCAACCAGCTTACATTAAGCGAAACCATTCAACATCTCCAGCTCCCGATGGATATCCGCAAGGCGCTGTTTACTTTTCTTCTGCTGCTTTTCATCCTTCTCCTCAATTGCGTCAAACAGTGTCGCTAACTCGTAGTCAAGCTCCAGATTGAGCATCGATACATATTCTTTCTCGAATTCGGCTTTCCTAATTACATGAACGACTTGTTTCATGATGAACACCCTTTCTCCGTTAAAATTATGGGAATTTCATTTGTTATCATTAGGATATGCAGCGTTTTTGGTTTCGCTTAGTGGTAAGCCTTGTTATTAAAATTGTTCCCCAAATTCTGTTACGATAAACGTGAATATTGAATTGGAGGAGTCATAATGCACAAGTCCTTTTGGGAAGAAAAAGATTTTGATGTGTTTACTATCGATGGACTCGAGAAAAGAATGGAAGCATTACAAGCTCGGGTTCAGCCGAAATTCGAACTATTGGGAAGGCTATTTGCAGACCACCTTTCTTCACATGGAACGGATGAATTTTACCCCCACGTCGCAAAACATGCGCGTCGGACCGTCAATCCCCCTTCCGACAGCTGGGTTGCCTTCGCTCCAGCAAAAAGGGGATATAAAGCGTTGCCTCATTTCCAGATTGGCCTTTGGAAGACGCATCTATTCATCATTTTGGCCGTCATCTATGAAAACCCAGATAAAAAAGGGATTGCCGAACGGCTTTCCAGACAAGTGAACGTCCTGACCGACCTGCCTGCAGACTATATCGTCTCCGGCGACCATATGAAGCCGGAAGCAACAGCAATCGGGGAAGCCGGAAAAGAAGGGATCGAAGCATTGTTGGACCGGTTACAAACCGTAAAAAAAGCGGAATTCCTCGTCGGCCGCCACTTGGACCGGGAAGCGGCAGTCAAAATGACGGAACCCGAATTCCTGGCATACGCCGAAGAAACGATCAACCGTCTCCTACCCGTATACGACATCGTCATCGGAAGACAGTGAGATTTATGCAAAAAGGATCGTCCGCTGCATCGCGGACGACCCTTTTCGATAGGGAATTTCTTTAGTACATTCCAACGTTTCCACCTCTTTACAGGGATTTAGGCCAACCTCGAAACATTTCGTCTCTACCTCGAAATGTTTCATGCCAACCCTGAAACATTTCGCCTCCACCTCACAACGTTCCGATGCCTCACAACATTCCCGTCAAACCTCGAAACATTCTAGATGAACTCCGCAACAAATCCAGCCAACCTCAAAACGTTTCATGCCAAGCTCAAAACATTTCGCCTCCACCTCACAAAGTTTCCACCACTTCATAATATTCTCCACCAACCTCAAAACATTTCCCCCCACCTCTCAACGTTCCACCACACTCCCACAACATCCTCCCATCAAAAAAAGCACAGCGCTTATCGCTGTACTCCTTTGATCGTAGCTCCTGCTTCTGTACTTTTAGCTTCCTTGATAATTGGGTAACCTGCATAGCCGCTCGCCTCTTCAAATTGTTTCAGTAAGGTTTTCTCCTCCGCTTTCGATGGGACGATTTCCTTGAAACGGCGATAAGCTTCGAGAAATGCTTCCCTTGGCACACCGGATTCATAGGCTTTTTCAACAACCGCGTAAAATTCAGTCACGGTGATGATTTCATCCGTTGTCCAATCGGTACTGATCGGATAGTTATAATTCAATTCAAGCCACACTCCTCTTGATCTATGCTACTCATCTTCCCACACTCACTGTAGATTTGATTCAAAATTAAGTTTCTCCTTATTATATCCCTCGTTCATTGCGCCATGCGATGGAAAAGCTCTGTCACCGTCAAGCGCCATCTGCCATACCCTTCACTTTGCTAACCGTACCAATTCCTTCCGTTACATATAACCCATTTCACTCGCCAGCCGCCAATCAATCAGGTCTATTTACAAGCTTATAATAAAACAGAACGATTGCAAATGTATCCATTTCTACATCTGACACTCTATACTTTTCAGGAGAATAGTCACTAATTATTCAAATGATTTCCAGAATTTCGATTGCTACAACTGGTTCCCTACCCTATAATCACCATATAAATCACGAAGGAGGTGAATAAAATGAAAAAGCTACAGACAAAATTCCTATTGTTTATATTGGCACCGACTATTCTGTTCTTCTTAGGCATGGGAATCTATATTTCTTTTTCGGTCCATTCAATGGTAAAAGAAGAAGCGGAAATAATGCTTGAGACGCACGGTGAACTACTTGCCGAGGAATTGAAAGTCAATCTGGAGCATTATGCAGTAGCAGCACAAACGATTTCCCACTCTATCGAGGGCTTGTTCGAGAATAAATTGGACCCGACACGGGATGATGTCAATATACTGCTACAACAGCTGTTAACAAATGATCCAAGTATTTTAACAACCTGGACACTTTGGGAAGTCAATTCATTTGATGACCAGGATGCGGAGTTCGCCAATACCTCAGGATCAGATGAGACAGGCCGTTTTATTCCGGTCTGGTCACGGGACAAGTCCGGAAAGTTCTCCCTTGAACCGATAATCGGTTACGATCAACCTGGTGAATTAAAAGACAACTTTGATCATGTGTTGCAAACAGGGGAAAATGTCATATTCGAACCGTTTTCCTATCAAGTTGACGGCATAGACACACTCATGACTTCGATCGTTTCACCAATCACGATTCATGGAAAAACTGTAGGGATGGTCGGTATCGATATTTCACTACAGACCATGAATGATCATATTAGCAAAATTAGGCTTTATGACAATGGATTCGCCGGACTTATGTCGAACAGAGGGGGAGTCATCTCTCATCAAAATAACGAGCTGATCGGGAAGAATTATTTCCAAAGCACTGCGATGAAAGATAGAGATGATGTAACAGATGTCGAAAATGCTGTACATAAAGGGGAACCTGTACGAATCGTCGGCTTTTCCGATGCCTTGCAAACGGATGTGTACCGCTTATTTACACCTATTCAAATCGACGGAGTCCAAACGCCTTGGAGTGCCTTTATCGCGGCTCCGATAAATGAAGTGACGGCGAAGGCGACAGCATTAACAAGAGTGATTCTTATAACAAACATCGTATTGATCATTATTCTAACTGTTATCATCATCACCGTATCCAAGGGAATAACAAATGTCCTCCGCAGAGCAGTAGCCCACGGTCAACTCATAGCGGATGGAGATTTCACGCTTAATGTAAACGAAAATCATTTAAAGCGACGAGATGAACTCGGGGACTTGGCGAGAATCTTTATTGCAATTACGAAACAGATGGGCGGGCTAATGGGGAAGATCAAAGAGAGTGCGAGTCAAGTAACAGCCTCCGCGGAATCTGTAGATGTTCGGACAGAGGAAACAAGACGCGCGGCAAATGAAGTGACCTCAGCCATCGAAAAAGTGGCCGAATCTGCTGAAGTCCAAATGCAAAGTACCGAGGAAAGCGCAAAGGCAATGGGCGATATGGCACACGGAATCCAAACCGTAGCCTATGCCTCGACCGCGGTTTCTGAAATAACGAATGAAATGCTGGAGAAGGCGAATAATGGACAAAAAGTAGTTCATAATGCAGTTCAGCAAATGGATGTTATTCGAAAAGGTACGAGCGATACAAAAACAATCATCGAACAATTGGAAGAGGAAGCCAATAAAATACAAGACATCGTCTCTGTCATTACCTCTATTTCAGAGCAAACCAATCTACTGGCATTGAATGCGGCAATCGAAGCCGCCCGGGCCGGGGAATATGGAAAAGGATTCGCTGTAGTTGCAGATGAAGTCCGTAAATTGGCAGACGAAACAAACGGGTCCGCCGGCGATATTCAACAACTGCTCGCTGCCATCCAAGCCGATACCGTACGAGCAGCCGAGTCCATGGAAATGAACGAACACGGAGTGCAAAGCGGTCTTCATCGCATGCATGAAGTTGAAACTGTGTTCAATCAAATTATCACTTCAGTCGAAATGATTGTGAAAGAAACGATTGAGCTATCTGCAGTTGCGGAGGAAATGTCAGCCGGCTCGGAGGAAATTGCCGCCACTTCAGAAGCAATGGCCGAAAGCGCAAGACAAGCTTCCGACCAGACCCACCAAGTGGCAGCCGCCTCTGAACAACAACTGGCTTCCATGGAGGAAATAGCGAACGCTTCTGTTTCATTAAAGAAACTGGCCGATGAATTGAATCAAACTCTAACTCAATTCAACGTATGATTTTATGCACCTAGCTAAATAGTGATAAGGGTTTGTTTACACGCTCCCCTTTCACCATTTACGATGGTGCATTTTTTTCATTGAAATAAAGGTCTCTTTGAATGCCCACCAAAGTTAAAACAAAAAGATGTTAATCCGATACTCCTTTGATTGTCAACGGATCCACCATTTCATACCCTTTTTCCCGCAATCCGAGCACAATCTCTTCCAAAGCATCCGCCGTCCATTCCCGGTCATGCATGAGAAGGTTCGATCCATTTCGCAACAGTTCCGTATTGACCATGATCTCGGCAATTTTCTCTCGCGTCATATACGCTTTCTCGAAATCATAGCCATACGACCAATTCATCACCAACATGCCGTCCTCTTCAGCAATCCTTTTGCTGAATTCCGTATTCGCCCCGAATGGAGCTCGAAAAAAACGAGGCCGCTCCCCAGTGATTTCTTCGACCGTATCGCTGACTGTCAGAATTTCTTGGCGTTGCTCCTCTTCTGACAATTCTTTCAGGTTGGCGTGCGTTTGAGTATGATTCCCGATAAGGAACCCCATTTCATGGATCTCCTTTAGCACCCCCTGCTTTTCTTCCGTGTCAATGAAGTGCCCGTTGACAAAAAAGATTGCGGACGCCTCTAATTCCTTCAACGTCTTCGCCATATCCAACGCCCGCTTATCCGGCGCATCATCAATAGTCAAAAGGACGACTTGCGGATCAGCTTCCCCGATCGGCTCAATCGAGAAAGTATTCGGATTCATTTCGTACAGCGGTTCGCTCACGTCTTCCTTCACCTTCTCGTCGGGTTCCTCTGCAGCTGGTCTGTCGGCAGGTACTACTTCCACTGTATCCGGCTCTTCGGTCTCCCTCGTCTCAGGTTCTGTCACCTGCTGGGCCGGCTCTTCATCGGAACATCCAGCGAGCACCAAGAGGATGACGGTCATTATAGGAAACAATCCTTTTTTCAAGTAAATCACCCTTTCTTCCTTTCCCTACATAGTAATATGGATTACTAGTGTTCCCCGAATCTCACACATGTAAGCTTGGAAGAATAAAAGCGCAGGACTCTTGCTTGGAAGAAGGTTATGGTCCAAGTACTTTGCGCTTTCTTTAAATAATAAAAAACCGCTCATCGGACACCCTTCTGCCCAATAAGCGGTTTTGTTGAAGCATTTTTTATTTTACAACCATATGGATCGGCTTACCAAGTGCAACTTCAGCTGCTTCCATGGAAATTTCACCTAATGTCGGGTGAGCGTGGATTGTCATCGCGACATCTTCCAACGTCATGCCCGCTTCGATTGCCAAGCCAAGCTCTGCAATCATGTCAGAAGCGTTTTCGCCTACGATTTGAGCACCGATCAAGAGACCATCCTCTTTACGAGCCACCAGTTTGACGAACCCTTCTGTCGCGTCCAATGCGAGCGCCCGGCCGTTTGCCGCAAATGGGAATTTCCCTGTTATGACATCATAGCCTTCTTCTTTCGCTTGTGCTTCATTCAACCCGACTGTTGCCAATTCAGGGTCTGTGAAGCAGACTGCAGGGATTGCCAAGTAGTCGACTTCTGATTTTTCACCAGATATCGCTTCAGCAGCCACTTTTGCTTCATAAGAAGCTTTGTGGGCCAATTGTGGGCCTGGGACGATATCGCCGATTGCGAAAATGTTCGGAACGCTTGTCCGGCATTGTTTGTCCACTTCGACAAGGCCGCGCTCTGTCAATTTGATGCCTGCCCCTTCCAGACCGATTTCATCTGTATTCGGACGGCGGCCGACTGTCATAAGAACATAATCAGCTTCAATTTTCTTCTCTTCGCCATTTACTTCATACGTAACTGTCACGCCATTGTCTGTTTCTTCCACGCCTTTTGCAGACGCTTTAACAACAACCTCGACGCCTTTTTTCTTCAAACCTTTTTTAACGATTTGTGTCATTTGTTTTTCGAAGCCCGCAAGGATATCGTCCATGCCTTCGATGATCGTCACTTCGGATCCCATATTCGCATATGCTGAACCGAGTTCAGTTCCGATATATCCTCCACCGATCACGACAAGCTTCTTAGGCAGCTCTGCCAAATTCAAAGCGCCTGTCGAATTGATGACACGTTTGGAATATTTGAAATTAGGGATTTCTACCGGACGTGAGCCGGTTGCGATGATAGCATTTTTGAATTTATACGTTTGTGCTGAATTTTCATCCATGATGCGTGCCGTGTTGCCATCGACAAAATAAGCTTCCCCTTGGACGATTTCCACTTTGTTTCCTTTTAGAAGCCCTTCGACTCCGCCAGTCAACTTTTTCACGACCCCGTCTTTGAACGCTTGGGCTTTCGAGAAGTCCAATTTCACATCAGTCGCCGTGACTCCCATTGCATCGGAATCTTTGGCATGCGCATAGCGATGGCCGACCGCGATCATTGCTTTGGATGGGATACAGCCGACGTTTAGACAAACGCCTCCCAAGCTATCTTTTTCAACGATTGTCACTTTTTGTCCGAGTTGCGCTGCGCGGATCGCAGCCACATAACCTCCTGGTCCGGATCCTACGACAAGCGTGTCTACTTCGATTGGAAAATCCCCTACTACCATTTTCTTACGCCTCCATTAATAAAAGTTCTGGATTACCGAGTAATTTCTTTAGGTGATTCAGCGCATTTTGCCCTGTTGCACCATCGATAACCCGATGATCGAACACTAAAGATAATGCTAACATAGGTGCCGCTATAATTTCACCATTTTTCACTACCGGCTTCTCAGAAATTCTGCCGATTCCTAAAATCGCCACTTCCGGATGATTAATAATTGGTGTGAACCATTGGCCGCCCGCCGATCCGATATTCGTAATCGAGCAAGAAGCGCCCTTCATTTCTTGAGGTGCCAATTTGCCTTCCCGTGCTTTTCCGGCCAGTTCGTTGATCTCATTTGAAATGGCAAATACCGATTTGCGGTCTGCATGTTTGATGACCGGCACGAGCAGGCCACGATCCGTATCTGCCGCGATTCCGATGTTGTAATAATGCTTCTGGATGATTTCCTGTGTTTCGTCATCCAACGATGTGTTCAATTCCGGGAATTCACGCAATGTGGAGACGAGCGCCTTGACGACATATGGCAAATACGTCAATTTGATGCCTTTTTCGGCAGCGATCTCCTTGAATTTTTTGCGATGCGCCACGAGTTCCGTCACGTCCACTTCGTCCAATAAAGTGACATGCGGAGCAGTATGTTTGGAATTGACCATCGCCTTGGCGATCGCTTTCCGGATGCCGGACATTTTCTCGCGTGTTTCCGGGAAATCCCCATCCAAATGGACAGGCGCGGTTTGTTTGTCTGCAGATGCCGTTTCAGCTTGCACACGATCTTCCGCAGTTGCCGGTGCCGCTTGCTGTGCTTGGTCGCCGCTTAAGAATGCTTCGATATCCTCTTTCATTACACGGCCATTTTTGCCGGAACCCGCAACTTGACGAATATCGACATCCTGCTCTCTTGCGAATTTCCGGACGGATGGCATCGCAATGATCCGTCGATCCGAATCGACGTCAGCTTGGGCGATATCTCCTGCACCCGTCGCTTCTTTCGGCTTGTCATCTTTCGGCGCTTCTTCTTTATCGATCGGTTGACCGGCCTCGGCAGTGGACTGGACTTGCGCCTCGGTCTCTTCTTTCCCTTCCGATCCCTCACTCGACGTGCTCTCATATCCCGGTGCATCGATACGGATCAGTACGTCCCCCACGACAGCGACTGTCCCTTCCGATACTACGATCTCTTCGACCGTCCCCGTCACAGGCGAAGGGATTTCGACTACCGCTTTGTCATTCTGGACTTCAAGAAGCGTATCATCTTCATTGATCGTATCCCCTTTTGCGACGAACCATTTTACGATTTCACCTTCGTGGATCCCTTCCCCGATATCTGGTAAGCGAAATTCAAATGCCACGTAAATTCACCCTTTCCTCTTTGACGATCCATTCAAATTAGAACGTCAATACTTTTTTAGCTGTTTCAACAATATCTTTAGCATTCGGAAGCCACGTATTTTCACCTTGGGCAAACGGATAGATTGTATCCGGTGCAGTAACGCGCAAGACTGGTGCATCCAAGCTCAAGATTGCCCGTTCCGTAATTTCTGAAACGACATTCGCGGCGATGCCCGCCTGTTTTTGAGCTTCTTGCACGACAATTGCCCGATTCGTTTTTTCCACGGATGCGATGATCGTTTCAATATCGAGTGGTTGAATCGTACGAAGATCGACCACTTCAACGGAATAGCCTTCCTTCTCCAACTCTTCTGCTGCTTTCAAACTTTCATGCACCATGGCGCCATACGTAATGATGGAGAGGTCGGAACCTTCACGTTTCACGTCCGCTTTCCCTAGAGGAATCGTATACTCCTCTTCAGGCACTTCCTGTCTGAATGAACGGTATAGTTTCATATGCTCCAGGAACACGACCGGATCTTCATCGCGGATCGCCGAGATCAACAGGCCTTTTGCATCGTAAGGAGTCGATGGGATGACCACTTTCAACCCCGGTTGGGAAGCGACGAGACCTTCCAAACTGTCCGCGTGCATTTCAGGCGTTGCAACTCCTCCGCCGAATGGCGAGCGGATTGTCACTGGCGCATTAAATGTCCCCGCACTGCGGAAACTCATCCGTGCGAGCTGTCCACTAACGGAGTCCATCACTTCAAAGAGGAAGCCGAAGAACTGGATCTCCATGACTGGACGGAAGCCAGTCAGGGACAGGCCGATCGCCAAGCCTCCGATTCCAGACTCTGCTAGCGGCGTATCAAATACGCGTTCCTCTCCGAATTCTTTTTGCAGTCCTTCCGTCGCACGGAAGACCCCCCCGTTGACGCCGACGTCTTCACCGAAGACGAGGACGTTTTCATCATTTTTAAGCTCCGTGCGCATCGCATCGGTAATTGCTTGAATCATCGTCATTTGTGCCATCGGTCAATTCGACTCCTTCTCTGTATAAATATCGAGCTGTTCCTGAAGGTTATACGGAAGCTCGCCTCTATTCATGATTTTAATAAAATCGCTCACTTTCTGTTTCGGAGCGGCATCGGCGGCCTTGATCGCTTCTTTGATCTCCTCTTTGGCACGCTCGATTATTTCGTTCTCTTGATCCTCACTCCACAGACCTTTGCCTTCCAAGTATTTACGGAAGCGGATCAGCGGATCGCGTTTGGCCCATTCATTGTCCGTATCAGATGTACGGTAACGGGTCGGATCGTCTCCAGCCATCGTGTGCGGACCGTAACGGTAGCAAAGCGTCTCGATTAATGTCGGGCCTTCCCCGTTGATTGCACGCTCACGCGCATCGCGTGTCACCGCATAGACTGCGAGAGGATCCATACCGTCCACTAAGACACTCGGAATACCTGCTGCAACCCCTTTTTGGGCCAGTGTTTTTGCCGCTGTCTGGAGCTCACGCGGAGTCGAGATCGCATATTGGTTGTTTTGGACGATAAAAATAGCTGGGGAACGGTAAGCGCCAGCGAAGTTGATGCCCTCATAGAAATCGCCTTGGGATGTTCCGCCATCCCCCGTATACGTCATCGCAACGGCTTTCGTGCCGCGCTTCTGGAAACCAAGCGCCACACCGGCAGCTTGGATATACTGTGCACCGATAATGATTTGCGGAGGAAAAACGTTGAGTCCTTCCGGCAACATGCCACCTTGGAAATGGCCACGCGACCAAAGGAACGCCATATGTAACGGCAAGCCATGGAAAATCATTTGAGGCACATCACGATACCCCGGCAGGATAAAGTCCTCTTTTTCAAGCGCAAAATGCGAAGCCAATTGAGATGCTTCCTGACCGGCTGTCGGCGCGTAAAACCCGAGACGCCCTTGTCTGTTCAATGAAATCGAGCGCTGGTCCAAAATTCGGGTATAGACCATCCGGGTCATCAATTCAACAAGATCTTCATCGGATAAATTCGGGTTAACGTCCTCGTTGACAATTTCACCCTCTTCGTTCAAAACCTGGAGCATTTCAAACTTGTCTTCAATCGCGTGAAGCGTTTCCACCGGATCAAACTGCTGATTTTTTTTTGCAGCCATTTTGGCAACTCTCCTTTGTAACTGTATTATGTTTATTCAACGAATTTATTGATACAACTTTACTCTTTTTCAGTATACTTAAAGTTAATCATTTGGTCAATCATTGTAATCAAGGTATTTCAGTCGATATGAATGTTCCGAAAAAAAAGTCTATATAAAACTGTATTAACACAACAATCCATCTGTAGTATAATAGATTCCATCCTTACATACCGATAATTGCCCTCAAAAAAAGAGCAGGAAAACGGGTTCCTGCCCTTCTTTACCTTTATTCTGTCTGTTGCAAACGTGACTCCACGGTTCCCCGCAGTTCGTTGACTTCGCGGGTGGATTCATTGAAAGATTCCACAGCCGATTGGACTTTCTCATTCTGCTCATTGACCGACTGGACTTGTTCATCCAACTTCTTGAAGTCCGTCCCTTCTGCTGTCAACATCTCATACAGTTCCTTCTGGAGTGCTGTTAGCTCGTTGTATGAAGTGAGGAAGGCATCATGTCGATCATACCGTCCGTCAATCGCTTGCCGCAGGCTCTCCACATCTTCTTTAACGGAATCCTCCGCATTTTCCGTGATGGCGGCAAATTCATCCGTCAAAGTCCGAGCTTGTTGCATCGCCTTTTTTTCGGACTCCAATATTTCAAGCCTTTTGGATTGCTGTTCTTCCAATTGAGCGACATTCTCTTGCAATTCATCGTCCTGTTCCCGCGACAGCTTCATCGTTTCATGGAATAGTTGTTGTTCCGACTTTTCAATTTCCGCCAGTTCGGTTTGCGCATCGCGGTAGTCCCGCTCGGCTTCATTCATCTTCGAAAGGGTTTCAGCCAGCATTTCCTCAGGGGAATTATCAAAACTGCATCCCGCCAAGAGGAACAGGGTACACCCTATGAACAAACCGAGAACCGATTTCCTCATCTCATCACCTCAATTTCTATCAATATAGTACGCACCTTCCGTAAAATCAAGTTTGCGCTAATCTCTTTCACCGTTTTTCCAATTGGACTATAATATAGAGTAGGAAAAGACCTGAAAGGAAGATTCTTCATGATTTTAATGAAAGATATTATACGGGAAGGCCATCCTTCTCTTCGGAAACGTGCGGAGGAAGTGGATTTCCCACTGACCGATGAGGAACGGAAATTAAGCGGGGAATTGCTCGAATATGTCATCAATAGTCAAAACCCGGAAATGAGCGAAAAATACGGCCTGCGCCCCGGAATCGGGCTAGCCGCTCCGCAAGTCGATCAAGCGAAAAGAATGTTCGCCCTTCATATTAAGGAAGAAGGGCAAGATCCCATCAGTTTCGTTGCTATTAATCCGAAAATCGTGAGCCATTCTGTTGAGAAGACTTATTTGGTACCAGGAGAAGGTTGCCTTTCGGTGGACCGGGATGTCGAAGGATTCGTCCCGAGATACGCAAGGATCACAGTGAAAGCGTTCGGCCCAGACGGTAAGGAATTCAAAAAACGATTAAAGGGGCTGCCCGCCATTGCATTCCAACACGAATTGGATCATTTGAACGGAATCCTGTTCTACGATCATATCGACCCGAAAAATCCATACCGAGACATCCCGGGTGCGACTCCTTTTGAGCGGGATTGACCGTCCACGCCTTGACAAAAAATTAAGAATATGATAAAATTCCGCCAAGGAGTGATGAAGCCATGTACAAGCGCCTGAAACGAAAACTGTTGAAGCGGCTGAATGGCATCCTTGGCAAAAAAACAATTGCATAGACAATTTGCGCCCACCCTGCACACGGGTGGGCTTTTCTTTATTTTAGGGAATCCGCATGGTAAGATAAAGAGAACGATTTCAAACGAACGTAAAAAGGAGAGCAAGCGATGATTTACAAAGTGTTTTATCAAGAAAACATGCTCCAAGTACCAGTCCGCGAAAATACAAAGAGCCTTTACATCGAAGCGGAATCAGAAAGACAAGTCCGCGAAAAATTGAAAGATCGGGGATATAATATTGAATATATCCAGGGCCTCGAAGGATCGCATCTCGAGTATGAGCAACAATCACCCGATTTCCAGATTGAGCAGGTCTAATCTATGAAATTTATCAAGAACAATGAAACAGCGGTTTTCGCATTGGGCGGACTAGGCGAAATCGGCAAGAATACGTATGCAGTTCAGTTCCAAGATGAAATCATATTGATCGACGCGGGCATCAAATTCCCGGAGGACGATCTTCTCGGAATCGATTATGTCATTCCGGATTACACCTATTTGGAACGTAATGTGGATAAGATCAAAGGGCTTTTCGTCACCCATGGTCACGAGGATCATATCGGGGGCATCCCCTACCTATTGCGGAAGGTGAATGTACCTGTATACGGCGGGAAGCTCGCCCTCGGACTGCTCCGCAATAAACTCGAAGAACACGGTCTTATGAGGACGACGAAGATGATTCCGATCGATGAAGAGGATATCATCAAATTCCGGAAGACATCGGTATCGTTTTTCCGGACAACCCATAGTATTCCGGATGCTTTTGGAGTCGTAGTCAAAACACCTTCCGGCAATATTGTCCACACAGGGGATTTCAAGTTCGACTTCACCCCGGTCGGAGAGCCGGCAAACTTGTCGAAGATGGCGAAAATCGGCAGCGAAGGGGTGCTATGTCTTCTTTCCGACAGTACAAATGCCGAAGTGCCGAATTTTACCATGTCGGAACGGAAAGTCGGAGATAGCCTGAATGATATTTTCCGCAATGTCGATGGCCGGATCATTTTCGCAACTTTTGCATCGAATATCCACAGATTGCAACAAGTCATTGAGGCAGCCGAGAAATTCGGCCGTAAAATAGCTGTGTTCGGAAGAAGTATGGATAACGCCATTACGATCGGCCGTGAACTAGGCTATATCAATGCGCCGAAGGAACTTTTTGTGGACACCCAGTCATTGAACCGTTTGCCTGCGAATGAAGTAATGATCTTATGTACGGGTAGCCAAGGGGAGCCAATGGCCGCTTTATCCCGGATTGCAAATGGCACACACCGCCAAGTGCAGATCCATCCTGGGGATACGGTAATCTTCTCCTCTTCTCCGATTCCGGGCAATACGTTGAGCGTCAACAAAACGATCAACGCCCTGTTCCGCGCGGGCGCCGAAGTGCTACACGGACCTTTGAACAATATCCACACTTCAGGACATGGCTCCCAAGAAGAGCAGAAATTAATGCTCCGCTTGATCAAACCGAAGTTCTTCATGCCAATCCACGGGGAATACCGGATGTTGAAAATGCACACGGAACTGGCGGTGTCCTGTGACGTACCGAGGGAAAATACCTTCATTATGAGCAATGGCGATGTCTTGGCGCTGACGCAAGATGAAGCGCGCGTTGCCGGCCGGATCCCTTCTGGCGATGTCTATATTGACGGAAGCGGCATCGGAGATATCGGGAACGTCGTTTTGCGGGACCGCAAAATCCTGTCGGAGGATGGACTGGTCATCGTCGTGGCGACAGTGGACAAAAAACGCAACCGGGTTGTTTCCGGTCCGGATATCATTTCACGTGGGTTCGTCTACATGCGGGAATCCGGCACGATGATCAACGAAGCGCAGCAAGTCCTCACGAAACAGTTGCAAAAGAAACTAGCCGATTCCCCAGCGGATATCGCTGGACTTAAGAGCGAGATCAATGATGTCATCGGACCGTACTTGTATGAAAAAACAAAACGGAGACCTATGGTGCTTCCTGTCATTATGGAAGTCTGAGTTACTACAATTAGAAAAACCCGCTACGCCTATCTTTGGCGTTGAGCGGGTTTTTTGCTTTCATTCAATATAAAGCTTTCCGTTCAAACCGGTGGATGTCCTCATCCGAGCCGATAACGATCAGAACATCGCCCAATTGAATCTTTTCGATTGCTTGTGGGGAGACGAGAATATGGGTGCCTCGTTTGATGGCGACGATGTTGACACCGTATCTGGCTCGAATGTCCAAGTCAATAAGGGAGAATCCTGTGATTCTTTCATTCGCCCTGATTTCTGCGATGGAGTATTCCTCCGATAATTCCAAGTAATCGATGATATTATTGGAGACCATATTGTTGGCGATCCGTATGCCCATATCCCGTTCCGGATGCACGACCTGATCGGCCCCGATCTTCCGGAGCACCTTCTCATGGTAGTCGTTTTGAGCCTTCACCGTTATTTTCGGCACCCCGATCTCCTTCAGCATCAAAGTGGTTAAAATACTCGCTTGAATGTTCTCCCCGATGGCGACAATGACATGCTCAAAATTGCGGATGCCTAATGATTTCAGGACGGACTCGTCTGTTGTGTCCGCTGCAACCGCCTGTGTCGCAATCTGCGCATACTCATCCACCCGTTCGGGGGACTTATCAATCGCCATCACATCGGCCCCCAAGTTGATCAATTCCCGTACGATGCTCCCACCGAACCGACCTAACCCGATGACGACAAACTCTTTTTTCATACATTGATTCCCCCATACGAATTCACGATGCAAAAAGTGTAGCATATCCCTTTCGCGTACTCAAGGGTGGGGGGTTTATGGGCGGTGGAGCGGGAGTTATGGGCACGGGGCTCAAGTAATGAGCCGGAGATCCGAGTTACGGTCGGTCCGGCGGCAGTTATCAACGCGAGTTCAGATGGCCAGCGAGTAACTGAACCAGAACAAAAGCGCAAGCGCCTTGGTCAGCCCCGACAAGCGCTGGAAGACTTTTAATAAAGGCGCTCTTTGCCTTTATCTTAAAGTCTGAAGCGACTCAAGGGGCTAGGCGCTCAAGCTAGATGTAAAACTTCTGCATTAGTAGAGTTATCCACAGTCCAGGATTTTATAATTTCCTAGACGATAAAAAAGCCCTGTCGTGCAAGCGGGCGCTTCACACAACGGGCATGGGCTCAGTCTTCTTTTTAGTTTCTCCCAAGTACACGGTTGACACGTCTCTCCAACACCTTCATGCCGCTTCCACCTGCTTGGAAATGACGAAGTTGGCCGTCTTTGTCGAATACATAGTAAGCCGGGACGTATTGATTACTAAATGCGTCCGTCAGCTTCACTTCGCTGTCGACGAAAATCGGTTGTGTAATATTATGTTTGGCGGCTACCGCTTTAATCTTTTCCAAGTCCAGATCCTCTTTGGACCGAGGCATATGAACTGCGATGACATTCAGCTCGTCTTTGTACCGATCTCTGAAATAATTGATGTCCGGCATCACTTCTTTGCAGAGACGGCAGCTGACAGACCAAAAATGGATCAAGGTCGGTCTTCGGCCAATTAGGTCCGCTTTTGTTCTTTTACCGTTCAACCAAGTTGTCGCGCCTTCCAACTCCGGCATCTGTTCGTGTAATTTCATAATCCTATCCCCCTGTTAAGAAAATCCCCACTGCTTATACTATGCGTGGGGATTGAGTTAGTATCCTAACCATAGCCTACATTGCAATCATAGGATTTCTTCGTCTGATCTCCAGTTTGAAACGCGTAAAGTGCACGAACTATTTCGTCTACGTCACGGCCAAAACGAGAAATGGAAATGATTGGATAAATGGTAGGAAAACTAACTTCAATGGAGATTGGTTTAGCAAACAATATTTGAAATGGACAATATTGTTCTTCGTCTGCCCAACAGAAATTACAGCGATGTCCAACTGTTATGCTGAATTCGAAGACTTGATGCCGAACGGAGGTACAACGAAATCCACATGCACTTGACTTGAATCAAGATAGAACATAATGACAACTGCAATTGAAATATACGTTTGCAACTGATACGGATCACATAGTTTCCTACGAAAACAGCGTATTGGTCGAAGAGGAAGGCATTGCACTGTGCGGTCTTTTCATCATCAATCCTAAAAGCAAACTTAAAATCAAATTGGATTGCATAACAAAAAATATTTATTGCTAGAGAAGTATAATTTCAACAATTTCCTTAATCAGAAAAACAAAAAACTACTTTTAAAAAAGACATAAGTATGGCCAGGTTTACATGACCCGGATTTGAGGAATCGAGAATAGAGATACCTAATTACACTGAGAAGGTCTATTGGGCCTGGCCAAGCAATATTCGCAATCTGGATCGGCGCAGGATGGTTCTCGCCATTCGTCACAAGTCGGGCAAAAGACGGAGTCGTGCTCATCATTGTACGCCAATGATTCTAAGCAGACCATGCAAAGATTGGATAATTCCGACCCTTTGTGGATTCTGCCTTGATAAGCGAGGAAAATCCCTTCTATCTCTTTTTCGTGCACTGATTGTCCAATCGTCTCCCAGCTGAGCCCGAGATCTTCCATTGTCCACTTGCGCTCGTCTGGATCAAGGAAAAACACTTTTTTCTTTCCCAATCCCAGTCCCCCCCTTTTCGAATAATTGTATCATGTATCGATAATTTATCCTATATGGAAGGGTGAAATCCGATGGAAAAGAAAGTTAATATGACAGAAATCGATATTATTCGCTCCCATCTATCTTTTGTTCTTCCATTGAATTACACCTTATCCCAGTCGAAGCATTTCTCAGAAACCCTTCAAAACAACGGCTATACCTATTTCAATATTCTGGAAGCATCGAAGCTGAATGAGATGTACGGCGAAGGCATTGCGGTCAGTGGCAAAGAGTTCGAGCAATATTTCCTCCCTTTCATTGAACGAAAACTTTTCCCGCCCTCTCTCCACGAACAAGGATTCCATCGTTTTTCCAAGTCGATCCAAAAGGATTTCCGGTTCCGGATCAATAGAAGACTACAACGCTTCAAGGTTCGGAGTATTGATATCATTCTCGGCCCTTTCGGTATCGCATTCTTAACGTTACGAATCGAGTTGAACGAGACGACGAGCCTCTCTGATGTCCTTGATTTCACTCATCATTTCCGGGCAGTGGAACCGAAAGTGCGGGAGGAGCGCGGAGCAAAAGTCCTTTTGTCCAACGATGAACCGATTTCTGTCCATCGTTTTCTCTTCGACCAATTATGTCCTTTCCTCCAGAACCTGATTCCGCACGACGAGAAACTGCAAGGATACTATGGATCACTTCCGTATTTCGATGATGAAAGAATGTACACCTCCGGATTCCTTTTTGCCCGGGAACATGAAAATATCACACAGGACCAATTGTTCCGGATGGGCCAAGTCAATGGACGCACCCCGACAGGAGAACCTTTCCTATCGGCAACGAATCCTAAATATATTCAGCAAATGTTGCAAGATTCTTTGCATGACCGTTGGGCCCCTCACACGTATACCGTGACGACCGACCATGCGTTCATGAAGATTACAAACCATCGGTCTGATGAAATGCGCCAGGAACTGTCGCAATTCATGGGCACCCATTATTACAATCTTCTCCTGCATTACTTTTACAAGATCATGTTGCTTCGGTTCGTATTCGAATATAGCTCCATCGACTGGGACAAGGACGATGAATATGTAAAATCGCTCATCAAATCCATCACATTGTTTTCTTCTTGGTATTACTCGGAGGAAATCAGCACCCGGACAGAAGGAAAAGAGGTTTCCAGCATGTTCCGGAAAGCATTCAATATTAGCAATTTGTTCACGGAAGTGACGAACACATTAAATGAGTTATACCGGAATCAGGAAAACAGCAACGCGGGCAGGATGAACATCCTTCTCTTCGTATTGACCGTTTTCACAGTGATCTCGGGCATTTACGGAATGAATCTCGTCATCGATGATTGGGATGACCCTTTCAAATGGAGTAAAGTGACCTCCTATACGTTTTTCGAATGGATCTCCCTCATCACAGCCATCAGCGGGATCGGCCTATCCGCCTATCTCATTTTCCATACGTTCCTCAAGATGGGGAGAAGGAAATGGAGATCCAAAAAGAATGATCTGTCGATTTGACGGATTTTGAAAAGTAGAGGCGGGGCATAATTCAGCCCTCCCCTGCTTTTTATTTTTAACGGCTTCCGCATTTTCACTTGGAGAGTGCAGGGAATGAAACGCTGTATCCTGTCATGGTTTATTTTTCCATAAAAATTTATTTACAAAATCAGTTGATTTTTGAATACAGATTGTATAGGTTATAGTAAACTTAAAGTTCATTTCCACTAAACTTCTACAGCGCGGGAGGGGTGCCTATGGAAATTGGCAGGAAAATTAAAAGTCTCCGATTAAAAAAGGGACTGACCCAGGAAGAGTTAGGAGAACGGACCGATTTGACGAAGGGGTTCATCTCGCAATTGGAACGCGACTTGAATTCGCCTTCCATCGAAACGCTTTTCAGCTTGCTGGAGGTGCTCGGAACGACACCGAAAGAGTTTTTCGACGAGCCGAAAAAGAATATGAAAATTGTCTATACGGCGGACGATCAAACCGTCTATCGGGATGAACGGATGCACTATAGCATTCGCTGGCTCATCCCGCGTTCGAACGAGCAAGAAATGGAACCGATCCACCTTACGTTCGAAGAACAAGGGCAATTTAAAAAGTTCGAACCGTCGCCTGCTGAAACATTCATTTACGTACTGAAGGGCGAAGTGAAACTGGAACTCGGTGAGATGGACTATACGGCCGGACAAGGGGATGCACTTTATTTTGATGCTTCGCAACCCCATCAACTTTCTAACGCGGCAAATGGATCGAGCGAATTGATTCTCGTTGCGACCGAATCCTATTTATAAAGGAGGAACCTCCCCCATGACGACTGAACCGATCATCCGCTTCGACAACGTGACGAAACAATATAGCACCGATACGACGGTGTTGAATGGCGTTTCGTTCGAGATGGAGCGTGGAAAATTCTATACATTGCTCGGCCCGTCCGGTTGCGGAAAAACAACGATCCTGCGGCTGATTGCAGGCTTCATCGAGCCTACGGAAGGGACGATTTATTTTAACGGGAAGAAGATCAACGGCATTCCGGCGAATGAACGGCAAGTGAACACTGTATTCCAAGACTACGCCCTATTTCCCCATCTGAATGTCTATGAAAATGTGGCATTCGGCCTGCGCATCAAGAAAGTGAAAAAAGAAGAGGTCGATCGTCGGGTCAAAGAAGCGTTGAAATTCGTCAATCTGGAAGGCTATGAAAGACGGGACATCTCCGAAATGTCCGGGGGGCAGAGGCAACGGGTCGCCATTGCCCGGGCCATCATCAATGACCCGGAAGTGATTCTGCTGGATGAGCCGCTTTCCGCACTTGATTTGAAATTACGTTCTGAAATGCAGTATGAGCTTCGGGAACTCCAGCAGCGCCTCGGCAAGACGTTCGTCTTCGTAACTCATGACCAAGAGGAAGCGTTGGCGATGTCCGATGAAATTTTCGTCATGAATACGGGAGAAATCGTCCAATCCGGCACACCGCTCGATATTTACGATGAACCGATCAACCGCTTCGTCGCGGACTTTATCGGAGAATCTAATATTGTTCCGGGCGTCATGATCGAAGATTACTCCGTGCAATTCACCGGGAAAGTGTTTGAATGTGTCGACCAAGGGCTGAACCCGAATGAGAAAGTCGACATCGTCATCCGTCCGGAAGACTTGGAAATTACCGACGTGCAGAAAGGAAAATTGGTGGTGACAGTCGATACCCAATTATTCCGCGGTGTCCATTATGAACTCTCCACCTACGATGCGGACGGGAATGAATGGCTTGTACATTCCACCAAAAAGGCGGAGGTCGGCGGTAAAATCGGCTTGGACTTTGCCCCGGAAGACATTCATGTCATGCGTTTGAATGAAACGGAAGAGGATTTCGATGCCCGATTGGAGTCCTATGGAGTGGCAGCAAATGAAGAATAGAACGTTTCACCCGTTATACTCGATTCCGTATATTGCATGGATCTTGCTATTTGTCATTGCGCCGATCGCCTTGATCGTCTATTATTCCTTTTTTGATTTAACAGGCAATTTTACGTTAGCAAATTATAAAAGCTTTTTCTCGTCGGTCTACTTGAAATTGACAATCAGCTCGTTCTGGTATGCGTTTCTCATTACGTTCTTTTCGTTGCTGTTCGCCTATCCGACGGCTTATTTCCTGACGAAGACGAAGCATAAGCAGCTTTGGTTGTTGCTCATCATCATTCCATCGTGGATCAACCTTTTGCTGAAGACATATGCGTTCATCGGGTTATTCGGTCTGTACGGGCCGCTCAATGCGTTAATGGAAGTGACGGGAATCGGAAGGCAGCAATTGCTATTTACCGATTTCAGTTTCGTCTTCGTGTCGGTCTATATTTTCATTCCATTCATGATTTTGCCGATTTTCAATGCACTTGACAAATTGAATCCTGCCTTGATCGACGCCTCCCGAGACCTTGGGGCGAATGCGTGGACGACATTCCGGCGGGTCATCTGGCCACTGACGATCAATGGAGTCAAATCCGGCGTGCAGATCGTTTTCATCCCGGCATTGTCACTATTTATGATCACTCGGCTCATCGCGGGGAATAAAGTCATCACACTCGGAACTGCGATTGAACAGCAGTTTCTTGTCACGCAAAACTGGGGCATGGGGTCGACCATTGCCGTGTTCTTGATCTTATTCATGTTCATCGTCATGATCATCACGAGTGGCGGCGAAAGGGGGACGACAGGCAATGGGAAAATTAAGTAGCTTACCGAAACTCTATTTGACTGCCGTCTTCATCATTCTTTATGCACCTATCTTTTATCTGATCTTTTATTCATTCAATTCCGGGGGCGGCATGTCGAATTTCGAGTCGTTCACTTGGGAACATTACAGCGCCGTTTTCGAAGACACCCGGCTCATCGTCATCTTGCTGAACACCGTCATCGTCGCCTTGCTTTCTGCCCTCGTCTCCACTGCAATCGGCGTGCTCGGTGCGCTGGCTATCGCCTTCCTGCGCAATCAAGCGATGCGGAATGCCGTGTTGTCGTTGAATAATATTCTAATTGTCAGCCCGGATGTCATTATCGGGGCCTCATTCCTTATTTTATTCACCATTGTGGGAGTCAAGCTCGGGTTTGCATCGGTGCTGATTTCCCATATCGCATTCAGCATTCCGATTGTGGTCATCATGGTATTGCCGAAACTGCAGGAGATGAGTACTTCGCTAATTGATGCAGCAAGGGATCTGGGCGCTTCACGGAGGGATATCTTGATGAGGGTGATCATCCCTTATATCAAACCCGGGATTTTCGCCGGTTTCTTCCTGGCCCTGACCTATTCCCTCGATGATTTTGCCGTCACATTTTTCGTCACGGGCAATGGATTCTCGACCTTGTCCGTCGAAATCTATTCGATGGCACGGGCAGGGATCACTTTGACGATCAATGCGTTATCGGGACTGATCTTCCTCATTACGGTCGCCTTGGTACTCGGCTACTATGCACTTGGCAAAAAGGCGAAAACCGATTTGACGGGGGTGAGGAAATGAAGGACATCATCCGGGCGGCTGCCGCCATACTGATCATTTCCGCCCTCCTGCTGTTCGTTAATTCAAAGTTGAACGATAGCAGCGGCCGTTCAGGCAAGGACGTCATCACGGTTTACAACTGGGGAGAATACATCGATCCAGATCTTCTGAAACAGTTTGAAGATGAAACGGGCATTAAAGTCATTTACGAGACGTTTGATTCGAATGAAGCGATGATGGGGAAAATCGAGCAAGGCGGAACCTCTTATGATATTTCCATGCCTTCCGAGTATATGGTCGAAATGATGGCGGAAAAGGATCTGCTTATCCCTCTTGATCGCGAATTGTTGCCGAATCTTCAGCATATCGATCCTTATTTCCTGAACTTGCCGTTCGATCCGGGCAACCGGTATTCGCTCCCTTATTTTTGGGGAACGGTCGGAATCGCGTTCAATCCGACGTTACTTGAGGGGCAAACATTCGAGGAATGGGATGATTTATGGAACCCTTCCCTCCGACAGGAAGTCATTTTGGTTGACAGCGCACGGGAAACGATCGGCATGGGGCTGAACTCTCTCGGCTATTCCTTGAACTCCACCAATCTCGATGAACTGCGGGAAGCGACCGACAAGCTGAAGCGCCTGAGTCCTAATGTGAAAGCGGTCATCGGGGACGAAGTGACCCAGTTGATGGTGAACGGGGAAGCTGCCGTGGCGCTGACATGGTCCGGCCAGGCGGCGGATATGATGTATGAGAATGAAGAGATCGATTACCACGTTCCGGAAGAAGGGTCGAATCTATGGTTCGACAATATCGTCATCCCCCGGACAGCCAAGAATATCGAAGGGGCCCACGCGTTCATCAACTTCATGCTTGATCCGGAAGTGGCCGCTCAAAATGCCGATTATGTCGGCTATTCCACACCGAACTTGACGGCGTTGGATTGGATGGATCCCGAAGTGACAGGGGATGAGCGATTTTATCCAGATGAAGAAACGAGGGAGCATCTGGAAGTATATCAAAACCTCGGCTTGGAAATGCTCGGCGTTTACAATGAGCTCTTTTTGGAATTCAAGATGGAAATGAAGTGAGCAGATGGCCTCCGGAGTACGGGGGTCTTCTTTTATTTGAAGGAATAGAAGTCTATGAAAAAGGAATTTATAGGTTGGATGTGGTACTATATTTGAATGATAGAAAACAGGGGAGAAAGTTGGGGGTACTATTGGCGGCACGGTCTAATCAATTTGCTTTATATATTCTAATGTTCAATATGTTCATTGCCATGTCGGGAATCGGTCTCATCGTGCCCATCATGCCTCAATACCTCGCGACATTCGGCGTAGCGGGGGGAGCACTCGGCTTTCTGATCGCACTTTTTTCACTGGCCCAGTTCATCTTCTCCCCATACGCGGGTGAATTATCGGATCGGCACGGCAGAAAGACGATCATCCTGATTGGCCTTGTCATTTTCGGATTGTCGCAACTGGCATTCGGGCTATCAACCCAATTATGGATGTTATATGTATCCCGCTTCTTCTCCGGTTTCGGTGCTGCTTTCCTCATCCCGCCGACGATGGCCTTCGTCGCGGATATCACGACATTGGAAAACCGTGGGAAAGGAATGGGGCTGCTCGGCGCCTCGATGTCGTTAGGTTTCATGATCGGGCCAGGAATTGGCGGATTCTTGTCGAAGGTCAGCCTCGTTTTCCCGTTTTATTTTGCAACGGGCGCCGCTTTGTTTGCAGCACTGCTCTCACTGTTCATTCTTCCGAATCCGAAGCCTACGATTGCGAAGGATGATGTTTTAAAGAAAAAGGAGAATATTTTCCAACAGCTGAAACGATCCACAACGACGCCGTACTTCGTCATCCTGATCGTCATGTTCGTCTTTTCTTTCGGTCTCGCAAACTTCCAGGCGACCATTTCACTGTTCGTCGACCATAAATTCGGGTATACCCCTATTGAGATCGCCATCCTCATAACCGTCGGCGGATTTGTCGGGGTGATTGTGCAAACCTTCATCATCAACCGGCTTTTCAAACGCTTCGGGGAAATGCGCGTCATCTTGGTCAACTTGGTCATCGCGGCGCTTTCGATTTTCGGCATCATCTTTGTCGACCTGTTCTGGACCGTCCTGCTCGTCTCCACTATTTTCTCGACGGCGACCTCCCTTCTCCGCCCTGCGGTGAATACGGTCATTTCCAAGCTGGCGGGAGAGGAACAGGGCTACGCGGCAGGTATGATGAACGCCTACATGAGCCTTGGCAACATGGTAGGGCCTGCACTCGCCGGAGTCGTTTTCGACGTGAATATCAACTTTCCCTATATCCTCGGAATGGTGATTCTGTTCATCTGCTTCGCACTCGCTTTCACATGGGCCAAACGGAACGGCCCGCTGCTTGCTGAAATCCGAACGAAATAGGGAAAACCTGTCTTCGCGCGCCACACATGGCGTCGGAGGACAGGTTTTTTGTTTTGATCTGGAGAGGAGCAGCGTCCCTCTGGGGTTGATCAGCGGTTGATGGAAGATATCAGCAGTTCCTGCGACTTATCAGCACTTGAGGGAAAGTATCAGCAATCCCCACGACTTATCAGCACTTGACGCAAAGTATCAGCGATCCCCACGACTTATCAGCACTTGGCGCAAAGTATCAGCAATCCCCGCGACTTATCAGCACTTGGCGCAAAGTATCAGCAATCTCCGCGACTTATCAGCACTTGACGGAAAATATCAGCGATCCCCACGATTTATCAGCACTTGGCGCAAAGTATCAGCAATCCCCGCGACTTATCAGCACTTGACGGAAAATATCAGCGATCCCCACGATTTATCAGCACTTGACGAAAAGTATCAGCACTCCCCACCGCTTATCAGCGCTTGCAGAAATATATCGGCAGTCGTCTTCTGCCAAACCAAACTAGCAGTTACCTTTTCTTCTTCGCTTTCAACAATTCCGAAATGCTGTCTTGTTCGCGCACTGGTTCTTCGACTACCGGTTCCGCCCTGCGTTTCGCGGTAATCCCTTTCAACAATCCGAACCGCCGCAATGTTATGTCGATGAAGAACAGCAGCAAGGCGGTAAGGATCAGCCATTCCACAATCGAGGTTTGCTCTCCGCTTTTAAACGGATGATTCCGAAACACCCGGGTCGGGTCATCCCCCTCCTCCAACAGTTCCCCATCCGTCCGATCGGCTATCTTTTCCAATAGTCTTTTATTAGGCTTGGAAAACGTATATTCCTCCGAATAGGGGACGGAAACACCAGCTTCGAATAAACCGCCTTGATCATCCGAAACGCCGAAGAAGACGAGTCCCGGATCGGCATCCACCGTCACCCTCATTTTTCCAGGTGCAAGCGGTTCGGCGGTGAAGGGCACCTCTACGCCACTCTCGTCGACAACCGCGACATCCAGGAAAGCCGCCTTGCGGGAACTGTCTGTCACGGTGTAGGTCCCTCCCCCTTCATGGGTGATGATATAGGGAACTTCCCGATAGGACGGCAATAGCCGGGCAGCGGCCGTATTCCAAAATTCCGGATAGTTCGCCCATCTCGCTAAATCCCCGGACCATTTTCCAGTCGCATCCGAGGTGAACGCGATGGTCCGGCCGAGGCCGTACATCCATTCCGCGAGAATCGGGTCTTGCTTGTGACTCTCCGCTACGATCGTCGCCGTCTGTTTCGGAGTCGTTGCAATATAAGCATTCATTTTCGGGACACCTTCCTCAAAAAGCGAGGACCAGAGAGGGACGCCGGCCACTGTCATATAGAACGGATCGTCTTCGATGTAAGTCCGAGTCATCATGGAGGTCTCCCTTGTTAAAATAGCCGGGACCGTCGATTCATCAATGACATCGTAGAATCGGCCGCCGCCCTCTTCTGCGAGCTCTTCCAGCAAAGTCCAGTCAGCATCCTCCCCGATGGCGACAGTTGACAAAGTAATCTGCTGATTTCTGCCTTCTTCAATGAGTTCCTCATAGCCCGGCGGCATCGGAGATTGGCCGTCTGTGAGCAAGATGATATGCTTCCGTTGCAGTGTACTTTCCGACAGGTCTTCATACGCCTTCAGCAGACCTGGGAAAATATCCGTCCCTCCGTTTGCCGGAACGGACAGTATTTTTTCGATTGCCTCTTCTTTACTTCCAACTGCACCGATAGGGATGACTTCCCATACTTGATCGTCGAACGCGATAAATCCGAACGTATCATCGTCCCGCAGCAACTCGACGGATCGCGCCGCTGCTTCCCTCGCCAAGACGATTTTCGAACCGGACATACTGCCGGAACGGTCCATCACGATGACCAGCCCGAGGGAAGGGATCTGCTCTTTTCCTTGCAGTTCCATTTCAACCGGCAATAACCGTTCGATCGGCGATTTGAAATATCCACCGAGACCGAAGCTTTCATCTCCGCCGACCATCATGAAGCCGACGCCGAATTTTTTCACAGCCTGTTCGATGACAGTCATCTTGTTTTCGCCGACTTGGTGCCCCGGGACATTGTCAAAAATGATCGCCCCATATCCAAGATAGCCCGATAGCGATTCTGGCAGCTCAGCCGCATTCATTACGTTCACGTCAATGGATTGGGAATCCAAAAGTTTCGGGATCGCCGATGGGTTGCGCTCTGTCTGAACGATGAGCACGCGCGGCGATTGTTCCAGCATCGTGACGGCAAGCATTCGATTGTTCTCGAGGATTGCATCATCCGGCACAATCAGTTTCGCTTCATACTTCAATAGACCTTTTCCTGAAGCTGCATTGCGGAATGAAAAGCGGTTTGTCCCCGGCTCCAGCTCGACTGATTCCCGTATGATTTCCTCATCGTTTTGCGTGATGATCAATTCCCCCGTTGTCCGGGTGGACGACTCCACTTCCACATGGAGCAATTGCTTTTCCCCTTCGTACGCGGTTTTAGGGGTGTCAAAAAGGGCGATCGAAGCGTCCGCGGTTTTCTCTTGATCTAGCAGAACCGTATCGATTTGCACCCGCCCCCCTGCATATTTCGGCAAGAGCTGTTCGACTGAACCGACCGTTTCCAATCCATCGGTCAGGAGAACGATCCGGGTCGCAACTTTGTTTTTGGCAACGGCGGCAGCGAGATCGATCGCTTTCGCCAAATCAGTCGCATCCCTGTCCGGCAGCTCCGGCAAGTCCGGGATTGTAAAGTCGGAATCTGTCAGTTTCACATCAGTCCGGAACGAACCGGCAAATGAAAACATGCCGACCGACTGATTCTCTTTCCGTCCCTTCAGGCTCTCTGCAATCCATTCATCCTCCTTTTCCTGTGCCCCTCCAACCGAAACGGAGCGGTCGACGACGAATAAAATCTGTTCTTCATTGGCGCGTGATGTCAAATACGGGGAAGTGAGGGCAAAGACGAGAGCGATGATCGCTAGGCAACGCAGGGCAAAGAGGATGGTCCCCTTCCCGGCTAGGCGCTGTCCCGACGTTTTCCATGTGAATCCCATATAAATTGCGGCAGGAATGAGCAACAGCAACCAGTATGGCTCTTCAATTCGGATATCCACGACGTCTCTGCACCTCCCATTCTGCGAGCAACAGCAGAAGGATAGGCAGGATGAAAATCCAGCCGATTCCACGGTGCCCTTCCTGTTCCGCTCCATTTTCCGCGTTTCTGCCTATCTGATAAGAGGAACCAAAACGGACCACCTTCTCTGACTGTTCCAGCTGCACAGTGAATAGACTCTCGTTGCTCCCGTCCATCGCCCGATAGAGGCCGGGCATGGAAGGTGCGACAAACTGCGAACCTTCCGCCACACTCGTCACGTATTCATCGTGCAAAGTGAACAATTCCAGACCGTCCCCGCCAGCGAGTACCGCTCTCCGTTCCTCCGGAGTGAAGGCCCCTAGTGATTCAGCGTCCGAGCCAAGCAGTTCGGTCGCACTCCAGACGAATAATGGGAACGATGCGTGCAACGGCCAATCGGTCATTTCCATATCAGACAGGATGACAATGTCCCCCCGTTTGGATTGCTGGATGAACGGCTTGTCCCCGACAGTTGCGAGTGTCCTAAAATTCCGGAAAGACGGATAGGTTTCCGCAACATAGACATCGCTCAGATCAGCAAGGGAGAAAAGAGGATGATCTTCCGTCAAAACGGGCCCTTCGGCCGGTTGCGCCGACTCATCGTTTCGCCCAATGAGCAAGATAGGCTTCGAACCCTTTTTCAGGAATGAAACATCGTTCGTTACGACGATCGCGTTCTCCCGTGCAGCCTCCATCTCCTGCACTGCCCCCGACGTGACATCCAAATTCACTGCCTCGAACGCCTTCTTCACCAGCTCATGCAGTTGACTATCGACGATGGCTTCTCCAATCTCGCTTCCAAGGAGAATAGAGGCTACATTGTCCGCTGCATAGTCGTCCTTAACATCCATTTCAGCAGTCAATGCCTGGAGCGGAGGCAACTCTTTGAACGACAAAAGCTGTTCTTTTTCCGCCTCAATCGAAAACTTCTGGTTCGCCACTATATCCCCTGTCAGCGGATCTTTGATTTGTATAATTCCATCGAGAGCGGCATCCGATTGATTGCCAATTTTGACAATTGCTTCATTGCCATTTGTAGTGCGAACCGCTCCAAAATTGAGAATAGAAAGGTTCGCAATCGGCAGTTTCGAACTGTGGACATTCCACGAAATCGTTTCATCCGCCTCCGTGAATTGATTGCGATCCAGCTCATCTGTGAAAATGTGGACATCTGCCGGTTCCGATAGGACGAACGACTTCACAAATTCGATGGCACGGTCCATATGCTCCTGCTCATAAGCGACTTCCAGCTCCTCGATTTCCGAGCGGATAACTTCCCCGTCCGTCTCCTCCCTTACCAACAGGGATGGCTCCTTGCCGGTCGTGATGATCGAGATGGGCTGCCCTTTCCGCTCTACGGCCAACTCCTCCATCAACGCTTTATGATGATCCCAGATGGTCTGTCCATCCGATTCGGCAAACATCGTTGCGGATGTGTCCACAACGAAAATCGTATGCCCCGCGGCCGTTCCACTCTTTTTTACGAACGGATCCAACAGAACCACTACTAATAAAAGCAGCGCAGCCATCTGTAAATAAAAGAGGGCATTCCGCTGTAAGTTTTTCAAGTAAGGCGACACTTTCATTTCCCGCATTGATTCTTCCCAAAATAATGTCGACGAAATGGTCTTCGTCTCGTAACGTTTCCGAAAAAAATAATAGAGAAGGACGGCAAGAGGAAAGATTGCCGTCCAACTATTGATCAGCTTATCGAATCCCATCTGGCCGTCCCCTTTCTATCGCACCCAACCGGCATGCCTCATTTTCTTCGTCACCGTTTCCATAACGCCATCCTTCACTTCCGCACGCAAAAGCCGGATGCCAAATTTTCCGGCCAGCGCCGCAAGCTTCGCCTCATGGGTCATCTTTTCATTCAAATAACCGGTCACGGCCTGTTTCGTCATCGTCACTTCTACGCCATCCCCGCTTTCCACGTCAACAAAGCGTACGTCCCCTTCGTATTCTGGGGACTGCTCAATTGCAGAATGGACCGTGATCAACCGGACATCACCGCAAATGCCAGGCAGCCGCCGAAAAAGATGCTCCCACTTATCCGTAGCCTCCAATCCGTCAGTAATGATGAATAGAACTGTCATTGCTTTCGGAATGGAAGCGAGGGCCCGATCCGTGAAATCGCTTGATGACACGGACGCCTCGATTGAAGTGATAAATTTCGTCATAGCAGCCCGGTGGATAGCCCCTTTTCTCCGAAAAAAGATTTTCTGGTCGTCAGAATACGTGGAAAATGAAACAGTGTCCCCGCTTTTCAATGCAATATGGCTGAGCGCTATCGCCAATTGCCGAGCGATATCCCATTTCCCCTCTATTCCCATCGACTTCGTCGGATCGAGTAGAATATGGACCCGCATCTCCTGTTCATCCAGAAACTGTTTGATGAACGGTTTCTCTGTCCGCGCGTAGACATTCCAATCAATATGACGCAAATCATCCCCCGGATGGTATTCCCGGAAATCGGAGAAATCAAGGGAAGAGCCCGTCTTCCGGGAACGATGAGTGCCCTTATGATGGCCGAGCCGCCTGGAACGTGAAACGATCGACAATGGACTAAGCCGCTTGGCAAGCTGATCGGGAAACAGATTCTGTCCCATTACACGGCGCTCCCTTGCTTCACTTCATCCAAAAGCTTATCGATAAGAAGATCGACGTCGATTCCTTCCGCTTCTCCATCGTAATTGATGAGAATTCGATGGCGAAGGGCGGGTTTGGCAACCGTCTTGATATCCGCGATGGATACATGATAGCGGCCATTCATGAGCGCCCGCGCTTTGGCCATCCGGATAATCGATTGCAAGCCGCGCGGTCCGCTTCCATATTGGACAAAGCGTGTCCATTCCTCCGCCGGACCGCCGCCGCCTTGCGTAGCCGCCACTAAGTCGACGGCATACTCGATCATCTCATCGGCGATGACGACCTCTTTCACCATCTCCTGTGCGCGGACGATTGTTTCGGTATCCATCACTTTCGAAATGGCCACTTGACGGGAACCGGTCGTGCGCTTCGTAATTTCCTTCAATTCCGCCTTGGAAGGGTAAGGCAGCAGGATCTTGCAGATGAATCGGTCCATCTGCGCTTCCGGTAATGGGTAGGTCCCTTCCATTTCAATCGGGTTCTGCGTCGCCAGAACAAAAAAGGGACGTGCCATTTCCCGTGTCACACCGAGAACGGTGACGGTCTTTTCCCCCATCGCTTCCAGCAAGGCGCTCTGCGTTTTGGGCGTGGCTCGATTGATTTCATCCGCGAGGACCATCTGGCTGAAAATCGGGCCTTTCTGGAAGACGAATCGTTGCCCGCCTGCTTCATCCCGCTCCAAAATGCTCGTTCCGGTAATGTCCGCCGGCATCAGATCCGGGGTGAACTGGATCCGGGAAAAAGAAAGGTCTAACACTTCGGAAATTGTCCGGATGAGCATCGTCTTCCCAAGTCCCGGCAACCCTTCCAACAGCGCATGGCCGTCAGAAAGGATGGCATAGAGGGAAAACTCAATTGCTTCTTCCTGGCCGACGATGAACTTCCCGATTTCCTCTTTCACCCTTCCAAGATTCCCGCTCATTTCTTCAAACTGCTCCGGTGTAAACGGCATATGCCCCACATCCTTCATGATTTTCTATTCAATGGAGGAAAAATAATCGGATAATACATTCTGGAGGTCGGAGGGAAGTTGCAATTTATCCGCACTTTGCAAATAGGATTCCTTGTACTCGCCGACCACTTCCGGATAAGGACGGATTGATCCTTTTTCCACCGGTCCATCCGTTGACCGTTCTTCGATGAAATCACCTTTTCCGTGCTCGCCTTTGACAATTGAAGGTTCTGATTTCTCCCCGATCCGTTCGAACGGGATCGACAGGAGCGTCCGCCCGCCGGAACCAGTCCCCGCCCCGGCACCTTGGCCGTTTCCAGTTCCTGAACCGCCGAAGCCCGAGCCCGTTCCTCCTTGACCGTTTCCTTGGCCGGTGCCTTGACCTGTTCCCTGCCCCGATCCTGTATTCCCCTGTCCCTGCCCTTGGCCGCTGTTGCCTTGTCCTTGATTCGAACCTTGGCCAGTGCCTTGGCCGGAACTTGGATTCTGACCGGATTGACCGGTGCCTACACTTTGGCTGTCTCCTTCCCCAGCGCCTGCGCCCGGTTGCCCTTCAGCCGAGCCGGGTTCGCCGGTCGGACTTTGGCTTCCTGAATTGCCGGATGATGAATTTTCGGAAGTCGGATTCCCACTAGCCAACGCCGGCAGGCTCGGTGCCTTTCCGATTTTATTCAACGCGGTTTGCGCTTTGCCTACGTTCCGGGCTAGCGCATCGGCTAATTTGGCGAGCGATTTCAATTGTTCCAGTTCCTCTTCGGATAGCTGATCGGCAGATGTTTCATCGGATTCACCCGCCGTGCTCTTCTCTGCCAAATCTTGCTCTTGCAACTTCAATTCCTTCTGCTTTTTCACCACTTCCCGGAGTATTTCTTCGGGTATTTTCAACTCCTGCAACTTGTCGACAAGAGAATCCAATTCCTTTTTCGCTTCGGGGACCGGTTCTTTTTTCGCCAGCTCTTTCACTTCTTTTTTCAGTTCTTCGACGATTTCCTTTTCTTTGACACCGGCTTCCGCTTCACGCTGTGCCTCGGATGGAAAGAGGATCAGAACGGCAAGGAGGATCGTTGCAATTCCGAAGCCGGTAAGCATTTTCCCATTTACATAATGCTTCTCCCTTTTTTTGAACCGTTCAAAAGCATCCGCCACTTCCGTTTCAGCGGAACGGACGAGCGCAGATGCCAGGTGGGTTTCCGCCTCATTCACCGTTAAAGCAGTCAGCAAGAGGTTATCCGCTAAATACGCATCCAACTTTCGGATGGCATCCATTCTTTTGACTCGCCTATAAAATAGATAGAGCAAGGAGCTGACCAATACAACACCGGCGGCAATGGCAGCAATCCGCATATAGTGGGGCCAAACGAACAAGCGGCTCACCGCCACGATGAGCAAGGCAGTCGCGGTGGCGGCGAATAAAACGCCCTGCAACCGATGGACAGATTTCTCGAACTGCAAACGCCGCAATGCCGACCTGACATATTGAAGCAAACTGTCCATCCGTCCAACTCCTCCTTATTTAGTCCGTTTCATATTGACACGTAAATTGGTGACGGAAATGAGCAATGACCCGATCGTCAAAATGACATAGAACGTCAAGTAACCGACCCAAACGGGAAACTTCACTTGTGTCATCTCTGAAAGGCCTTCCGATATTCCAGGGGATAGTAGCGATGCCACGAGAACTCCCGGGTTGATGGAAGCGAGCATATGGCCGATATACGATGGCAGCGGCATTCCCGTCCCCATGTAATTCATACGGGTCACCTGCATGACAAGGAGAAACAGAAACGCGGTGACAATCGTCAAAAACAGCATGACCCCATACGTCGCAATCATCGATACGATCGTCCGCCGGATCAAAGTCGAGAACATGACACCGACACTGCCGATGGCGAGCAACGTCACGAAGAGGAATAAGAACACCAAGGCGAACCGTCCCGGTGAGATGCCGCCGAACAGGAACACCAAGCTGTAAACCGGCAATCCTGCTACGATGAGCAACAGAAGGAACGCGATGGACGACAGCAATTTTCCGGAGATGATCTGGAACGAGCTTTGGGAAGTCGTCAACAAAATCGGAAGCGTCTGTTTTTCCCGTTCTGAACTGATCGTCCCGGCTGTCAGTCCTGGAGTGATGAACAAGACGAGCGCCAATTGGATGAAAGACAGCAACGCAAACAATATGAAACTTTCATCCGGCCGGAAATAGGAAGTGCCCGACACGTTCATCGTTGTGAAAATAAAACCGAAAACAAAGATGCACATCGCAATCAAATAAAATAATAAACCATTGAAGCTTTTGGCTGACCTGAACCGGAGTTTCAATTCTTTGAAGAGAACCGGATTCGAAAAACCTGCTTTCATATTCAGTCAGCCCCTTTCGTAATTTCCATGAACACATCTTCCAAGTTGGTCACATGTTCCGTAAAAGATAGGATCGGAATGTGCTGGCCCACTGCCCGATTCAGCAAGGCGACCTGATCTTCTTCGTTTCCTTTGAACGCAAACTCGACATGCTTTTGCTCGTCTTCCCTGATGATATGGGAGACAAAAGGCTCCTCTTCCAGGAATGAAACTAACCGGTCAGGCGAGCCGGTAGTACGGACCGTGATCACCTTTTCCCCTTGCAGCTTCGCCTGGATTTCCGCGACCGAGCCGTGCGCAATGAGCCGTCCATTATCGATCACGCCGATTTCGTCACACATTTCAGCGAGCTCGGGCAAGATATGGGACGAGATCAGTATCGTCTTCCCCATCTTTTTCAACGTCTTCAAAATATCCCGCATCTCCACCCGAGCACGTGGATCCAGGCCCGACGCCGGCTCATCCAGGATGAGGACCTTCGGATCATGGATGAGACTCCGGGCTAGACAAAGCCGTTGCTTCATTCCCCGGGATAATGCGTCTACATACGAATGGCGCTTATGGGACAAGTCCACTAATTCGAGAAGTTGCGGTATGAGCTTTTCCCTTTCTGCTGTGGGAATTCCATAGCTTGCTCCGTAAAAATCAAGGTACTCCTCCGCCTTCAATTGATCATAGACGCCAAAGAAATCGGGCATATAGCCAATCATCTTCCGTATTTCTGCGGGATTCTCCCGGACGCTCACCCCATTGATGACGGCGTCGCCCGACGTCGCTTGCAAAAGAGTGGCAAGGATGAGGAATGTCGTCGATTTCCCGGCACCATTTGCTCCGACAAAACCGAAGACCGTCCCTTCCGAAAGAGATAAATTCAAATTGTCGAGCGCCTTGAACTGTCCGTACTGTTTCGTCAGACCCTTGATTTCAATCATTTTGCCACCTCGCCGTTCAACATTAGCTCCGGAGCTTTTCCTTCATTTCCATTCCGACTGTCTTTGATACTCATCCGAACGGTGATTTTACCATCCGGAGAAATATAATCTTGTACATTTTGGTTGACTGTGATGGAACCGACGGAACCAGCCCCCTCGAATTCACCCGTTTTCACGTTGAGTACACTTGCCTCGTACAAGGTTTGCTGGATTTTAGACAGTTCCAACCCAGTCCAGACAATATCATCTGTTCGCAATTCCTCCGGGAGCTGCCAAGTCTGGATGTATACCGATTCTTCAAAATAATAATAATCCGGGACATAGCCGACCGAATGCGCCTCGAATTGATGTTCCTGCGAGCGTAGTGTCATCGACAGCATCTCGGAATCGACCTCGAACGAGTCGCCAAAGTTAGTCTGGACCGTAATCGGCTGCATGACCATGGTCAATGAGGAAACCGACGGCGACCCTTGTTTCAACTGGACCGGGATGATCTGTGTATCCGCATAGCCGATCAGGAAAGGCTTTTCTTCCGGTCTCAAATAGTCCCCCGCAAATTGGAGAAGCCCGTCTTTCCGCATTTGGTCCAGATCATCCGCATTTTGCCGTCCAGATCCGGTATACGGGTTATATATGGAGCGCTTCGGCACTAAAGTCGAATTTTTAAGCGTTTCATCCACTCGAAGTGTCTCCCCCGGTCCAATATCCCCGATCGGAATCAGCTGGGTTCCCGACCAGATGGATAGATCCGTCAACGGGAACGGAAAACCGTTCGTCACCGTGCCGGTCAGTTTTTTATTCTCCACCGTCAGGGCAACGTCGAATTCACCTTGCTTTTCAACGTCCGACGTTCCGAACAGCGTCGCCACATTCCAATAGCCGACATTGCGCAAATGGAGCGTGGAACCGGAAGCATCCTTTTCAAGGATGGCTTGTTTGTGAACGGACGGGAGATTGGACGTGAACATATCCATTGGCATTTCTGCATACAATTCCGTCCCCGCCGGAGCGGTAAACGTAAAATCACCCGACTTGTTGGATAAAATCGATTCCGCATAATAACCGGTCAACGCCCCGTCTGATTCTACATTCAATACAGCGCTATGCTGGATTTGCGCGCGGCCAATCCGATCTTTCGCCCCGTATGTGAAGATGCCGATGGACGTTAACAGGGCAACCGCCGGTATGATCCACCACGCATATTCCCGCTTATCCCTCTTTTTCAAAATGAAATACAGCACCGGGACGATCAAGATAATATAGAAGACGATGATTCCGAATAAAAGCGGAGCGGACACTTTGAATGACGGAAATAGGTCATTGGCACTTCCGATCGTATGTACAATGGCTTCGGAAGGATTTTCAAAGTTCCGATTCGTTATGGAGAGATTTTTCTCCCCTGCTGCAAATAATTGATTCCAGACGTCCGTCATCCCACCCATCGTGGCAAGCGGAGCGTCCCCTAGAGAGAAGGCCGTTTGCAAGACGAGTCCCTGCCCTATTTTCGAGTAAGCGACAAGGACATGGTCCCCATCCTCCAGAAGCGGCATAGCTCCCGGATTCAACGTCGTTTGGAAAGTGGGAACTGTTCCATCCAATTGGCCTGTTCCCGCCCAAGCGTTGAGGACAGCGGCATCGGTTTCGCTCTTGCCGTTCAACTGCATCGGCAGAGAATCGGTGAAAACACCCGCTTCGGCTGCCAAATTTTCCGAGCCGCCGACAATCAAGATGCCGCCGGAACGGACCCATTTCAGGATGGCTTCCTGCTTTTTCTTGGACAAGTCGGAAAGTGGATACTCGTCGGCAATCATGAAGTCAACGGAACCCCATGCTGCCCCATCATCCGGAAACTTTTCGCTGCCCCAATTGGAAATAACAAACTGACCACCCGTCCAATTGGGTAATTGAGCTTTCTTCATCGCTGCCAGCCGGTCGACATGATCTGTCATCGGCAAAATAAGTCTTGATTCTTCCCCTACCAACGATGTAGTGATGAGTTGAGCCCCTTTATGAGGGATTTCCTTACCCTTTTTCCATCCCCCTTCGTACAAGAAAATCGATTTGGCAGTACCCTGCCCAAAAGAATGTCCCGGATCGTTTATTGCCGGAATGACAAGTGTTGAGGAATATGTTTCTCCTGCATCCAAATCGAGCGGGATCGCAACCCCGCTGCCCGTCTGGTAATTGAACGGGACATCGATGACGAGATCCCCTTGGAATGCGGACGTTCCGCTATTCTCCACTGTTATCGAAAGCGGGGCCCCCTTCCCATATTTCGCCTTGCCCTCGAAGCCGGCCACCGCTTCCACTTTCAATGCAGGTGCGGCCATTGCCATCGCGGAAGGCAATGACAGTAATCCTCCGATGAATACCGTCAGACACACTGCTACTCGTTTCCACATCATGAACACCCCCGTCACTACTCATTTCACTTTGATGTAAGCGCCCGTAACCCAGGTGCATTACAATCCTTATTCTATTTAATTAGTACGTCAGTGTGAAAATAAGGTTCCTCTCTCTTCTTAATATTCATGATTTCTTTGCATCAGTTCCGCGTGGGTTTGGACAATTTGGGAGAAGGCGTCCACTTGCTTTAAGGAGAAGGTCGATTCATAGCCGATCAGCCACGTATCACGTGTCAATTCGAATTCCTCCTCATTATTGAGCAATGGCACTTTATTCACCACTTCGTCGCCGGTCAGTGTGATGGATGGCAAGATGGCATAGCCGATCCCGTTCACCGCAAGTTGCTTGCATGTCTCGATTTGATCGACAGTGATCTGGCGATTCGGGTATTGATTGAAATGATGCTGCCACCACCTGCGGATTTCCATATGATAATTGGAGTCACTTTTGAACTGGACAAAGGGGCGATCGGTGTCATTTAACTCATCCAACGTCTGGATTTCCTGGTCCACTAAATAGAGCCTGTCGCGAAACAGATACTTCTTGTGGCTCTTCCAATCTACCTGTCCGCGGACGATTCCGACATGCGCCTCTCCTTCATAGAGCGCTTTGACAATTTCAGAACTCCATCCTGTCATGAGGGATATCTTCGCATCGGGATATTGTTTCACATAGTCTTTCAGCACTTGAGGAAGCCAAGCTTGGCATACGATGGAGGCGCAGGCGATCTTTAGCGTCCCGTGCACTTTATCTGCCATCGAAGCGATTAATTCGACCGTCTCTTCCCGCTTGCCGATCGCTTCCTTCGCATATTGGATGACCAATTCCCCGGCGGGCGTCGGCTCCAGACCTTTCTGGGAGCGGAGGAACAGCAGCGTCCCCCACTCCTTCTCGATGGACTGCAACCGTTGAGACAGAGCGGGTTGTGATAAAAATAAACGCTCTGCGGCCTTCCGCATATTCCCCTCCTCGGCGAGTGCTTTGATGATTTCCAATTCAGTTGTTGTCATGGTGATACCCCTTTCCACGCGGAATCCGTAATATGAGAAGCAGGCTTAACAGAGCGAACAAAGCCACCGAGAGATAAACCCATTGCAATGAAATGTCCAGAGTCGTCTGCAAGGAGTGAAGTTCGCTCGCTGGCAAAGCTTCCCTGCTGCTGGCAGTCAGCAACAGATTAATGTCATCCACTTGAAAATCCGATTGTTGCTTATTGAATTGATAAAGGAGCGAACCGTTCAGGACAGCGCCGAAAATGGCTGCTCCTACTGTATTTCCGAGATTGCGCATGAACATATTTGCCGCAGTTGCGGAGCCCCGCTGTTCGTGGACGACGGCCCCTTGGATGGTGACGATGAATGAAGTGCTCGTCAACCCCATCCCGATACCGACGAAAAAACTCGCCAAGGCAGCCCACCACGGACCGGATTCCGCATTCATCAAAACAAATAGGCCTGTCCCGATGATAAGAGACAAACCTCCCACGAATGAAACACGGAAGGTACCATACCGGATGAGCAAGTGACCCGCAATAGAAGAAGCGATCGGCCATCCGATCGACATTGACGTCAATGTGAAGCCCGCAATGATGGCCGGCTGTTCCATCACACCTGTGACAAACGTCGGCAAATAGGAGGATATCCCGATCAAAATAACCCCTGTTGTCATCGACACCAAATTGGCATACAAGATGACCGGGTTTTTCCAAATCGAAAACGGCATCATCGGCTCTGCCACCGTCTTCTCGACGCGGACAAAGATGGCAAACAACACGATTCCGATTCCGACCAATGCAAAACTATAAATGGATTGGCGGCTGAACGAATGCCCGCCCTCCACAAGCCAATACAAAATAACGGATAAGGAAGTCGTTAACAGGATGGCCCCTTTGTAATCGATGGAAACCTTTTTCTCGCGGACCGGTTCATGAAGGAATAAATAAATCCCCAAAATGGCAAGCACCCCCAATGGCACATTGACCCAGAAAACGAATTTCCAATTCAAATACTGGACGAGCATTCCTCCGATCACCGGGCCGGAAACCGCGGAAATCCCCCAGACACTGGATAAATACCCTTGGATTTTCGCCCGCTCTTCCGTCGTGTAAATATCACCGACAATCGTCGTGGCAATCGGCATGACGGCACCTGCACCCAAGCCTTGCAAGAAACGGTAGCCGATCAATTGTTCCATCGTCACGGCGAACCCGCACAAGATCGAGCCGATTAAAAAAATGGCCATCCCGATAAAAAGGATTGGCTTCCGACCGAACAAATCGGCCAATTTTCCATAAATGAGCACCGTTACAGTACTCATCAGCATATAAGCGGAAAAAATCCAGCTATACCTGGAGAAACCGCCCAAGTCGGCGGCAATCGAAGGCATCGCTGTCGTGACAATCGTCGCTTCCACCGCGCCGACAAACATGGCCAACATGACTGATATTAAAACAAGTGGACGATTCGTCCGTTTCTGCTGTATTTCCATCAAGATCACTCCTTCCAAACAATGCCGCAACCATTTATGTATCTTTCACATAGCCCTTGTTACAAGGGCCTCGCCTCCTGGCTACGTTCTCGAGCGGCAAACCGGAAAATCACTTTCATTAGAAAAAGGCCCCTCCACGGAGCCTTTCCTCTTATGTTGTCTCTCTTCATCCTTGACACGCTTCCACCAGGAAGCTACCCCTTTGTAACCGTTGCCATAATTGAGCGAAGTTTGAACATCGCTCCCATTCCATACGATTCTATTACATAACTGTGGACCTTACTGTTGAACAGAATAGATATATTTTTTAAACTGTTTCAGCATCACGCGTCGTGTCAAAATCCCTGCAAAAGTGCCGTCCTCTTCCGTCACACATAAAAATGTATGATTGATCAGAAGGTCCAACCCTTTTTGGAATCGATCCGTCGTTAGAATCGAAGGAATGTCGGTTTGCATAATTTCGTCGACTTTCAATTCGGACAGTCGTTCATACTCGATGCGCTCCAGCCCCAAAATGGAGTCGGTGATCATCCCGATGCCAAGCAGCCCTTTCAGATGGAATTTCGCATCCAAAACAGGAATCGCTGAATATCCTGTTTTCGTCAGGACAAGAAGGGCGTGTTCTGCATTATTTCCGACCTGGACATGCGCAACTTTCTCAGATGAAATGATATAGTCCGAAACGGGCATAAAAAGAAAATCCCTGTTGTTTACAGAAATCATGTAAATCGGCTCCTTCTCTAGCTGTGCTAAGACTTAAATGAATCTTCATTTCTATCATACCACAAGAAGTGCCGCCGAACCTTCTTTTCAAGCAAAAACCTCTTCACAATCGAAGAGGTTTTCCCTTCTAATAAGAAGAGCTGAATGCATAATAGAAAATGACGATTCCTATAAAAAATACAGCAACGAGAATCACCCATAGGATTGGGTTCAGGGTAAACGGGTGCTCCTCGATCGCTTCGGGAATCTGGCTGTCCCTTCCATTCACTACAGGGTCGCCACTCTGCCATTTACGGACCGACCAGATGGTGATAGCCGTAACTATCAAAACGACAATTGCCAACGGAATTGACCATATATCCATAAGACATCCTCCTTTTATCGAAAGGATGCACTGATCTGGGTGAATTAACCGTGGCAATGCACTGTTTTTCAAGATCCCCCGTTATTTTGGACTGGGGGAAGAATGCCACCCGATCAAAACGGGAATTGGTTGAGCCATTGTCCGCCGTCCAAGGTCACGATTTCCCCATTCATATAAGCGGCTTTCTCGGACATGATAAATGATGCCAACTCCGCAATTTCTTCGGGCTGGCCAAGCCTTCCGAGCGGCACGGAAGCAAGTGTCCGTTTTGCTGCTTCTTCCGATTCCCACAGTTTTTCCGCCCCTCCTGTCCGGTCAATCGGGCCAGGGGCAATCCCATTTACACGGATTCCATATCGATGGCCCCACTCTACCGCCAGTGTCCGTGTCATCGACATGACACCCGCTTTTGCGGCCGCAGAGTGGATGACGCCTGCACCGGCACCCCAAGCGTATGTTACTAGCATATTCAAGATGGCTCCCTTTTGCCCGTTCTCAATCCAATACTTCCCGACAGCGCTTGTGCAATAAAAGGTTCCGTTCAATACGATATCAATGACAGTTTTCCAGCCATTCGGACTTAAATCTTCCGCGCGGACGATGAAATTCCCCGCAGCATTATTTACCAATCCATCGATCCGGCCAAATGTTTCATCCGCGAAGGCGACCATTGCATCGACGGATTCCAAATCGCGCACATCCATTTGAAAAATATGGACCCTTTCCCCGATTTCTTGCCGTGCTGCTTTTAGTCTTTCCAAATCCCTGCCGGTTATAATGACTTGATACCCATCCTCCACAAATTTTTTCGCCATATACTTCCCCATTCCATTCGAACCGCCCGTTACGATCATTACTTTTTCATCCGCCACATTAATTCCCCCTCACCTTTTGTGAATGACTATTCATTCATATTGTACCACCAAGCTAATTGTTTTACGAGGGGAAACAAGATGCAATTTTCTTTCTTTTGGGAAATTAAAAACGGACGACTCTAATTCTGAGTCATCCGTTTTCAATCAGCCCAAAGCCGAAAAATACTTTTCCACGATCACTTCCGCGGGTA
Source organism: Sporosarcina sp. FSL W7-1349 (assembly GCF_038003045.1). Taxonomy (NCBI): domain Bacteria; kingdom Bacillati; phylum Bacillota; class Bacilli; order Caryophanales; family Caryophanaceae; genus Sporosarcina; species Sporosarcina sp. FSL W7-1349. The sequence continues at coordinate 1,633,709 of NZ_JBBOOK010000001.1, forward strand.
CGGCTTTACTGTAGAGGAAACCTTGAGCTTTATAGCAATTGGCTTCCAACAGAATTTGGGCTTGCAGTTCTTTTTCGACGCCTTCCGCAATAACATCCATTCCCAGATTATGCGCCAAATTAATGATTGTCCGGGCGATGGCCGCGTTTTTGGCATCCGTTTCGATATCTTTGATGAAGGACCGATCGATTTTGATAATATCGATCGGATATTGCTTCAAATAACTGAGGGACGAATATCCTGTGCCAAAATCATCGACAGCAATCGTCACGCCAATCTTCTTCAACTCATTCAGCGTACTGATCGTCTCATCCATATCGGTCAATGAGCTCTCGGTGATCTCCACTTCCAGCGATGAAGGAGCGATGTCATAGTCTATGATCTTCTTTTTCACTTTATCGATGAACGTTTCCAACCGGAATTGCTGGGGCGAAATATTGACCGCAATCCGAACGAACCGGAACTTCTTTTTCTGCCATTCCTTCAATTGCCGGCAGACCTGATCCAGCACCCAATCGCCGATATCGTGGATCAATCCCGATTCCTCTAAAATGGGGATGAACTGCCCTGGCGACACGAAGCCGAATTTTCGGTTATTCCAACGGAGCAATGCTTCGAAACTGCTAATTTGACCAGTCCGCAAGTCGACCTGCGGCTGATAATGTACCGATAGCTCATCCAACTCGATTGCCCTTCGGAGATGCGACTCCATCAGCGCCTCATCCGGGAAGATCGAATTCATGCGATCCTGATAAAATCGGTAATGGGAACGCCCCCGCTGCTTCACGAACCGAAGCGCCTGTTCCGATTTCCTCAACAAATCCTCAAGAGTCTTGCCGTCCTCCGGATATATGGAAATGCCCAGTGAAGCCGAAATGAAATACTCCTGATGATTATAATAAAACGGCTTGGCGAAATCCCCTAAAATTTGCTGCGACAGCTTTTCTGTCTTGGCCGTTGTATGATTCGACAAGGTCATGATGAATTCGTCGCCGCTCTTGCGATACAACTTTGCCGTCGTCGGGCAAATTTTCTTCAAACGATCGGCTACGATCTTCAAAATTTCATCCGCCCCGGTATGTCCGAGCGATTCATTGATCAATTTGAACCGATCCAACCCTAAGTGCAGAAAGGCCAAACTCTCCTCTGCCCGTTGCGCATAGGCAGCATCCTCTACAAAGTGGGACTTCATCGCATTTCGATTCCAAAGTCCCGTCAATTGGTCATGATTCGACAGAAAATACAATTTTTCATTGTTTTCCTGATGCAAAGAGGTATCCCGCAGTAGAAGATGGATTTCATTAACATATCCATCCATCAGAATCGGGATTGCTTTCAAAAAGGTAGGGAGCAGATGCCCATTCTTATGGGAGAATGAAACATCGTCCATTTCAACAGTTTCCCCGCCTAATGCCCGGGCAATGACATATTTGAATTCACTCTTTTTTTCATCATCCAGCAAGTTCAAGATGGATCGCCCCGACACTTCTTTCTGCCGGTAGCCATACAATTCGAATACCGCTTCATTGGAATACAGAATCGTATAGTCCCTGCCGATGGTGAAAATCGGATCCAAATTGCGGTCGATGAAAGACATATATTTATGTTCAAGCTCCGTTCGGCTATCCCGTTCGGTTGCCAAGTCTTGCCGTTCATTTATTTCCAAAAAGATGATAGCTTCGCCGCATTCCAGCTGACCGGTCTGCAAGTAAAGCTCGTACAATGTGGAAACGCCTTCGCTCTTCCACTCGATTTCTGTCTGTTTATAGCCTTCAGAAGGCAATTTCCGCAGCTTCGACTTAATCGGCTTCCATAGGTCTCCGAAAAAATCGGAAGCCTGGACACCGGCCGACTGCTGGAAATGTTGTTGGGCCAATTGATTGCTGTATAGAACGTCAAACTCATCCCGATCATTCTTCCCGATCAGCGTCACCATATGAAAGGGGCTATCGGATAATGAAGATGACAGTATCTGGTCAAATGGTTGTGTCGCATCTAAATATCCCATGGGCGCCTCCGTCCTACCGTACGAATTCAACATAAGAATTAGGAGGGAATTTTCTCCTATCCAAATCTAGTATACTATCAATTCTTCCGTAAATATAGCAGTTTCTTATCTTTTCTTGTCGAAATATTTACACTCGTTCGTCTTTTTGGTACGATAAAGTTTGGATTAGACGAATATCATGATGAACAGGAGGATTCTATTGAAACGAAATCATCAATCGGTTCGACAATTGGCCATTGCCATTTATGTAGTTAATCGGCATGCAAAAACGGCGACGGATAATCGGCAACTATATACGCTGAAAAAGATGGCGCTCGATAAACTGATCCGCGAAGGATTGGCGGAGAAGATCGGCCTGCATTTCGTCGATAATCCGAAACAGAGCAAACAACATTCCACGGTGCTTGTCCAATGTCAAGATTTCCTCTTCCATACCATCCCTGAAAAAGAAGATTTCCTTTCTCTTCCTCACCTCGGCGAACAAGACCGGAACTCCCGGAACCCGCAAGAGCGAATGAGTTTGAACGAAGCGCGCAACCTCTTGACCCATTTCCTCGGCTTCCAACCGGAAAGGGAGGAAAAACCGAAGCGGCCTGTTGTGAAACAAAAAGTCCGTCGGGTGAACAACACACAAGGCTTCCGCTCTTCCTATTTGGACGGAAAATAAAAAGTCGATCCGTCCCTTTGCAGGCGGATCGACACCCATTCACTGTTGTCCTTCATATCGCTTAAAAAGCACTTGCGTTCCTTTTTCTCCATATCCTTGGCCGATCAATTCATTATACATGTCCCTCGCCATTTGAAGTCCCGGCAAATCCAAATTCATCGATTCCGCCTCTTTTAGTGCAATGTCCATGTCTTTCAGGAAATGTTTGACGTAAAATCCGGGCTCGAAATCGCCTTGTAGCATTCGTGGGCCTAGATTGGACAATGACCAAGAACCGGCCGCACCTGACGTAATCGATGTCAGCGCAACTTCCGGGTCAAGTCCCGCTTGCTGTGCATAGGAAATGGCTTCGCAGACGCCGATCATGTTTGTCGCAATGGCGATCTGGTTCGCCATCTTCGTATGTTGTCCGGCTCCTGGCTCCCCTTGATAGATGATCTGCTTTCCAAATAGAGATAGGATCGGCAACATCTCTTCGAACGCTTGCAGCTTTCCGCCACACATGATGGATAATGTGCCGTTCCGCGCTCCGACATCCCCTCCCGATACCGGCGCATCAATCGCAGCCATGCCTCTTTCTTGTGCATCCTTTTCAATCCGTTTGGCCAAAGAAGGGCTTGATGTCGTCATGTCTACGAGCACTTGCCCCTCTTCCCCAGCAGAAAAGACTCCTTCCGGTCCATAATAGACCTCCTCGACATCTTGTGGCAGTCCGACCATCGTAAAGACCACATCCGCGCCTGTTACCGCTTCCTGTACCGTGCTCGCCCACTTGGCCCCCTCTTTCACGAGTGGATCCGCCTTACTTTTCGTCCGAGTGAACAACACGACTTCATGATCTGCGGCTAGTAAATGTTTCACAATGCTGGCACCCATCACTCCGGTGCCGATGAAAGCGATCCGTTTCTTCTCCATCCGACCATTCCCCCTTTAGTTCTTGACCTCTTCCCATCGTAACAAAGTTTCCGACATTTTCCACTCCGATTCCGACAAAAAAAAGAGGACGGATCCTCCAGAGAGGGTTCCGTCCACAAAAGGGGGAAATGAGAATGTTGCTGTGTTCATTTATAATGTCCCCGCTTTGTTTACTTCCTAAACATCTTTTTCAACATTTTTTTAAAAATCTTTTTTATTCGATAAAAAGTTTTGATGAAGTCCATTTATCCGACCTATGATGCCTCAGCCTTGCTTGCCTGACTTGATCGCCAAAATACTCCATTACCATTTGGCCGTGTTTTTTTGATGAATGGATTGGTTAATCAATTCATCCAACTTTTGACTGATTTCAATTGTTTCTTTAGAAGTCATCCCCAGCCGCTCCACAGTCTGGATCATCTCTATTCTAACCTGTTCAATTTTCTCATCTAAGCTACCATTCAAACCGATTTCCTCCGACCTTTCAAAATTATGGCTGATTTCCTAATTATATACCTACCCAGTAATCCATACAAAGAAACATATCATGGAAATCATTGAAAATTAGATGACCAGTTGCGCACAATTCCAAAGAAAATCCTTTACCTTCATTCTATTTTAAGGCAAACTAGAGAGGTAAACTTGAACCGCCTCTAATAATCGGTAACTGTAAAGGAGATGCGATCTATGAATATTGCTGAAGTGGGGAATATTATAGAGTTCAAAGATGGACTGCAAGGGATTGTGGAAAAAGTGAATGAGAACTCGGTCATTGTTGACCTCACATACATGGAAAACTTCGATGAACTGGAACTGGAAGAGAAAACCGTCGTCAATCATAAACGGTACAAAATCATTCACGGAAATGAAAAGTGAAACTTTCACGCTAGCCTAGCGTCATATGGTAGAAGGAGGGATTTTCAATGAAAAGCAAATGGAAATTACTTTCTGTTTCACTTGCAACCGCGATTCTTCTGGCCGCATGTGGAACGGAGGCCGGCAACGAAAATCCGGCCGAGCAACAGGAAGAGCCGACAAACGCAGTCGAAGATACGACTACTGGGGCACCTGCAGAAGAAACGGAACCAGAGGAAGCAGAACCTGCCGATACTGAAGGACAAGAGGATGCCGGTGAACCGGCTGATGGCCAAACGGACGAATTGACCGATGCCGTCCAAACAGAGAGCGATGAGCAAGATTATGCCTTGGCCGTTCTGCCAGGCTATAGCTTAACTAGCGAAGAGCCGGGAAGAGACAGCTTGATGGTGGATGAAGATAGCGCAATCTTTATGCGCATTGAAACGATGGATGCAGCCGAAGTGGAAATGGACGAATTCCTGGAAAATACAAAAGAAGTCGTCAGCGCTTCGACAGATGGTCAACCTGCGACAGAAGTGACAGACGAAGCTAAACTGCCGAAAGGCGATGGAATTGAAGATGCTGTAGCCTATTCTGCACAAACGGATTCCGTGACAGTGACGAGCACAGTTTTCGAGCGGGACGGCCAACTGGTCCGCCTCACCATCTATGATTCTCCAGATGAAAAGCACTTTGAGAACTTCCTGCGTATGGGTGAAACCATTCAAAAGAAATAAATATAAAAAGGCGGCATGAATGATATCCCTATCGTCCATGCCGCCTTTATTTACTTCCCTACTTATTTCGATCTGCAAATAATTTATTCCCCAACAAACTACCAATCCAAGCCGATAGCCCCGCTAGAATAGCAGAAAAGACAAAGGGAGTGGTTGGAAATAAAATCTCATATCCAAAGACAATGACCCCAACAAAAAAACCTACGAATCAATCACGCCTCGGCGTGATTGCGTCCGGATTTTTTCGAGCTCGAGGCCGACAGGATGGCGGTCATGCAGTCGTTGCGACAGGACGTCGCGCACTTAGACTGCCTTCCTCCTAAAGCTCCCCTTAAAAATCCGTGACATCCGCCGGCCGACAAAAACGCCACGTCCTGTGGCATTGTCGGCACTAGCACGTCCTGTGCGTCGGAGGCTTTATCTTTATTCGGCGGGAGCTTGAACACCCGCTGACAGAAGAAAAAACTGTATTCATCTCTCCATCTACAGTGATGGGAGTCTTCTGCCGAATAAAAATAAACCAAACTTGACGTTCACTCTCTTCACGATATTCATCCCCTTTGGAAGCAACAAAAAAACGCCACATAAACCTGTGGCGCGTCATGATAGATTTTTGACGGATAATCCTAGTTTCCGCAGTAATTGGATGGCTGTCTCCTGCTCTTCCGTCGTCAGTCCTGACATGATCGACCGGATGTTCTCCGCATGTTCGGGAAAGATCGATTCGATCAGCTCTACACCGTCCTTGGTGATGGACATGTAGGTGATCCGCTTATCCTCTTCGCAAAAGATGCGTTGCAACAAACCCTTTTTCTCCAGTTTATCCACCACATACGTCATCGATCCGCTGCGCAATAAAATTTTCTGACCGATTTTTTGGATCGGCTGTCTGCCGCGATGATGCAATAATTCAAGAACCGCAAATTCCGTCGGGTTGAGTCCGTGCTTCTCAATCGTTTTATTCGCCTCTTCAGATATGACCTTACTGGATCTTGAGAGGACCACATAGAGCTTTAAGGCACGTTCAATTTCTGTATTCATTTTCGTACCACCTTTTTTCCGTTCACCGAGATTCGTTCCAATTATAACGGCTTGCTACGCTCTATGTCAAAAAGCTTAGCGAAAAGATGGTAGAATCGATTCAAGAAACAACCTTCTGGGCATGCGAAACATCCACCGGCATTTGTTCTTCCGCAGACGGGAAATGCAGGGAAATGGTGGTGCCATACCCGATTTCGCTGCGGACCGTAATTTCACCGTCATGATTTTCCATCGTTTTTAAAACGAACGGCAATCCAAGGCCGGTCCCATCCGCCTTCGATGAGACAAACGGCAGGAACATCTGATTGATCTGTTTCAAGCTCATTCCTTTTCCCGTGTCAGTTATTGTTAGCACAATCCGATTTTTCTCATCCAAATCGATGCTTACCGTCACCACTCCCCGGTTGGATATCGCTTCAAACGCATTTTTCAGCAAGTTCAGAATGGCTTGTTTCAATTTAGCCGCATCCCCGGTAATCAGAGTATCCGATAAAGCCGTTTCCTTTTGGACGATGGTGATTCCATCCATAAGCGCTTTCGGTTGGACAATTTGAATCATATCGTTGACAAGGACTTCCAATGAAAAGGTTGTTTTTTTAGCGATCGCCGGCTTGGATAGCAACAGCATCTCGCTCAAAATCGATTCCATCCTTTCAATTTCGCCATCAATGACCGATAAATACTTCAAAGAGTCATCGGGTGTCGCAATGCGCAATAATTGGATGAACCCCTTCAACGAAGTCATCGGATTTCGGATTTCGTGTGCAATGCTTGCAGCCAATTCGCCGACTGTTGAAAGCGAGTCGGAATGCGCCAATCTCTCTTCCAGATGGACTAACTCGGTCTGGTCATAGAATCGAATTAAAAATTGTTCTGTATCCAAGTTATAAAAAGATGTAATATGATAATGGCGGATGTCACCTTTTGACCTTTCGAACCGTTTCCACATTTCTGCACAGCCATAGGTTTTCACTTTTTGGAGATAATGGCGAGTGGAATCGGATTGTTCTGGAAATAATTGAAAAAGTACATCGAGTGGCTTTCCGATAAAATAACCCTTTGGCAAATTGACGAATTCCAAGTTCTTGTCATTCACACTCAGGATGGTCCCCGCTTGATCCGCAATGACCATAAAGCATTTGGCATTCCGAAAAGCATGCAAATACGACTTTTCGGACAGGTCAACTTCTTTAGGGATTTCAAGGACGATGATGACTTGCTGTTGATCCGGAACAGGCATGAACTTCACTTCCACCTTTTTCTCAGCACCACTTTTCAACTTCACATTCATGTCGGTTTCTAGGGGAGTTATGGGGATTGCTCGGAAATCAAAAAGATTCCATTGGGCATCCTTAGGATCGGCGAGAATGTTTGTTAGCATCTCTTCCTCGATATGACCAAAATGCTCGCGAAACGCGTCGTTGACATGTAATAAAAGTCCGTCAAGACCGACTACTGCGCTTGGGTTGGGCGAATTGTCAATCAAGAAAGATAGGTGTATCTCAACATTTTCCTTTTTATTTTTCAAGCGTATTCCTCCTAACCTATAAAAGAAAGTATGAAAAATGCCGTTGAATTATGCGGAAAAGTCAATTTTGCCCATTACTTCACTAGTTCAAATTATTCCATATATTCAGTCTGATTGATATAGCTGAATAGGACTATATTTCACAAGTCAAGTAAACTGGTTTTATATAAATGGAAAAAAGGAGTTAAAAATGAATATTGTTTTAACCACATTAAACGCTAAATATATCCACACGAACTTGGCCATCCGCTATTTAAAATCCTATGCTGCGCCTGAATTCGATCCAATTCTCACCGAATACACCATCAAAGATCCAGCGATGAGCATCGTGTCCGATTTATATCAGAAACAACCGGATGTTGTCGGCTTCAGTTTATATATATGGAATATTGAAGAGTCCATCCGTGTCATGCAGTTGCTGAAAACAGTGAAACCTGACGTTCTTATCGTCGCGGGTGGGCCCGAGGTGACCTATGATTATGATTACTGGCTCGAACGCGTCCCTGAAATTGATGCTATCGCAATCGGGGAGGGCGAGCGGACATTTAAACAACTGTTGGAAGCTTATGCAGAAAATCGCGACTTCTCCACCGTCCAAGGGTTGGCTTATCGGGATGGAGGGCAGTTAAAGTTCACGGCTCCCGGACCGAAGCTCGATTTGCGAGAGCTGCCTTCCCCATTCCGATTCAAGGAAGACGTCCCGGATCTATCCAAAAGGGTCACTTACATCGAAACGAGCCGGGGTTGTCCTTTCTCCTGCCAATTCTGCCTATCCTCGATTGAAGTCGGTGTGCGCTATTTCAATCGGGAAGCCATTAAGGATGATATCCGATATTTGATGGCGAATGGTGCAAAAACGATTAAATTTGTCGATCGGACTTTCAATATTAGCAGAAGCTATGCGATGGAAATGTTCCAATTTTTGATTGATGAGCATCTGCCGGGAACGGTCTTTCAATTCGAAATCACAGGTGACATCATGCGTCCTGAGGTGATTGATTTTCTGAATGACAATGCGCCAGCCGGGTTATTCCGGTTTGAAATCGGCGTCCAGTCGACAAATGATTTGACGAACGAACTCGTCAAACGCCGTCAAAACTTCGAAAAGCTATCCCGGACCGTGACGATGGTGAAGCGGGGCGGGAAGATCGACCAGCATCTGGACTTAATCGCCGGGCTTCCGGAAGAGGATTATGACTCATTCAGACAAACGTTCAATGATGTCTTCGCCATGCGCCCCGAAGAACTGCAACTCGGCTTCTTAAAGCTATTGCGAGGGACGGGCCTACGGATTCAAGCGGAACAATATGGATATAAATACGTAGACGCGGCCCCGTATGAAATCGTTTCAAATAATGTACTGTCGTTTGATGATATTTTACGCATCAAACATACGGAAGATGTCCTGGAGAAATATTGGAATGATAACCGGACGCCAAGGACGATCGAATACTTGGTCACCTCGGTTTTTGCAACACCTTTCGATTTCTTCCAAGAATTCGGCACCTATTGGGAAAACCGCGGCTGGTCCCGGATCGGCCATCAGCTCGCGGACCTTTTCACCCGGCTCGATGAATTTCTGGAGAATGAAACAGAAGCCGACATGGACATTGTACGCAGCCTGATGAAACTCGATTACTTGGCACATCATACATTCCAACCGCGTAAAATCTGGTGGCAAAACGAGATGCAGGCGGAAGAGTTGGCACGGATCGAATCTGACATTCTGGGGAATAAAACCCCATTGGACATCGAGAAGCTTCCTATCAAACTCCATGAACGGAACATCCGCAAATCGACGTTCATCACACCGATTTATGTGAATCCGGCAGGAACGGAAACTGGCCAAGTCGAAAAGCAGGAAGGCTATCTCGTCACGTTATTCATACACGGCGAAGCTCCGGAATTCTTTTATCTTCATTCGACAGAAGAACGGGTAGTGAACTGAACCCAGTTTTATTTTATACCAGGTGACCAAACAATTTTGGGCGCAATTAATTTGGAAAAGGAAAAGCTGTCCCTTTGTATAGTGGGGACAGCTTTTGTTGATTCATCCGATAATCACACGCTCTTTCGGGTAATGATAATGAATTGTTTTCGTTTTCCCACCCAGTGTGTAGAGGAAGGAGATCAGCCCAACCCTTCCAATGAACATGAGGATCATGATGATCACTTTGCCGATCGGTGAGAGATCGGATGTGATGCCGAGTGACATGCCGCATGTTCCGAATGCAGAGGTGATTTCGAATAGCAATGTCACTGCAGGAATGCCCGGTTCCGTGATTAAAAGGATCAGGAGGGCAGCCATCACCATAGCACCCGCAAGAAGGATGACGGCATAGGAACGGAACACATCGATCAGCTTGATCTGCCTATGGAATATATTGATCACTTGATTACCCCGCGCAAAATTGATGATGAACAACAATGCGATGGCGAAGGTCGTCGTCCGGATTCCCCCGCCTACCGAACTTGGTGACGCCCCGATGAACATCAAGGAACTGATGAAGATATCGGTCGCTTCGCTGAACTGCGTGATGTCATAGGTCGTCAATCCGGCGGACCGGGACGAGACCGAATGGAATAACGAAGCGAATACTTTTTCATGCCAAGCCATCCCCTTAAAGGAGTGAACCGATTCCAAAAGGAAAATCATGAGTGCCCCGAAGACTAAAAGGATTCCGAACGTCGTTGTCGTGATTTTCGTAAAAAGGGAAAATCGGAAATTCGGAACCTTGTTTGAAAAATAACTTTTCACTTCAATGAGTACAGGAAATCCGATTGCTCCGAGGATGATCAGCACCATGATCACCGTCTGGATGAAATAATCATTGAAATACGGCAAAAGCGAAGCGTCGGTAATATCGAATCCCGCGTTGGTCGTTGCCGAAACGGCCAGGAACATGCCATGTAGCAACGCATCACTGAACGTTTCGAAGAACGGTCGGATGTAAATCGTCAACAGCAGCCCACCGATCATCTCGACCAAAAAGATGATCTTCACAATTTCACGAATCAGATGGACGACACCCGCCAAGCTGTACTGGTTATGGTCAACCATGATCAATTGCCGTTCGCGCAAACCAATCCTTTTTTTGACAAGCAGCCAGAAGAATGTACCGATCGACATGATGCCAATACCGCCAAGTTGCAGTACAAGCATCAGCATGCATAGGCCGAATACGGAATACGTGCCAGCTATGCTGATTGGCGTCAACCCAGTCACACTGACCGCACTGACCGCCGTAAAGAGGCTATCGAGAAAACTTACTTCCACGCCAGGAAGGTATACCCCCGGCAAATTCAATAAGAGGTACGAAAAGGCAATCGCTAGGAAGTAATAGAATACGATGATTTGAGCAGGGGTGAATCTTCTAAGATTTTCCCGTGAAAACTTCATGAATCTCCATCCCTTTCGATCAATTAAGCCATGGCATAATTGCGTCCGGATTTTTTCGAGCAAGTTCGAAAAAATCCGTGACATCCGCCAAGGCGTTCTCTGTATTCAGTCGGCGATTGGACACTCGCTGAATGTAGATAACACAGTTTCCGTCTCCCCATTTTAGTGAATAAACCGGAAAAAGAAAAGAATTCTTCCGCTTTTTTTATTTTCACATAAAAAACCGGCTACACCGAGAGCGATGTAACCGGCTGAAAACCATTATGCCTGTTTGCGATGTTTCCGGACACCGACCAAATAACCATTCAACGCGATACCCGCCAAGACGATCCAGAATGTCGTTTTCCATAGAGTGGAGTGCGGAAAATCAGGATCGATGATGCCTAAGCCCGGATGTGCGAGCGTAAGGACAGCCAATTTCACACCAACCCATCCGACGATCAGGAATGCGGCTGTTTCCAATGCTGGGTATTTATCCAATATGACGATAAATTGACGTGCTGCGAACCGGATAAGCACTAAACCAACAATTCCACCGATCAACATGACGATGAACTGACCGCCGTTGATGCCCCCGATATGGAAATCCCCGAGTTCAGGCAAGGTCACAGCAAGTGCTACCGCCGCGAGCATGGAATCGAGGGCGAACGCAATATCCGCCAACTCCACTTTCAAAACGGTCATCCAAAAACCGGATTGACGACGCGGTTCTTTCGTATGATCCTCGGAATCCCCTTTTCGCTGATCTATAATATTCTTAATGGAAATGAACAGAAGATAGGCGGCGCCTAGCGCTTGGATTTGCCAAATATTCACCAAGAATGTAATCATGAACAACGCCGCAAACCGGAACACAAACGCGCCGAGCAATCCGTAAAACAAAGCTTTCTTTTGCTGAGGCCGCGGTAAATGTTTCACCATGACCGCCATCACAACTGCATTGTCTGCTGCCAACAACCCTTCTAGGGCGATAAGTACGAGCAATACCCACGCGTACTCGAGTAAAATCGCTTCCACATTGATTCCTCCAATTTTTCACATATTAAAAAGACCCCCACCTAATAATAGGCAAAGGTCTCGCTAAGTCGGAATATATCAATATCCAGCTATCATAACCGATGGCGTACGCCATGTATTGACGACTATGAAATAGGTTTCCCTATAGCTACTCCCCTTTGACATGTTGTCAAAGTTATTAAGTTGTCGGGTACTTTTGCTTTATTATACCACGCTAGCCGGAAAAGTAAACGTAGATTATCCTATTTTCACATGGAGATCCTGGTTATGTTTATGTTCATTATAGAAGCTGACCATTGCGGGAATTGATTGGATGAAATCAGCGCACCGGATGCCGCTCCCTTCCAGCAGCCGATCGGCAATACTCGTGTCGAAAGTGGCATTCCACGTTAAATAATCCAACGTCTGCGCTTCGACACCGAGCTTCCGTTGAAGACGTACGGAAGATAGGCCTTTTTCGGCGAGCTGCCGTGGAAACCTGCCCCTGGGACGTTTCCCCGTCAATTCGATCACCATCGCCCGATACACCTCTTCGATCGGATGAGGGGACGGGTCGGTCAGATGGACTGTCGTGCCAGCCGCATCCCCGAGGCTGGACAGGTAGATGGATGCATCGATAATATAATCGATTGGCACGACATTGATCCGCGCCTCCGTCCTTCCGACATACGGGATGACCGGCAACCACCGCAGCCGATCGATTAAATTCATGAAAAAATAAGGACCGTCGAATTTGATCGTCTCCCCGGTCTGGGAATGGCCGCGGACAATGCCCGGCCGAATGATTGTGACGGGGACCGATGGCTTCAAAGACTCCACTAGAACTTCCGCTTCAAACTTCGATTCTTCGTAATGATTTTTGAAGGCCGTGGGTCGGATCAGTTCCGTTTCCAATAATAGGCCTTCCCGTTTTCCCGCTACATAAGCTGTACTGAAATATAAATAACGGATAATGGACGGATGGCCGGCCACGAAACGATTCACTTGCCTTGTCCCTTCCACATTAACACGCCAGGCGCTTTCCGCATCCACAGCCAAATCATAAATGGCCGCCAAATGCCAGACGACAAGTGGTAGATCCCGAAGGCTGCCAAGTGCGGACGAATCCAGCCCCAAATCGGTCTGTGTGATATCCCCAGCGAACAAGTCAAATGGGATTTCAACCTCCAACTCTTCCATAATGGCATCAATCTGCTCCTCTGCCCGTCCAATCTGCTCCGGTTGGACAATCGCATAAATCCTATCGACGTCCCGTTGGCGAATCAACCCCTTGATCAACTGCGTTGCAATGAAACCGGGAAACCCCGTAAACAAATGAGTCCGCATGCCACCGCCCCTTTTCCCAGAGTATAACATTTCACTTGTATAGACAGAAGATTATTCAATTAGCCTAGCATTTAGGCTTTATTATATGTAGGACAAGCGGGTTTCATGAAAAAGGGAAAACGGCCGCATCAATTCACCGAGAATGATCTTCATTAAAAACAGGCGTGGAAACTTTCGCTTTTCCACGCCTGTTAATAGCTATTGTTCAGTTGCATCGGGTTGTGCTATGTTCTGATATGCCTTGAGAAGGTCTTGACCATCGCCTCACTGTTCTTGCAAAACCTCGTGACACTACCGCCCGACTTCACGACGTTTCCATCGAACCTCGAAACGCCCACGTCCTACCTCACAACATTCCCTTCAAACCTCGAAACGCCCACTCCACACCTCACAACATTCCAACATAACCTCAAAACACCCACATCCTACCTCACAACGTTTCCCTTTCCACCTCAACCGACTGAACCCGTCTACGCGTTTGTTTATCAAACAAACTGTAGATGATCGGCACGATATACAAGGTCAGGAAGGTGGAGCTGACGAGTCCTCCGATGACGGCAATCCCCATCGGTTGGTTCATCTCCGTCCCCTCTCCGAGACCGAGTGCAAGCGGCAACAGGCCAAGAATGGTCGTCAACGCCGTCATCAAAATCGGGCGGACCCGGTCTCGGACGGAGGCGATGATGGCATCGAACGAACTGAGCCCCGCTTCTTTCCGTTGATTGATGTAATCGACGAGCACGATTCCATTGTTCACGACAATTCCAACGAGGACAAGAATCCCAATGATCGCCGTGACACTGATCGGTGTACTAGTCGCGAACAGGCCAAAAGATACGCCGATGATCATAAGCGGAACCGAGAACATGATGACGAACGGGTATTTGAATGATTCAAACTGGGCCGCCATGACGATATAGACCAGAACGACCGCAAGGACAATTGCCAACAACATGTCATCGATCGCACTTTCAAACAGTTCCCGATCCCCGCCGAACGTCATGTCGATTTCATCCGGCAAATCCAGTGCATCGACCTTTTCCTGCACTTGTTTGGTCATTCCGCCGAGCGTCTGGGACGATTCATATTTTACATTGAACGTCACCGAATGGGCTTGGTCCACCCGCCGGATCGCTACGGGACCTTCATCGACTCTGACTTTAGCAACATCATCCAAGGCAATGAATGTGCCGGCTGGCGTCCGAAGCTTAAGATCTTTCAACTTCTCGATGCTATTGCGAAAACTCTCTTCATAGAGCACGTTCACGGAATGGACCGCCTCATGCTTTCCAATGACTTGCGTCGCGAATGCCCCACGTGTCACATGATTGACCGTCTGCGCAATCTGATAAGGCGTCAATCCGTTTTCAGCGGCCTTCCTCCGGTTCACCTCAATCCGGATCTCTTCCATCGTATCTTGCAAGTCATTTGACACTTCCAGAACGCCATCCATCGACGCCAATTCAGCATGTAATTGTTGGACAGCCTCGTCCAACCGTTCCTCATGAGTATCACTTAATGAGAAAGTCAGAGTATTCGGCGTGGAGCCGGATGCCGTCTGCAGATTAAAACTGACTTCTGCCTCGTCTCCGATTTTTTCCAAAACATTCGGTTGTACGGCATCGACAAACTCAAAGACGGAACGCTCCCGGTCATCCAATGGGACGAGCTTTACGTATAGCTCGGCTACATTCGATTCCGAGCTGCCTTGCGCCAGATTCTGCTGGGTCCCACCGACCAAGCTGACGTACACTTCCACGTCATCCTGCTGTTTCAATTCAGTCTCGATTTGTTCCACAAGATCATTCGTTGCGGAAATCGACGCCCCATTCGGCAATTTTACCGAGATGCTGACGAACCCTTCATCCGTTGGTGGAAGAAATTCGGTTCCCACCCTCGTCAAACCGAAAGCACCCGCCGCGAGGAGCACCGTCGTGGCAATCAACATAAGTGCCCGGTTCTTCAAAGCCCATTTGACCGATCGCTCGAAGTTGTTCAGCGATTTCGAACGGCGGCGGCGGGCTTCTATATTCTTTTTCGGCTTCTTCAGCATGCGGCTGGCCATCATCGGGACAACAGTCAGTGCCACAACAAGGGAGGCGAACAGACTAAACGAGATGGTCAAAGCAAATTCGGTAAAAATCTGACCAATCAGGCCGCTGATGAAAATAACCGGTACGAACACGGCGAGGGTCGTCAAGGTGGAAGCTGTGATGGCACCACCAATTTCCTTGGTCCCTTCCCGTGCCGCCTGTTTTGGCCCTTTCCCCATCGCTAAATGCCTTTCGATATTTTCAATTACGACAATCGCATTGTCGACGAGCATTCCGATTCCGAGCGCGAGCGCCCCCAACGTCATGATGTTCAAGGAAAAGTCCGCAAAAAACATCAAAACGAAGGTGACGATCACCGAATACGGGATGGCAATGCCGATGATAATCGGGCTCTTAATGCCCCGCAGGAAGAAAAACAGAACAAGCATGGCAAAAAGGCCGCCGAGCAGCAACGATTGTCCAATATTCCCAATGGCCAATTTAACGTAATCCCCTTGGTCGAATAAAATATCCGCTTCGATATCTTTGTATTCATCCGAACCAAGAAGATGATCCAACTCCTGTTTAAACGCCGTGGATACATCCGCCGTATTCGTCCCCGACTCCTGCAACACGGACATCAGCACAGCCGGGTCTTCATTGGCCCGCGTTTCCGTTGTCGATCGCGCCTCGACCAACGCCACGTCAGATGCGACATCTCTCACGGTGATCGACTCACCGGTCAATGGATTCATGCCGACTGCGACATTCCGGATATCGGTGATCGATGTCAACGCGCTGATGATCCGAGTCGTCAATTGCTGGCCTTCCGACGTTTCAATCGGCTCGCCCGGCATCGATACATGGTTAGCTTGAATCGCTTGCACAATATCCGATTGGACCAATCCATTGGCCTCCAGTTTTTCGGGATTCAGGATAATTTGAACTTCCTCGACGAGCGCTCCGGATACGGTAACGCTGGCGACTCCTTCCGTCCGACGCAACTCGGTCTCGAGCTGCTCAGCCAGCTTGCGGATATCGGCCTCATCGCTCGTCGCCCTCAAGGAAAGCTGAATGACCGGGAACTGCGCCGGGTCGAACTTCATGAAGCGCGGTTTCTGGGAACCTTCCGGAACCGGTACTTGATCGATCCGCTGCATGACATCCATTTGGACATCATCAATAGCTGTAGACCAATCAAACATCAGCAAGATGAAATTGGCGCCTTCTTGGGACGACGACTGCATCGTCTTCAAGCCGGGCGTCGTCGACAAACTCGTCTCCAACGGCTTGGTCAGCTTTTCATTCACCTCAATCGGTGAAGCCCCTGGATAACTTGTCACCACAACCGCAATCGGCGGATTCAAATCAGGGATCAACGTCACGGGAATACGAAAAAAAGATACGGCTCCGAGTATGATTACGAGAAACATAGTCACCATCGTAAATATCGGCCGTTTAATTGAAAAATCACTGATTTTCATCTATCCACTACCCTCTCATCGAAAAAACGTTATCTTCATCATATGCAATGTACAACCCGACTTCAATTCGGAACTTCCCATTACGAGGAATTGGGTGATTTGACATATTCGGGGAGCGGTAAGATGGATGGCGGTTTCGAGGCACGATAATATGTATTGAAGTCCCCTGATATGTTTCAAGGTTCATCAATAACGCGAGGTAGTCGAGACCTAACGTTTAACATTCGGCTAAAAACGTTATGAAGCTCAGTCAAAATAAAAACCTGACAAGAAAGTCTCCTCTCTCATCAGGCATTTCATTACAACAAACTATATAACCGAATATCCGGGTATTTGTCATGGAACCAGCGCATTGCGAAGTCATTTTCGAAGAGGAACACCAGATTATCGTAACGGTCTTTTACAAGCATTGCCCGTTGGCCCGTCATCGACTCTTTGACATCCCCTTCATTTTCAATCCAGCGGGCCACTTTTGAACCGACATGCTCCATCCGGACTTCCACGTTGTACTCGTTTTTCATCCGATGCTCGAACACTTCGAATTGCAGCTGACCGACAGCTCCGAGTAAGACTTCCTCGGTATGGAGTGTACGATAATATTGAATGGCCCCTTCTTGCACAAGCTGCAAAATCCCTTTATGGAAATGCTTCGATTTCATAACGTTTTTCGCCGTCACTCGAACGAACAATTCAGGGGTGAATTGCGGCAGCGCATCGAATTGGAAAGAGGACTTCCCGCCGATCACCGTGTCGCCGATCTGGTAATTCCCCGTGTCATGCAGTCCGATAATATCGCCCGCGACCGCTTCGTTGACCGTTTCCCGGTCATCCGCTAGAAACTGCGTTGTCTGCGTCAACTTGAACGTCTTCGAAATCCGAGGGACGGTCACGGTCATTCCACGCTCGAATGCCCCCGACACAATACGCACGAACGCAATCCGGTCCCGGTGTGCTGGGTTCATATTCGCCTGGATTTTGAAAATGAAACCGGAAAACTCATCCGAATATGGATCGACTTCCTGTTCTTCTTTCGTCTGACGCGGCTGTGGCGATGGAGCAAACTGGAGGAACGTTTCCAAAAAGGTCTGAACCCCGAAATTCGTCAATGCACTGCCGAAAAAGACTGGCGTCAATTCACCTTTCGCCACCCGTTCCTCATCGAATTGATTTCCCGCTTCATTCAATAGAAGGACATCTTCCAAAGCTTGTTGATAGTAGGAAGTTTCTTTCATTGAATGTGGTTCCGCCAACTCACCTTCTTCAGTTAAAGCAAGGTAACGTTGATCGCCATCGATTCGCGCCTGCTCGATCCGATTATTGAACCGGTCGTAGATGCCGAGGAATTCCTTCCCCATCCCGATCGGCCAATTCATCGCATACGATTCGATGCCGAGCACTTCTTCGAGCTCTTCCATCAAATCGAGCGGCTCTTTCCCCTGGCGGTCCATTTTATTCATAAATGTGAAAATCGGGATGCCCCGCATACGACAGACTTTGAACAATTTGATCGTCTGCGGCTCGATCCCTTTCCCCGAATCGACCATCATGACAGCTGCATCGACCGCCATCAACGTACGGTACGTATCCTCACTGAAATCTTCGTGGCCCGGGGTGTCCAAGATATTTACCCGTTTCCCGTCATAATCGAACTGCATGACCGAGGACGTCACCGAAATTCCCCGCTGTTTCTCAATTTCCATCCAGTCCGATGTCGCATACTTTCCGGTCTTCTTCCCTTTGACGGTCCCGGCATCCCGGATGGCGCCGCCGAAAAAGAGCAACTTCTCCGTCATCGTCGTTTTCCCTGCATCCGGGTGAGAGATGATCGCAAAAGTCCGGCGGGACGCAATTTCTTCTTGTATCGGTTTATCCATAAATGTAATCTCCTTCTGTTCTGCTTTTCTTAGCATAGACAGATTGAAAGCCAATTTCAACATTTTTTTACCTTAGGAATGAAAGGCACAGGGTCGGTTGAAGGTTAGGGCTTCGGGGAATTGTCAGGGCAATTCACAGAAATATAAGGGCCCCGATTGATACTGTGAGGGGCCGGGCGAACTTTCATGGCTTTTCCCCGAACCATCATGGCAATTCACAGAACTATAAGGGCCCCGATCGAAACTGTAAGGGCCCGGGCGAATTTTCATGGCTTTTCCTCGAACTGTCAGGACAATTCATGGAACTGTAAGAGCTCCGATCGAAACTGTGAGGGGCCGGGCGAACTTTCATGGCTTTTTCCCGAACTATCATGGCAATTCACAGAACTGTAAGGGCTCCGATCGAAACCGTAAGGGCCCGGGTGAACTTTCATGGCTTTTCCCCGAACTGTCATGGCAATTCACAGAACTATAAGGGCCCCGATCGAAACTGTAAGGGCCCGGGTGAACTTTCATGGCTTTTCCCCGAACTGTCAGGACAATTCACGGAACTGTAAGGGCCCCGATCGAAACTGTAAGGGCCCAAGTGAACTCTCATGGCTTTTCCCCGAACTGTCAGGACAATTCACGGAACTGTAAGGGCTCCGATCGAAACCGTAAGGGCCCGGGTGAACTTTCATGGACTGCAAGGGCCGTGTAAAACAACAGCACGAAGGATCTATAACCTTTCCCCGACCCTTGAAACACTTCCCTCAAAGTTCACGACATTTCTTTCATGCCTCGAAATGTTTCTATCCGAGACCACAACATTTCCCACAAACCTCGAAACGATTCCCTCCAAGTCCTCAACAATTTCTCCAAACCTCGAAACGCCCTGCCCCAAGTTCACAACACTCCCCCCAAACCTCGAAACGCCCTGCCCCGCCCCCGAAACACCACTACCCACCCCAACCACCCCAACCCCAAAAGGCCGCCCCGACAAGGACAGCCCTTCAGTCATTTCTTCATTTGCCCCGCTCCGAATTTCTGCTCGGCGGCTTCCAGTGCTATCGATGCGTCAGAATGCGGGTGCTTCACGTTGCCAATGATTTGGAAATCTTCATGGCCTTTGCCGGCGAAGATGATAATGTCGTCTTCTTCTGCGACAGATACCGCATGGCGGACGGCTTCTGCCCGGTCGCCGATGCAGGCGTATCGGTCGTGGGTCATGCCCGCTTCCAATTCAGAAAGAATCGATTCGTACGGCTCGTCCCGCGGGTCGTCGGTCGTCAGGATGACATAGTCGGCGACGGATGCCTTTTCAGCCATGACAGGCCGCTTTTTCCGATCGCGGTTTCCGCCCGTGCCGATGACGAATATCAATTTATTCTTCTTATACGGCAGCACGGCATGGATCGCCTTTTCGATTGCATCGGGTGAATGGGCATAGTCGATATAGATCGTCAACGGAAGAGAGGTCTCCACTTTCTCCATCCGGCCTTTGACGGAAGAGATCTTTTCCAAATGCCCGATAATTTCCTCCGTCCCCATCCCTTTTGCGAATAAAGCGGCGATCGCTGCCAACGCATTGTAGACACTGAACTCACCAATCAATTTCATATCAACTTCGAATTCGCCTTCAGGGGATGCTAGCCGGAACGTCGTGCGGTCCGCAGCCAACACAATGCCCGAAGCGCGGAACATCGCGTCATTCCGGATTCCATAGGTCAAGGCTGGAAACGGCGTCATCTGGCCCATCCGCTCACTCCACTCATCATCCGCGTTCAGGATCGCAAATTTGCGTTTTTCCAAGTCCTGTCCAAGCTGGGCGAATAAAAGACCTTTTGCATACCCGTAATCTTCCATCGTGCCATGGAAATCGAGATGATCATGCGTCAAATTCGTGAAAACGGCAATGTCGAACTCCGCACCAGCCAAACGACCTTCCACGAGACCATGCGACGACACTTCCATCGCCATCGTCGAACAACCTTCCTGCACCGCGCGGGCAATCATCCCTTGCGTCGTCAGGACATCATTCGTCGTGTTCTCGGTTTCATATAAAATGCCATCCAAATTAAACCCGATTGTCCCAGAAACAGCCGAACGCTCCCCGCTCTCCTGTAAAATGGCGTGAATGATATTGCTGACGCTTGTCTTTCCGTTCGTCCCTGTGACGCCAATCATCGTCATTTTCCGCGAAGGATAACTATAGAAACGGGATGCCAGCAAACCGACTGCCCGCGACGTATCGTCCACGAGCACGACTGCCACTTTATCCGGATCCACGTCGACCGGTTTCGAAGCGACGATGACGCGAGCCCCATTGTCCACAGCCTTCCCAACAAAATCATGGCCATCCACCGTGAAGCCTTCGATGCAGACAAATACGCCCCCTGCGTTGACCGCGCGCGAATCTACGGCCATATCGGTCACGGTCGCCGGCAGCTCCCCGATAATTTCCTTGTTCGGCAAAATAGCAAATAATTTTTCGGTATCCATACTTTTCTTCCTTTCATTCTCTTCCATCCGTTCATTATACTTTTTTTCCGCCCCGATTACACTTGAGACACCAATAGCGGATCTGCCTAATTAAAGCACCATCAGGACGCAGTGTGTCTAAATTCCCTATTCAGCTGGGGTTTCCCCTACTGAAATAAGTGAAAAACCGCCTCTCATCGAAGAAGCGGTTTGATCCATTTCAATTTATCTTTATACGGCGGGAAGGCGATGCGCATTGGGATGGCGGTGCTTCGTTTCAGCAATGATTTCGCATGGGTGAACGTCTCGAAGCTTGTTTTGCCATGATACGCATTCATGCCGGACGGACCGACTCCGCCAAATGGCAGATGGATATTGCCGACGTGTGAAATTGTATCGTTGATGCACCCACCGCCAAATGGGACGTTTTCGATAAAGTACTCCGCCGCCTGTTTGTTTTCCGTAAACATATAAGCCGCAAGTGGTTTCGGCAAGAGGCGGATATGATGAATGGCTTCAGCCAAATTATCATATAGTAGGATTGGAAGGATTGGACCGAAAATCTCTTCTTCCATCGCTGGACCGTCCCATACGACATTACAAAGCAGCGTCGGTTCCATATACAGGTCATCCCTGCGACTGCTTCCACCATAAAAAAGATGCTCCCGTTCCCTTTGGATGATCCTCGCCAACCGGTCAAACTGCTTTTGATTGACAATCCGGCCATAATCCGGGCTTACAGACGCATCCTTTCCATAGAATCGGTGCAATACTTGGACCATCTCCGAAACAAACTGCTCATGGACGGAATGATGTATGAGAACATAGTCCGGCGCGATGCAAGTTTGCCCGTTATTGATGAATTTCCCCCAAATAATCCGTTCAGCCGCTTTTGCCAAATCGGCCGTCTGATCCACAAGTGCCGGGCTTTTACCACCGAGTTCCAGAGTGATCGGTGTCAATCGCTCAGCCGCAGCCTTCATGACAATTTTCCCGACCTCCGCACTGCCTGTGAAGAATATATAATCGAACGACGCATGAATAAGCGTCGCTGTCTCTTCCCGTTCTCCTTCGATGACGCAAATGTATTCGGTTGGGAATGTCTCTGAGATGATTTTTTTCACAATGGCCGCTGTGTGGACCGCTGTTTCCGATGGTTTGACCACCGCACAATTCCCACCTGCTATCGCGCCGATCAATGGTTCCATAACGAGCTGGAATGGATAATTAAAAGGTCCAATGATCAAAACCGATCCATACGGTTCTCGGATGATGCGGCTGGACGCCGGCTGCAGATGGATCGGGGTCTTCACGGCTTCGGGCTGTAACCACTCGTCCAAATGATCCAGCATATACGAAATGCTGGAGAGGACGAACCCAATTTCCGTGACGTACGCTTCAAAATCACTTTTTCCAAGATCATGATGAAGAGCTTCATAAATGGCTTGTTCATTCGACTCGATCGCTTGTTTCAATTGTCGCAACATCTTTTTACGGAAAGCGGCATTTCGCGTTCCGCCCGTAAAATAATAAGCCCGCTGATGAGCGATCAGACTTTCCGCCTGTTCCGCTGTGAAATTCATGGAATCCCCTCCGTTCCTTGGTATTTCCATTGTATGTCTCTTTTTATTTTTCTGCAAAATCAGGAGTTCATTCTGCACAGAATCGTAAGCGCTTACAGCTCGTCACCGAAAGTCAATCTTTCCAAAGAACTGTCTTTTTCGACAAATTTTCCGACCAAGTACGCAGTTTTGGAACTACGTCAACTCCATATACTATGATTGACAACCGACTCCCATTACCGTTTTACATAATTAGGCCTTCCGATTCTATTTCAATGATTGACGTTTTGCTTTTCCGAAGTCAGGGGTAAATATAGGACAACACCAATCAGAGGAGGAAATGGTTATGACTACAACAGAAACTTGGTGGGAAACAATTTTTGAGGGAAACCTTGCGTTAGGAATCAATAAAGAGCGACTTGCTGAACTCGACGAAGAAACTTTCCTCTATTTCGATGATGAACACCAAGCGCTAGAACAGACTCAGTAATTATACTTTACTCACAACGAAAACAATCATACGAAGTAAAAAAACGGCTTTTCCAATCCCTTCATTGGAAAAGCCGTTTTTCAGACATACTTCCATTACTTGTCATGGTTTAATCAATCTACAATCGTGAAAGGCTTACCATATCCCCAGCATAGGAAATTCACATTTTAGGAGGATGCGACAATGAATCAAGATCAAAACAAAAATCAAACAACAAACGAGGAAAACGAGATGACGTTGACCAATCGGCAAGGACATCCGATCACGAACAATCAAAACTTGCGGACTGTCGGCAACCGAGGGCCTGCTACATTGGAGAACTACGATTTCATCGAAAAACTAAGTCATTTTGACAGAGAGCGGATTCCCGAACGCGTCGTGCACGGCAGAGGTGCAGGAGCCCACGGTTATTTTGAAGCATATGGATCAGTCGGCGATGAACCAGTTTCGAAATATACACGAGCTTCATTGTTTCAAGAAAAAGGGAAACAGACTCCCGTATTTGTTCGCTTTTCAACCGTGATTCACGGTGGGCATTCTCCCGAAACCCTTCGAGATCCCCGCGGGTTTGCGGTAAAATTTTATACGGAGGACGGAAACTGGGATTTGGTCGGCAACAATTTAAAGATTTTTTTCATCCGCGATGCAATCAAATTCCCTGATATGATCCATGCTTTCAAGCCCGACCCGATTACGAATATCCAAGACAGTGAACGCTTTTTCGATTTCTGCGCCAGTTCACCTGAATCCTTCCATATGGTAACGTTCATCTACTCACCTTGGGGAATTCCAGCCAACTATCGACAAATGCAAGGATCCGGCGTCAATACGTATAAATGGATTAACAGTGAAGGCGAAGCGGTTCTCATTAAATACCATTGGGAGCCGAAGCAAGGGATTAAAAACTTGACGCAAAAACAGGCGGAGGAAATCCAAGCGAAAAACTTCAATCACGCCACGCAGGATCTATACGATGCGATTGAGCGCGGAGATTACCCAGAATGGGAACTTTTCGTTCAAATCATGAGTGATGACGAGCATCCGGAACTGGATTTCGATCCGCTCGATGATACGAAACTTTGGCCGAATGACCAATTTCCATGGCTGCCTGTCGGAAAGCTCGTATTAAACAGAAATCCCGAAGACTATTTCAGCGAAGTCGAACAATCCGCATTTGGGACAGGTGTTCTGATCGATGGTCTCGATTTCTCGGATGATAAAATGTTGCAAGGACGAACCTTTTCCTATTCTGATACACAACGCCATCGGATTGGTGCCAATTATCTTCAGCTGCCGATCAATGCCCCGAAAAAGAGAGTAGCGACCAATCAGAGCGGCGGGCAAATGCAGTATAAAGTGGATCGGGCACCTGGACAAAATCCACATATCAATTATGAACCGTCCATTCTCGGAGGACTGCAAGAAGCGAAACAAGACGGAAAAGAACACACTCCTCGCATAGAAGGAAACCTCGTCCGAGAATCCATCGACCGCAACGACAACACAAAGCAGGCCGGCGAAACGTACCGTGCTTTTGAGGATTGGGAAAAAGATGAATTGATAAACAATCTAGTAAATGACCTGTCTACATGCGATCCGCGCATCCAAAAGAAAATGATCGCACTTGCAGAGGAAGCAGACGAAGAATATGGCCGACGTCTTCAGGAAGGACTGCAAAAAGCAGATGCCGACGGATCCAGTCAACATCCACTTGGAAATAAAGACGGCGAAAAAGCACCGAAGCAAGCAGAAGACATCAGCCGCGAGACAGATTCTTATTAAGTGCCAGAAAAACAGGTGAGGAAAAGTTCTTTTCTTCGCCTGTTTTTGCGTTTCTCCGTTATTCTCAACTTTTTTTAAATGACATCTTCTTCCGGGTGCAATAGTATCGTATAATGGCTGTTGGAGTGCCTTTTTCGTTCCTCACGAAACGCAAAAGGCCCTTCTTTTTTGGACCGACATTACATTTTCGGAAAGGGTTTTCTTATGAAAGAAGCTACACAACCAACGAAATACGAATACTTGGCCGACGATCCGAATGTCAAAGTCATACCGATCATGTTGTCCTTGATCATCGGCGCTTTTTTTGCAATATTGAACGAAACCTTGCTGAATATCGCACTCACGACACTCATGCATGAATTTGATATCACGTTGCCCACTGTTCAATGGATGGCGACAGGATTCATGTTAGTGATGGGAATTGTAATCCCGGTTTCCGCCCTGTTATTGCAATGGTTCACGACACGTCAATTGTTCTTGGGAACGATGATCGTATTTACTATCGGAACAACAATCAGTGCCATGGCCCCCACTTTTGCCATTCTATTAGTCGGACGTCTCATCCAAGCGGTCGGGACTGGTCTCCTGATGCCAATCATCTTTAATGTGTTCCTGTTGATCTATCCACCGCACCGACGCGGGAAAGTTATGGGGCTTATCGGATTGGTCATCATGTTCGCCCCGGCGATCGGGCCCACCTTATCCGGAGTCATTGTCGAATATCTCGGTTGGCGTTTTTTATTCATCACCGTGATTCCATTCGCTTTATTCTCCATTGTGTTCGCATCCAAATATTTGATCAACGTATCGGAAGTAACCCGACCGAAGATCGACGTTCTATCTATCGTATTTTCCACGATTGGATTCGGGGGAACCATCTACGGTTTCAGTGCTGTCGGCGAAAGTGAAGCCGGTTTCTTCAGCCCGACTGTTATCGTCTCTATTCTAGCGGGATTGACGGGGATTGTTTTATTCGCCATCCGGCAACTTAAGTTGCAAGAGCCGGTCATGGATTTACGAGTGTTCAAATATCCCATGTACACCCATTCGGTCATCATGTTTTTAATCATCATCATGGCAATGTTCGCATCCGAAATCATTTTGCCGATCTATATGCAAGGTCCCTTGGCATTGTCGGCGGCGACGGCGGGATTGGTCTTATTGCCGGGCAGCCTGTTGAACGGTGTGATGTCGCCGTTCATGGGTGCTCTATTCGATAAATTCGGACCAAGATTGCTGATGATCCCCGCGACCTTCGTACTGAGTGGGACGATGTTTATGATGAGCCGATTGGATCTCGATACTCCGCTTTGGGTCGTAGTTGTCGGATATATCCTGCTGATGCTTTCCATCTCAGCGATTATGATGCCGGCCGAAACGAACGGATTGAACCAGCTGCCAAAGCAGCTCTATCCGCACGGCACCGCAGTGATGACCACCTTACAGCCCGTTGCTGGGGCCATTGGGGTGTCTGTCTTTATCGGCATCATGAATGCCCGGCAGCTCCATTTCCTGAAAGATGTAACAAACCCGCTGGACCCTGCCGCAATCCAGCAGGCGATGGTGGCGGGCGTGGAACTTGTCTACTTCATCGCCTTCGCCATGTCCCTCGTGGCCATTCTATTGGCATTCACCGTGTATCGGGCAGTGCCGGAAGAGGCCCCAAAAGACGTATGATCAATAGCAGTCCGAAATGGACAATGCTTTCCGGTGCCTGGGGCGCATTCGAATGCCACGAGCACCGGAATATGATAAAATAGGAGCGGAAACTGTTGTAGAAAGAAGGTCGGAAATGGGTCTTTTTTTATTGAAACGATCCGCGGAAGCCGGCATCGTTCTGCTTCTTGGAAGCTTGCTATGCTTTGCATTCATTCGCATTCTGCCAGGAGACCCCGCAGCGGCAATGTATGGTGAGCAGCTGCAGAAACTGTCCGATGCGGAGCGGGAGCGGATTGCAGTGAACCTTGGCTTGGATGAACAGCTTCCCGTCCAGTATTTTAAATGGGCTGGACAGGCTCTTCAGGGGAACTGGGGAGCCTCCTATCTTTCCGGGGAACCCGCGGACGCCGTCGTCATGCGAACTTTTTATCCAACGGCAGTACTGCTGATTGCATCGCAATTACTTCTTATCGGCTTGGCCCTCCTGTTTGGGATAACATCAGCCATCCGGCGAAACACATTCTACGACCGCACTGTCCTCTTGTTCAGCGTGATCCTCATGGCGGTCCCCTCCTTCTGGCTTGCACTAATGATGATGCTATTATTCACAATCCAGATGGGTGTCCTGCCTTCTTCCGGTATGGGTGACGGAACCTTCTCCCTCAAACATCTCATCATGCCAGCGCTTGTCCTCGCGCTGTCTCATGCCGGTTTTTATATCCGACTATTTCGGAACCACCTCACCTTATCTGCAGAACAAGATCATATATTTGCGCTTCGGGCGCGCGGCATTTCGAAACACCGCATTTGGGTTAGCCATATCTTTCCCAACGCCGCCGTTCCGCTTATTACTTACACCGGTACTTCGCTCGCCATTTCGTTGGCGGGCTCCATTGTGGTAGAAACGATTTTCTCGTGGCCCGGTATGGGGCGTCTTGCCCTGAAATCGGCGCTCGCCCACGATTATCCCGTCCTGCTGGCGATCATTTTGCTCAGCATGGGATTTGTCATTATCGTCAATTTACTGTCCGACCTTGCCACAGCCTGGATTGATCCGCGGCTTCGGCAGAAAGTGGCAGGCAAGGAGGAGAGACTATGAGAAGAGTCCTGACATCGCCGGTCCTAGCGGCGATCCTCCTTCTTTCGATTATCGTTGTATCTGCACCTTTGCTCACTGCACATGACCCGCTTGAAATCCGGATGGACCAAGTGTTACAGCCTCCAAGCGGCGACCATCCGATCGGTACCGACGAACTTGGTAGAGATGTCTGGGCGCGGCTGCTATATGGGGGCAGAATCTCGCTGGCGGTCGGCTTCCTATCCATGATTCTTACTGTATTTTGGGGTGTCCTTCTAGGGACCATCAGCGGCCTCGCCGGAGGGATAACCGACCGGGTGATTATGCGCTTGGCCGATTTACTGCTCAGCATCCCGTCTCTACTATTGATGATTGGTTTTCTGGCCATCATGCCGCAAAGCCTTCTGTCCGTTATCCTCGTCATCAGCGTTACCGGATGGATGATGGTGGCCCGGATTGTTCGCACCGACATTATGGCTACCAAACAAAAGACGTATGTACTTGCGGCTATGAAATTGGGTGCGGGACCTGCCCGCAGTTTCATGCATCACCTATTGCCGCAGTGTATACCATCTATTATCGTCTTAGCAGTAAGCAGTGCGAGCCACGCCATATTGGCTGAGGCGACGCTCAGTTTCCTTGGACTCGGCATTCCACAGACCATTCCATCTTGGGGCAATATGCTGACAGGTGCACAGTTCCATCTTCTGTCGGGCGCCTGGTGGCTGGCCGTGTTCCCTGGGCTTTGCATTGCGCTCACAATTTTCCTGATTCATGCACTGGGAGACCGGCTGCAGGCGAGTCCTCGTCCC
Source organism: Sporosarcina sp. FSL W7-1349 (assembly GCF_038003045.1). Classification (NCBI taxonomy): domain Bacteria; kingdom Bacillati; phylum Bacillota; class Bacilli; order Caryophanales; family Caryophanaceae; genus Sporosarcina; species Sporosarcina sp. FSL W7-1349. Next base: position 1,662,440 of record NZ_JBBOOK010000001.1, read on the forward strand.
ATCTCCGTCAGAAAGGAGGGAACAGTCCATGAATCTACTGGAACTCGACAACCTGACAGTGGCCAATGAACAATCAACAATACTGTCTGAACTCTCTTTTTCTCTAAAAAAGGGTGAGACTACAGTCTTGATCGGAGATAGCGGTTCAGGAAAGAGCATGACGGCGCGGGCCATCCTTGGCCTGCTGCCCGAAGGATTTCGTTCAGTAGGATCGGTCCGATTTCGCGGGGATGACGTCATGCGCATACAGACGCAAAAACGGAAGCAGTTTCTAGGCCGCGGGGTCGGCATCATCTTTCAGGATTCTTGGAATTCCTACGATCCGATCCGGACAATCGGCCATCAATTCAGGGAACTATATGCGGTACATGAAGGATTGAAAAAAAAAGAAGCAGAGCAAAAAGCACTCCGCTGGCTTGAGCGAGTGGGCTTGCCTGATCCTGAACGGGTAGTTGCCACTTATCCCCATGAGCTATCCGGAGGAATGCGTCAAAGGATTCAGCTTGCTTTGACGGCTTCTTTGGAACCAGCGCTGCTTATTGCCGACGAGCCGACGACCGCACTGGACCTTCATATCCAGGCGACTGTGCTCCGCTTGCTTAAAGAATGGCAATTAGAGACAGGCGGAACGCTGTTGATGATCACGCATGACCTTGGCGTCGCGGCGGATATCGGGAACCGCATCCTTGTTATGAGCAACGGACGACTGGTCGAAGATGCTCCGGTCCGCCGGCTGTTCAGCAATCCTGAGTCGGAGACGGCCCGCCGGTTGCTGAACGATTACCGAACACTTGCAGGAATTCCTGAAATTAAAGCGAATACCCCGTCCAAGGAGCTTCCCCTTATCGAGGCGCATGATGTATCCAAAGTCTATGTATCTGGGGGATTGCTGAACAAAAGGCGTATTCAAGCGGTCGACGGAGCTTCCCTTTCAGTCGGCATCGGGGAAATCGTCGGTCTGATTGGAGAAAGCGGTGGAGGTAAAAGCACCCTTTCCCGGCTCCTTCTCGGACTGGAACCTTGCTCAGAAGGCCATATCCACTGGCAAGGAACAAATAAATGGCCAGATGGAGTGCAATGGGTACATCAAGATCCCGCCGCTTCATTCAACCCCGGCTGGACAGCGGGTCGACTTGTCGGAGAAGGGCTGGAATATAGGAGAGTCGATGTGCGGACGCGGCAGCAAGCGATCGAAGCGCTCCTTGAAAAAGTAGGTCTTCCTCCAGAGACGGCACAGAAGTATCCACATGAACTGTCGGGTGGCATGCGTCAGCGGATTGCATTAGCGAGGGCGCTCGCTGTCCAGCCGGAGCTCCTCGTCCTTGACGAACCGTTTGCCAGCTTGGATATGAGTACGCAGGCCAAGATGATAAACCTTGTTCGATCGCTCTGTGAGCAGGATGCCCTGTCCGTCCTGTTCATCACACATGATATTCGGGTGGCCCTGGCCCTGTGCAGCAGGATATACGTCATCCAGAATGGCCGAATCGTGGATGAACAACCGGCCGCGGAACTGAGTTTGTCCAGACAGCCTTTCACCCAAAGTCTACTAGCGCATATACCAGGCGGAAAAGTAACGAATGATATTACTATACAGGAGGAATACAGTTGAAGAGATTTTTGTTGAAATCGACAGTCGGCATCCTAACCCTGCTACTCTTCGCCTTAATCAGCGGATGCAGCGGAAAAACAGCCGATCAGGGGGAAACTGTGAAAAAACAGCTTGTCTACGGTATGGAATCCGAAATCGATAAAGTAAACCCAATTCTTGATGAAAGCCAGGAGATCGACACGCTGCTGTACAGAGGGTTGACCAGGCCGAATGAACAAAATGAAGTGACTCCGGACCTGGCTGAAAATTGGTCCGTCAGCGAAGATCAACTGACGTATACATTTCAATTGAGGAAAGACGCTGTCTGGCAGGACGGAGAACCAGTAACGGCGGAAGACGTGATATTCACATTGGAAAAAATACTTGACCCTTCGACAAACACTCCGATCGCGGGTGAATTCGGCGAAATCGCCAAGGTGGAGGCAGCAGGCGATCATGAAGTGCAGATCACCCTCCATAGGCCGTATCCACCGCTTCTTGACAAGTTGAAGGTCGGCATCGTGCCGAAGCATGTACTTGATGGTGAAAACTTGAATGAAACGGAGTTCAACCGCAACCCAATCGGAAACGGTCCATTCAAGCTGAAAGAATGGAAAAGCGATGGCACTATTATTCTCGAGCGGAATAATCAGTATTACGGACCGACTCCGAAGCTGGATGAAGTTGTCTTTAAAGCCATTCCCGATGCCAATACACGTCTCGTGCAGCTGAAAGCGGGAGAAATCGACCTGGCTCACCTATCCCCTGCCCAGCTGAAAGCGGTAATGGAATCGGATCCATTCGCAATCCATGAACTAGAGACTGCCGATTATCGGGCGATCCTGTTCAATTTGGACTTGGAGATTTTCCGGGATCCAAAAGTGCGGCAGGCCATCAGTCTTGCCGTCGATAGGGATGCGCTCGTGGAAGGCGTCCTTTTGGAGAAAGGAGAAGCAGCATACGGCCCACTCCAGAAATCATGGGTGGCAAATCCCCAGGTGGAATTGACTGGACCGGATTACAACCAGGCGCAAGAACTGCTGGAAAAAGCGGGATGGAAGAAAAATGAAGATGGCATTCTGGAGAAAGACGGGAAGCGCTTCGAATTCGAACTCGTCGCCCCCGCACAGGATCCGGTACGCGTCGCACTGGTCAATGTCGTCTCCCAGCAGCTCAAGCAGATTGGTATCCTTGCCGAACCGAAGCCGATGGATCAAAATGCGGTCCGGTACGACGGCGAGGAAGCATTACTCATTGGTTGGGGGAGTGAATATGATCCCGATGACCACACCTACCGACTGTTCCATAGCAGCGAGATTGGCGACGGACGGTACAATTTCGGTAAATACCGGAACCCTGAAGTGGACCGGTTACTCACAGCGGCCCGGACCGCTACGGACCCTGAGGAACGTAAAGAGCTCTATGTGCGTTTCCAAGAGGAATTGGCACAAGACCCGCCGTATACATTCCTCGTTTATTTAAAGGCGCTATACGGATTGAATAACCAAGTGACCGGCATCAGCACGCGTACACTCGGCCATCACGGTTTCGGCGTTCTCTGGAACATCGAGGAGTGGGATAAACAAGAGAACTGAATCGCAGTACAAAAAAGCCCGGGGATTGATCCGTATCACGGTCCCCCCGGGCTTTTATCATATTTATTTTTCTAAATCGATGCGCATCGTATCTTCCAGCTCTGAAGAAGTGCTGATCTCATCGTGGATTTGAGATTCGAGTGCCTGGACCTGTTCCTCTTCCATCTTTTGATGAGGCTGTGGATGAAACCATTGGATATCCCCCTGATGGACCAATCCCTTAAATTCTTCTCCTTGAACATGTAGAGTGAATTGCCGACGCTCATACAGCCGATCTTCGAATGCAGGCTTTACTTCGAGGTGCTTCACTTCCATAAGGATGCCTGATTCCTCCATTAGCTTATAAATGGCGGTTTCGATCGCTTCGGCAGCATCTTCCCCAATCAGTTGCTTGGGATGGGGATGCAGCCACTGGATTTCGCCGTCATGAAAATGGCCCTTGTATTCATCGCCTTCGATACTGAAGGTGAAGGCATGACGTGCATGCGGCCGGTCCTCGAAGACCCGTTCCACCTCAAAATTGTCAAGTACCGGTTCGGGCATATTGTTTTCATGCATCGCATGTTCCCTCCTTCTCTTATTTATGTTTCCCCTCACCTTAAAGCAATCATACTTATTTTTCAAATGAAAAGCAGAACGTCTACTCCGAAATTTACTGGCCAACTAAGAACACCACACCTCGAAAAACAAAACCATTTTCCCGATCAATTCCGGGATATTCTCAGCTGGACAGGAAGCTAAAATGGAAAAACTTCTATACAAAATGCTTCGTCTTTATGTCAATAATTTTAATTACACAATAAAAAAATCCGGGGCCATTTCGGCTTCCGGATTCATTTCAATATTTCCTTAAAGAGGCGGGGGTAAGACCGAGCCATTCTTCGCTGATCTTCCGATGGCAAGCAGCCAGCATCTTTTCGATCTGCCCGGTCTTGCTGGCGAGGATCCGGATGCTGAAGCCTGGAACCGCAAGGCGCGAAATCCCAAATTTCACTTCCTTTTCCCCACGGGTGCTTTCTAGCAGATCATGTAGCGCATCGATCAGCTCGTCCGTCGTCTGTTCCCCGACAGCGATCATCGAACCGAGATGCGTATACCCTTCCATGAAACCAAGACCGCTAACAGTCTGGGCGGAGGGAACGAGTTTGATATGATCGAAGATCGCCGGCTCTCCGTCCAGGTAGATCTCATTTATGAGCTGGACGGTATTATACGTGAATTTGCCTCCGTCGGGGGACCAGCCCGGGGTTAAAATATCGGTATAGAGGAAAGTGGCCCCCTTCTCCATATGAACGATGTTCTTCTGGCGGTAGTGCGCGTCTCGGTAAGCGATGAGCGGATCGGGCAGGAATTCCAGATAGCTGCCCGCCCGCAGCGTGATCGTTGTCTCCTGTTGCGCATGATCGGTCGGGGTCTTATATACTTTGGTGGCAGACTGGGTCGTCAGCGTTACACGAGCACCGCTGTCCACCGTGATGTCCATCCGATAGCGGTCTCCATCGAGATAGCCGCCTCCGGGGTTCAAAAGATAATAGCAGACCATGCCCGAATCATCGTGATAAATGGGGCGCATCACTTTGAACGCGCCTTGAAAATAGACATTCCGGGCGACTGTCCTGCCGCCCCGGTCTTCGAGGGAAAGAGAAAGCTCCCCTGTCCATTTCGTCATATCACGACAGCCCTTTAAGCAGGGCATGCCGATTGATCCAATCGATCACTTCATCAAGGCCTTCTTCTGTTTTCAAATTCGTGAAGACGAATGGCTTGTCCCCTCGGAATTTTTTCGTGTCTTCTGCCATAACCTCCAGCCGAGCGCCGACGAATGGAGCTAGATCGGTCTTGTTAATGATGAACAAATCGGATTTGATCATCCCCTGCCCGCCTTTGCGTGGAATTTTCTCCCCTTGCGCAACGTCGATGATGTAAATCGAAAAATCGACTAGTTCCGGACTGAATGTAGCGGCCAGATTGTCTCCGCCGCTTTCAACGAAAATCAGTTCAACGTCTGGATGGCGGCTGACAAGCTCATCAATTGCCGCAAAGTTCATGGAGGCATCTTCCCGGATAGCGGTATGCGGACATCCGCCGGTCTCAACGCCGATGATACGGTCTTCCCCGAGTACGCCGTGGGCAACTAGGAATTTTGCGTCCTCTTTTGTATAAATATCGTTTGTCACGACCGCCATATTGATGTCATCCTGCAGGCGGCGCGTCAGCTTCTCGACGAGCATCGTCTTGCCTGCACCGACTGGACCGCCGACTCCAATTTTAATAGGTTCCATACGAACACACTTCCTTTTCTATAAAACATTTGGTTTTGTCAAGACATGAAAATGCGGACATTGACCCGCTCATGTTGCATCTGTGAGAGCTCGAGGCCAGGTGCCACGATTCCAAAGTCCTCTTCTGAAAGTCCAAGGATTTTGTCAACGGTCTCATGGAGCACTGTCCCGAACCGGTATAAGATATGTTGTCCTGCCGTTTGGCCAAGTGGGATCGCCCTCACGGCATTTTGGACGAGGCCGGAAATGGAGGAATAAAGATAATAGAGGATAGCTTCCTCCCGACTGCAGCCGAGTTCATGGGCTATGATCGTAAAAACGATGGCCGGATGGGGGACTGTCCGCCGATCAGCGACCAATTCCTGATATCCCTGAATAAGTGAAAGGTCGAACAGACTCGCTGCCAGCTTCATCATTCGTTCCCCTACCATCCGCGTACCTTGACGCGTTTCCCGCGGCAAGTTCTGAATATGGAGCAACTGGCCGATTCTGCCAATTTTGTGCATCTCGCCGCTTTCCAGTGCATCATACGCCATCCGGCAAGCAAGCCCATCCGTATAGGCGAGCTGCTCCTGGACATAGCACACTAGCCATTCCTCAAACGAGGGCGCATCCATTACAGTCCCGGCTTGGATGTATGTTTCAAGGCCAAACGAGTGGCTGAATGCGCCAGTCGGAAGGTTCGAGTCGCAAAGCTGAAAAAGCGGGAGAAGCCGATTATTCATGGCTATGTCCGATATGCCGGAAAGCTTCCTTCACTTTCCTGTTTTCTCGAACATGCGGGATATCTAGCTGACCTAAAAGCTCCTCGACGAGGTAATCATACTGAACCAGCATTTCATCCCCTTCAAACTGGGCAGGAAGATGCCGATTGCCAAGTTGGTGAGCAATCATGCCCATCTCGCCAATGGAACGCGGTCGAATGACGAGCAAGTCGTCTGTCATCACATCGACAACAATCATATTGCGATCGTCCATATGCAGGACGTCCCCCGCCCGCAGGTCTCCCTGTCCTTTCAGGCGGATGCCCAGTTCCGTTCCGTGGTCAGTTTTCACACGCTGAATGCGCTTGACAAGCGCGTCACTTTCTAGAAGAACCTTTTCTATATGCCGGCCTTCAATTTCCTTCGGATCTAAATCCTCCAGATTGGCCAAAACTTGTTCAATGATCATCATATTCACCTCAGAATAAGAAATATCGTTGCCCCATTGGCACAGTGTCCACCGGGTCACATATTAGATGCTCTCCATTGACGTGGACTTCATAGGTTTGCGGATCGACCGTGATATCCGGTGTTTCCGAGTTCAGCTTCATATCCTTCTTTGTTAGATTGCGGATGCCGCCGACCGGAAGGATGCGTTTCTGAAGACCCAGTTTTTCATGGACCCCGTCGTCAAATGCCGCTTTGGAAATGAATGTGATTGAGCTCTCGTGTAGCGCTTTGCCATACTGCGCATACATCGGACGCATAATGTACGGTTGCGGTGTCGGGATTGAGGCATTCGCATCCCCCATCAATCCACTCACGGCAAAACCGGATTTCAATACCATTTCAGGCTTGACGCCAAAGAAGGCAGGATTCCAAAGCACAAGGTCCGCAATCTTGCCGACTTCAATCGAACCGACATGATCGGCTATACCGTGAGTGATAGCCGGATTAATCGTATATTTTGCAATGTAGCGCTTCGCTCGATTATTATCCGCATATTCACTGTCGCCTGGAAGAAGGCCGCGCTGCATCTTCATCTTGTCAGCGACCTGCCAAGTCCGGATCGTGACTTCCCCTAACCGCCCCATCGCCTGCGAGTCGGAGCTGACCATACTGAAGACGCCCATATCTTGGAGGATGTCCTCGGCCGCAATCGTTTCCCGCCGTATTCTTGAATCGGCAAATGCGATATCTTCCGGTACGGAAGGATTGAGGTGGTGGCAGACCATTACCATATCCAAGTGTTCATCGACCGTGTTGACGGTATAAGGCAAGGTCGGATTTGTGGAGGAAGGCAAGATATTCAGATAGCCAGCAGACTTGATCAAATCGGGTGCGTGTCCACCGCCGGCCCCTTCTGTATGGTACATATGGAGAACGCGTCCCTTGACCGCAGCCATCGTCTCTTCCATGAATCCTGCTTCGTTAAGCGTATCGGCGTGAAGAGCCACTTGGACATCGTATTCATCCGCAACCTGCAGGGCATGGTCAAGCGAAGAGCTCGTGGCACCCCAGTCCTCATGTACTTTAAGGCCAATCACCCCGGCACGGACCTGCTCGGCAAGAGGTTCGATTGCCGCTGCGTGCCCCTTGCCAGTGAAACCGACATTGATCGGCAGTCCTTCCGCGGCCATTAGCATGCGGTGAATATTCCATTCACCCGGCGTAACGGTGGTTGCTTTCGAACCAGTTGCCGGACCCGTTCCTCCCCCAATCAGGGTAGTCGTCCCCGACGACAAAGCAACTTGCACTTGCATCGGATTCATGAAATGAACATGGGTATCAATTGCTCCCGCAGTGACAATCCGTCCTTCCCCCGCAATGATCTCTGTGGATGCGCCGATAATGATATCGACATTGTTCGTGATAAGCGGATTGCCGGCCTTTCCGATACCGATGATGCGTCCATCCTTGATTCCCAAGTCTGCCTTGACGATGCCGGTGTAGTCAAAGATGATCGCGTTTGTAATGACAACGTCAGCGGTCCCGTCCGCGCGTGTAGCAAGCGGATGTTGCCCCATTCCGTCTCGGATGACCTTACCGCCCCCAAACACGACTTCTTCCCCGTATGTTGTATAATCTTTCTCGATTCGGATATACAAATTCGTATCCGCCAGACGGACCGAGTCACCCGTCGTCGGGCCAAACATTTCCGCATATTGCTTTCTTGTCATTCTGAAGCTCATGATCCACCCTCCTGATCAAGCGGCCCGTCGACCTTGTTGTTGAATCCATAGATCCGACGCTCGCCTGAAAAATCGATCAATTCAATATCCTTTTCATCCCCCGGCTCAAACCGAACCGCCGCACCAGCGGGCACATTCAGCCGCTTGCCGTACGCTTCTTGCCGGTTGAATTGAAGGGCAGGGTTCGTTTCATAAAAGTGAAAATGCGAGCCGACCTGGATGGGGCGGTCACCGGTATTCGTCACAGTAAGAATCAAGACGGCCTTTCCTTCATTACAGATGATGTCTTCCTCTTGCAGAACGTATTGTCCTGGATGCATCGCTGCATCCCTCCTCTCAGTCATTATCGAATTGGCTGGTGAACGGTGACAAGTTTCGTCCCGTCCGGAAAAGTCGCTTCCACCTGAATGTCCGGAATCATCTCCGGCACGCCTTCCATGACATCCTCACGAGAGAGGATGTTCGCGCCATATTCCATCAGCTCCGCAACGGTTTTCCCGTCCCGGGCCCCTTCCAGCACTTCGTAAGTAATCAATGAGACGGCTTCAGGATGGTTCAACTTGAGGCCCCGGTCCTTTCTCCGACGTGCCAAATCAGCCGCTACAACGATGAGCAACTTGTCCACTTCACGCGGCAGCAAATGCATGTCCAAACACCTCCATTCAATCTGTCCGAACTAAAAAAAGCCCACAACGAGACTTTTTCCAGGAGTTGTAAATATGTGTTGAAAATCTGTCAAAGTATTCCCCGAATTGCCGGGAAATAGACTTTTCCAACGCTATCTTATTATAAGCGACAGATAAAGAAAAGAAAAATCATACACCTTAAATGATCAGCATGTAAACCGCATTCCAAACCGGTTTGGAGAGGATTTTCCAATTCCGTGAAGATTAATAGAATGGGTGTATTTGTTATTTTTAGAATAATAAAGGTGGTAGATGTATGTGTTGTTTTGTGGGATGGTTTTTCATTTTTTTCGTAGCTGCTGAGGAGATTACTGGTAGTTAAAAAATAAGGGTTATTACTATAGGTGGCGTTGATTCTGGAAGGGAGTCTAGTCTCTCAGGCACTTCGAACTTACCAAAAAGCAAATAAGCTTTTGTGGTAAGTTCTTTAGTGCCTGTTGAGGCTATTCGAGCGTCCTCTGGAAGATGAGAGTAGCAATCATGAATTTAACTTGCCATTTCAGAGCTTACTTGATTCGTCAGAATAGCTATCTAAAAAATTAATTTTGAATCTCTACATATAACTCACTGTACATTTTTCTCAAAGCATGCTTTTGAATCTTACCTGTAGATGTTACAGGAAACTCGTCAACTATCAATACTTTTTTTGGAACTTTATAACCGCCCAACTGTTTTTTGCACAATGCAATAATTTCTTCTTCCGTCACCGTCTCCCCTTCTTTCGGGATTACAAATGCTGTAAGTGCTTCCGTCCAATGAGTATGAGGCATGCCAACTACCGCAACATTATCAACACGTGGATTTTGAAAAATCACTTTCTCTACTTCCATAGAAGCAACGTTGACTCCACCTGTTTTCACCATATCCTTTTTACGGTCGATGAACCATAGAATTGCATCTTCATCGAGATATCCATAGTCACCACTATGGAACCACTCATGTTGAAAAGCCTCTTCCGTTTTGGCTTGATCATTCAAATAACCTTCCATCACTTGCGGGCTTCTATAGACAATTTCCCCAATTTCTCCTGTCGGCAAGACCCGGCCATTTTCATCCATAATGGCAACATCCACATTTACACCCGACAAGCCTACCGAACCGGATTTTGTTAGTTGGTGTTCTGGTCGAAAAACAGTGGCCACTGGAGCCATTTCTGTCTGTCCAAAAAGCAATGCAAAATCACATTGAAAAGTTTCGATTGCTCGTTTTATCTCATGGTCGGGCATGACTGCCATTGCATAAACGCAAAGTCGCAACGTGGATAAATCATAATTCGAACGTTCTGGATGATCGAGTAAGGTCCGATACATCATTGGCAATCCAAAAATCTGAGTAGCCCCTACTTTTTCAATCAAGACCATTAATTCAATCGGTTCAAACTTTTTCATAATCACGACGGTACCGCCGGCCATCATGACTGGAGTTGTAATAGCATTTAATTGCGCAACATGATGCATTGGGAGCATCGCGATTGAAATGTCATTTGACGTAAACTGCAAATCAAATGCAGTGCCCAAAGTATTCATATAAACTGCTAAATGACTGCTCATGACACCCTTTGGATTGGATGTTGTCCCACTCGTATACAAACATTGCATCAGATCACGGTCTGTTACTTCACTTATAACTTCAGTGCCTTTTTGATTGCTATATAATGAAAACCAATCAGCGTATTGATTTTCATTTGAACACACGTTGCCTATAACAATTGCTGTTTGCAATGTGGCAATTTGCGAAAGCTCTTCTAATTGATACGCCTGAGTATCCTCAATGATTAGCGCTTTGGCACTTGAATCTTCTAGTATATACGCTACTTCATGTGTTAATAACGAAAGATTAATCGGAATAATGGTAATACCCGTCTTTGCACACGCAAAATATATTTGTAAAAATTCAATTGAATTACTTGAAATAAGGGCTAATCTGTCTCCTCGTTTTAGCCCAATAGATTTCAAGCCGTTTGCTGCTTGATTCACAATCTCATTAAATTCTCTATACGTATACTGCCGCTCCCCTTCCTGAACCGCAATATGATTCGGATATCTACTCGATGTCCGTCGTAAGATGTCACCAACATTTACTCGGTGAATCAGGTTTCCTGCAATCACTATCGTTTTCCTCCATTCTGTATCTGCAATTTTTTATCTTCTAAGCTTCTTGCTCCTTTTAACTATATCGTTCCTTCAATATATGTTTACTTAACTTTCCACTTCCCGTCTTAGGAAGTTCTTGAACGATTTCAATTCTTCGAGGTTTTTTATAGCCTGCAAGATTTGGATGATTTTCACAATGCTCAATAATTTGTTGCTTAGTCAGACTTTGATCAATAGGAACGATGATCGCTGTCACTTGTTCAATCCACCTGTCGTGGGGTGTACCGATAACCGCAACTTCTGCAACACCCGGATGCTCTGCGATAATATTTTCCACTTCTTTCGGATAAACGTTTTCCCCGCCCGTAACAATCAAGTCATCAAATCGGTCTGTGTAATATAAATAGCCATCTGCATCCCAACGTACCACGTCACCAGTTTTGATCCAGCCTCCTACAAAACGTTCTACATTTAAATCTTCCCGCTTCCAATAACCCGGCGTAACAACGTCTCCTTTCAAGAAAAGTTCGCCACTTTCTTCATCACCAGGAAGGATCGATCTTGTACCGTCTTGTGAAACGATCTTTGCTTCTACAACTTGACTTCGCGCTTGCCCCATAGCTCCCTTCCTTCTTTTATCACCAATAGAATAAGTTATCATGAGACCAGATAATTCTGTCTGACCATAGATTTCATACAAAGGGGATATAATATTTTCCTCAAAGTAATCACAAATGATACTTGGCGTTGGAGATCCACCAAAAAAGCTAAAACGAAGTGGTTCAAACCATTTTTTCTCTAATGGATTTCGCTTTGCATAATTTACGATATCCACCAACATTGTTGAAATCACACCAGTCCAAGTTGGCAGAAGTTTACGAGTAAGATCTACCCATTCCTTTGCACTCCAACGGGCTATTAAAGTTACAGTTCCACCGGTAAAAAAAACCGGAAGTGTCGTACATTGTAGCCCACCTACATGGAACATGGGAAAAGTCCCCAACAAATGATCCTTTGATGTTAATTGCCATGTATCGATAACCATTTCTACAGACGCAGTATTTGTTCGATGCGTTTGCCTCACTCCCTTTGGTTTACCTGTTGTCCCACTTGTATACATTAGCAGCGCATCATCTGTATCTAAACAAGGCGTAGTTTTCATGCTGAAGACTTTATTTGCATAGATTTTTTCCAAAGAAGGAATTGTTTTGACTTCACCTTGCGTAATTAACAGAAGGTTGGGGAATTTTTGAAACATGGCCTCAAGTCGATTTATATCATTAACGTTAATAACAAGCATCTTAATCTCTGAATCTTCAATAACAAATTGTAATTCCTCTGCATGAAAACGATAATTAATTGGAACCGCAACGCCTGCAACCATCCACGTTGCATACAAAGCAACTAGATAATCCGGACAATTTGACATATATACTCCAAGTTTATCGCCTTTCTTAATGCCATTTTCCAACAAAAATTGTGCCAATGAACAGGCTCTTTGATAAAATGCCCGATAGGTAAGTTCCATGTTATCCATTCTGATCGCAATTTTCTCTGGATGCTCCCGAACAGAACGGTCAATATAACTGGCAATATTCAACTATTCTCACCCCTATATATTTTTATAACAAATAATATAGACTGAAGAGTTAGATTTTTAGAGTGACAGTTATACTAACTTGTTAAGTAATTTGTTGTTCATGAGAAAATTGTTTTCGCAAACGGTATTTCAATACTTTCCCGCCTACCGTCTCGGGTAATTTATCAACAAAGAAAATTTGTTTAGGTGTTTCAAACCCTGCCAATGATTCACGGCAGTAATGGATCAACTCATCTTCTGTTACTTGTACATCCTGTTTCATAACGACGATACCCGTAACAACTTCTCCCCATCTCTCGTCAGGCAATCCAATCGCAGCTGCCCTTTCAACAGCAGGATGTTGCATTAACACAGTTTCAACCCGGATGCTCGAAACGTTTTCGCCGCCCGATTTGACAATATCTTTATAACGATCAACCATTACGGCTAATCCTTCTTCGTCATACATGCAGCTATCACCTGAATGAAACCAGCCATGCCTTAATGCGTTTCGTGTCGCCTCTTCATCTTTATAGTAACCGGACATTATCGCCGGTGAACGATAAACAGCCTCGCCCGCTAGTCCATGTTCTTGGATGACATTACCTTCTTCATCCATAATGACAGAAGCTAGTATAGCGCTTGGCACACCTACATAATTTACATGAGGCGCATACTTTTCATAAGTTTCTGGCCACATATCATGCCAAAAACGATAACAAGTAATGGATTCTGTCTGTCCAAAAATTTCAAATAGCACTAAATCATCGCCACATAAAGTTTTGAGATGTTTATTATATTTCGGCGATAAAGACGACCAACCGTAGACGATGACAGTTAAACTGCTTATATTATATTTATCTTGTCTTGCCAAGATGAAGTCCGTCCAGCTTGATAAAAATGCTGGCGAGCCTGCCCAAAGAGCCGTCACTTTTTCTTTTGTCACCGCTTCAGCAATCGAACCTTGCTCTACCTTCCGTCCGATGACCATTGTCCCGCCTGCCAGGAAATTTGAAAATGCGAATGGCTGATCCCCAACGTGATAAATGACCGGCAAGAAGCTACAAATCTTTAACTGACTTTCGTTTATAATCCCCCGTGTTAAAGATAATGAAAAATTATAACTGGCTAAATACGTATTTGTGTGGGAAATCATCACAGCTTTCGGCATGGAAGTCGTTCCAGACGTGAAAAGCAATTCCCAAATATCATCTCCATGAATTTCTACATCAGGCTCTTCCTTCGAACGATTTGCAATAAAATGCTCAAATGAACGACTTCCCGGAATTACTTCCCCTCCGATTGGTATCGTGATGGATGGCAATAATTTGTTTTCCTCACAGACAGGTCCGACTTTCTCCCAATGTTCCGCATCAACCATTAACATTTGCGGCTCGACAAATTTTATTAAATAATCGATGACGTCAGGAGCCATCATGGTATTCATAGGAACGGCAACCAACCCGGCTTTAGCGATTCCTATTTTTCCAATTAACGCCTCAACTGAGTTATCACAAAACAGCAATATTTTATCTCCGCGCTTTAACCCCTTCTCCAATAGTCCATTCGCAAATTGATTAACTTTTTCATTCGCTTGCCGATACGTTAATCGGGCATTGGATTGATCCGCATACGCCCCTTCCCATCCAATGATTGCTTCTTTATCAGGAAAACTATATGTCACTCTTTCCAACATGTCCCCAACACTCATTCTTTCCCAACGATTAACATTTCTTCTCCCAAATAAAGAGGTTACATCGATTCTCATAAGGAACTCTCCCTTTCGGAATGATAGCACTGCAAAATCTTGTCCTAGCAAAATATGTTTGCTTTGACCTAACAATTGAAAAAGTTTTTCGGCATCCCTATAATCGACTTCCGTCTCTCGTCGATTAGCCTTTTACAATAGTTTCAGCAAACTGTTTTCTCAGTTGATGTTTTAATATTTTCCCACCAACTGTCGAAGGAAGCTTTTTCACAAAAATAATTTCCTTTGGTGTTTCATAGCCAGCAAGTTTTTTACGACAATACGTTAGAATTTCTTCCTCGGAAGCCTCTTTTTGTTCCTTTAACACAACAATGCCTACTACTCGTTCGTTCCATTTTTCATCTGGTACGCCAATTACAGCCGCCCTCTCTACAGCTGGATGTTGGCCAATAACAGCTTCAACTCTTAAACTTGAAACATTTTCTCCACCTGTTTTGATCACATCTTTAAAGCGATCCAACATAATGGCAAGACCATTCTCGTCATATATGCAGCTGTCACCCGAATGAAACCAACCTGTTTTAAACGCTTCTTTCGTCGCTTCTTCATCTTTGTAATAGCCAGACATCATCGCCGGGGAGCGATACACTGCCTCTCCCGGAACTCTCGCCTCCTGAATTTGCTGCCCATTGGCATCAATCAGTGCGGCAGAAAGTATTGGTGCCGGAACACCTACATAATTCACTGCTGGTGCATTATCTTTATACGTTTCCGGCCACAGATCATGCCAAAAGCGAAAACTTGCAATGGATTCCGTTTGTCCTAACATCTCAAAAAAGGACAAGGAATCTCCGCATAGTTTTTGTAAGCGTTCAGCATACTCCGGACTAAATGACGCCCAAGCATACAAAATAACTTTCAAACTAGTTGCATCATACTTGTTTCGATTTTCATATAAATAATCTGTAAACTCTTTTAAGAAAGTGGTCGATCCACCGTAAAGTGCGGTGACTTTCTCTTCACTGATCGCTTCTGCAATTCTTTTCTTATCCAGCTTTCGACCAATTATAAATGTCCCACCTGATAGAAAAACTGAAAATACAAATGCCACATCTGCAATATGGTAAATAACAGGAAGGAATCCGCATAATTTCACCTGACTTTCATTCAGCACACCACGCGTCAAAGATAAAGCAAAGCTATAGGCTGCCATATACGTATACGTGTGCGAAATCATGACACATTTAGGCATGGATGTCGTGCCGGAAGTGAAAAGCATTTCCCAAATATCATCTCCATGGATTTCCACTTCCGGGGCTTCAGTCGATTTCCCTTCGATAAACGCTTCGAACGATTGACTTCCGGCAATCACTTCTCCGCCAATCGGTATTGTAACCGCAGGCATCAATTGATGTTCCTCGAAAATACTACCGACGTTCTCCCAGTGTTCTGCATCGATGATTAACATTTCAGGTTCTACGTAGGTAATTAAATAAGAAATAACATCAGGGGCCATCATTGTATTCACAGGTACTGCAACTAAACCAGCTTTCGCAATTGCAATCTTTGTTAAAAAAGCTTCAACTGAATTATCACAAAGTAATAAAATGCGATCACCACGTTGCAATCCCTTTTCTAACAATGCGTTTGCAAACTGGTTTGCTTTCCGATCAGCCTCCAAGTAAGTGATCCGTTTATTAGAAGGATGTGCATACGCTCCTTCCCAAGCGACAAAAGCTTCTTTATCCGGAAAACTATACGTAATGCGCTCTAACATATCTCCAACACTCATTCTTTCCCATCGATTGACATTCCTTCTACCATAAAGTGAATGGACATCGATTTTCATGTGATTCCTCCTCATACTGATTCAGTAGAGCCATTTCGCTTCGGCTGTATTCCATACAGATCATAAATGCACTTGCGTCTTTCTCGATGTAGGTCATCCAGTTTTAGTGGCTATGCTAAAACGTTTCAACGCCCAATAATTCCCTTGCAATGAGTAGCCTTCTCACCTCGGATGTCCCTGCACCGATTTCATAAAGTTTGGCATCCCTTAAATAACGATTGACAGGATAGTCAAGCATATACCCATAGCCACCATGAATCTGGACAGCCTCCAATGCAGCTTTTGTTGCAGCTTCGGCAGTAAATAGAATTGCTGACGCCGCTTTCAAGGTAATCCGTTCGCCTTTATCAGACCGTTCAGCCGCATCGTACGTCATTAATGTGGCAGCTTCCAAATTTGTATACATATCGGCAATTTTTGCTTGAATCAACTGGAAGTTCTCAATCGTTTTTCCGAATTGGCTACGTTCTTTCGAGTATTTAACCGCCTCTCGATACGATCCCTTTCCAATTCCGAGAGCGAGTGCCGAGACGATCACTCTTTCAATATCAAGACCTGACATCATTACTTTAGTACCTCGATTTACTTCTCCCAATACGTTTTCCGCTGGCACCCGACAATCATCAAAAATCAACTCACCCGTTACCGACCCACGATTCCCCATTTTTTCTAACCGTTTAGAAACTGAAAAGCCTGCAAACTCCTTCTCTACAATGAACGCCGTAATCCCATACTCCCCATTTTCTTTTTTCGTTTTGGCGTACACGATCAGAACATCTGCTATCGGTCCATTCGTAATAAACGTTTTACTTCCATTTAAATAATAATAATCACCATCCTGCCGTGCCGTCGTTCCCATATTTACCGCATCGGATCCCGAACCAGGTTCTGTCAATCCAAGCGCCCCAATTTTGGTTCCTTCACACAGCTTCGGCAAGTACTTTTTACGCTGTTTTTCGTTCCCGTTTTTATACAAGTTGTACATACATAAATTTGAATGGGCCGCATAGGAAACTGCAACAGCAGCACTATACTTGGCAATTTCCTCTGTAATCACGGCTTGTTCAACGGCTCCCAAACCACTTCCGCCATACGCTTCGGGAATCATCGCACCGAGCATCCCCAACTCGCCCATGTGTCCCCATAAGTGCATAGGAAATTCATCCGTCCTGTCCATTTCCTCTGCAATGGGAGCAATTTCATTTTCAACAAATTGCTGTACCGTTTTTCGCAACATCTCGATTTCTTCCGTATACTCCACTGTATATCCCACTGGTGTTCACGTCCTTTTCCTCTATAATGAAAGACTCCTCTTTTCTACAAATGCTTGTATTGCTTCTTTGAAATCATCCGTTAAAAATAGAGACGCTTGGAGCAAAGCCTCTTTGAATAACAAACTTTCTAGATCAATAGCGGAACTGTCATTCAAAGTCCGCTTCGCTAATTCAACTGCTTTCGGTGCTCTGGAAGCAATAAGTTGTGCATCTGAAATTGCCGTTTCTATTAGATTCTCTGACTCCACAAGTTTTCCTATGATCCCGATCCGGTACGCTTCTTCCGCATCAATCACTTCAGCTGTGTAAATTAATTGTTTCGCTTTCGCCCGCCCTACAATCTTCGGAAGAAAATAGAATGATCCCAAGTCAGGTACTAAGCCGACTTTAGTAAATATCATTGAAAATTTTGCATTCCGAGTAGCAATCATATAATCAGCAGCTAGCGCTAAACTAAATCCTCCGCCAACACAGTACCCATCTACCGCTGCGATGATCGGCAATTTCAACGCTTCCATACGGAGCACCATTTGTTGCAATCTTTCCATGAACGCCACATTTTCATGTATATCACTTAAATCTTCATTTTGAATAAACGCAAGGTCTGCACCTGAACAAAAATTTTTTCCGCTACCTGTCAAAATAACTGCACGAATTTCTGGCGATGCTTCTATTTCATCCAAAGCTTGCAAAAACTGAACCGCAAACTCATTTGTAACCGCATTCATAGTTGCTGGATGATTCATCGTAATAGTCGCGTAGGGTGTATTTACCGTAAGAATGATTTTCTTTTCCATCTTCATCTCCGCCCCTATCAATTCATGGCACAATTGAATTTTTAATAAGTGAAAATGAACAACCCTTCAATAAGAGTCATCATCATCCGGATTGTCCAATCTCACAAGCTTAAAAAGTATTCCATTAAGATTGAATCGTAACACCTTTTTTCGCTTCGTAAATCCTAACTTGGACTGTATTTTCAATTACATGTCGATCAATTAAACAAGAAAACAAGCCAAGTAATTGACGCGGACGTTGCATGCCACCAAGTCCACCCCCCCCAAATGGTGGCCCATTGATCGCAAGAGGAGGAAGTAATCTTCCTAGTTTGGCTGCCTCTCCTTTTTCATCTGTTTGAATCGCGATTCTTAAGTACACTTCATTCAACTCATCAGTCTGGACTTGTTTCGCCATCGGTCCGTGCATCGAGTTATACCCTAAAAAACTAGTGTGGATAGCATTAGCTTGAATACCATGCTTTTCGATTTGTGTCCGCAAAATCTGCTCCGCTTTCCGTGCTTTTTCTAAAGCATGTGGCCAAGTATAACCGAGCATCCCTTCTCCAGACCAACCATTTTCATACCCGATGAGTGCCTTTAATGTTGGTGGAGCAGGCTTTCCCGTAACATTTGAAACTTTCACTCGGTCCGGACCAACATCTTCAAGAATAGCTGTCGTAAAATCTACAATTGCATCGGGTGTAATGTAATTGGACGGGTCGTGAATTTCATACAAGAATTGCTCTTTCACCGTATCGACATTTATTTTTCCACCCGTACCTGGCGCTTTTGTTATATAAAAGGTACCATCTTCATGGACTTCGCCTATTGGATAGCCGATTTGATCGATCCCTTCGATATTCCACCAATCTCCACTGAAATTCCCCCCTGATGCTTGACCGGAACATTCTAAGAGATGGCCGAGTAAAATGGCCGCTCCAATTTTATTCCACTCATCAAAATCCCAACCGAACTCATAGATCAATGGAGCTGCAAACTGCGCCGTATCGGTTGTCCTTCCCGTTACAATAACATCTGCACCTTGTCGCAACGCCTCGACAATCGGCTGCGCCCCTAAGTAAACAGATGCAAATAACATCCTGTCCTTGTACTTCTCCAACAGTTCTCCCGTTCCCATCTCAACAAAATCGATACCTTTTTCCTGAAGTTCACCAATACGATTATGAATATCATCTCCAGTGACGACACCCACTTTCAAATCATGAAAACCTAATTCTTCGGCTACCCGGATGACTTCCTGTGCGGCTCCTTTTGGATTAATGCCGCCCGCGTTTGTAATTAACTTTATCCCTTTCGGATAACATTCGGGCAACAAGGTTTTCATTGTCAAGGTAATATCATTCGTAAATCCTTTTGAAGGGTCTTTTTTTCGTGCTTTTTCCAAAATTGCCATCGTCAGCTCTGCGAGTGCATCGAAGCAAATATATTGGACATCACCTTTTTTGGCTACCTCTAGGGCAGGACGTATTGTATCTCCATAGAATCCCATCCCGGCGCCAATTCGTACTGTTTTCTCCATTATTCACTTCTCCTTTCCTTATTTTCCGGACCATACCGGTTCACGTTTTTCCAAAAAAGCTGTAGCGCCTTCTTTTACATCGTCACTTAAAAAAGCCATGACTCGTAATGCATTCGCATAATCTATTTTTTTATTCCACTCCATATCCCTGGCTTTATTGTAATAATCAAGCCCGATACTGAGGGCTAATGGACTGGCCGAGGCCAATTGTTTTGCAAAAGCAAATGCTTCTTCCAGCAGTTCGGAGCTCGCAACGACTTTATTAACAACGCCTAACTTACATGCTTTTTCTGCAGAAAATATTTCTCCCGAAAAGCCTAACTCCAATGCTTTTTTCGAACCGACGGCTTCAATGATTGCAGGCATGATAACAAGGGGAAACAACCCTAATTTTATTTCCGTTGTGCCGAATTTAGCGGTATCGGCCGCAATGCTATAATGGCAAGCCGCTGCCAATCCGAAACCACCACCGAGCGCATGCCCGTTAATGGCCCCAATAACTGGTTTCGTTAAACTAGAAAGTGCTTTAAACAATTCGGATGTTCCTTTTCCTTCCTGATAAACAGCGCTCGCGGATTTCCTCTGATAGTTGGTAAACTCTTTTAAATCTCCTCCAGCACAAAAGGCATTGCCTGCACCTGTAAGTAAAATGACATGCACCTCATCATTCTCTACTGCTTCATTCAATTTATTGATTAATGCCCAACATAACTTTTCAGATAAAGGGTTACGCTTTTCAGGCTGGTTTAACGTCATAATGGCGATATGATCTTTCACCTCAACACGAACCATTTCATCAGGCATATCGATACCTTCTTTCTTAATAAAATTCAATTTCAGCTATCTAAAAGGACCATTCCGAGCTAACAGCTGAAAGCTCTTTTGGAGGTTGTTTACTTTTCAAATTGCTCATCAACTCTTCAGGTACATCAATTTCCATTCTAAGAATCGCAGCACCCAAAGCTTTTCCGAGGTTATCAATGCGAATAGACCGAGGGGCTCCACCACCTAATGATTCATGCAAAATAAATTTCAAAGCATAGACATTCGGCACTTCAAAGCGTTCAACCTCTCCTTTGCATATACCATGAAAATATGCTTTTACTTTCTCAACCGTCACTTCTTTTTTTAGCAGCTCGTAAATCTTTGGACTATCTGCAAATAGAGAAACATCGGCTGTATTCCCTTTATCCCCTGAACGGGCTTGCGCAATAGTAGCAAGAAATGTTTTCAATTTGATCACCTCTATATTATTAGTAAGCTTCAAACGTAATCCCATGACCTAATGAATTTCCACCATCAATGACGATAAATTCTCCCGTCATATACTCAGCGGCTGGACTTGATAAATAAGTGACGAGCCATCCTAACTCTTCCAATTTACCGCCGCGTTTCATTGGAACAGCATCAATCATATTTTTCAGCATTGTTTCATCTGCACTTGCCATATTTTTTTGCATCGCTTCCGTCACAAAGACTCCCGGTCCAATGGAGTTAATGCGGATATTGTGTTTCGCCCATTCTAGCGCAAGAGTACGCATCATCCCGTAAACGCCATTTCTAGCTGCAACAGAATGGGCAATTCCTGGCGCACCTCGATGTAAAAAGCTAACTAAAATATTCGTAATCGAACCGCCACTCTCTTGCTTTACCATTTGCTTTGCTACAGCTTGGGTCATATAAAATGTTCCATTTAAATTTGTGTCGATCACTGCATTCCAGCCATTCGGCGTCAGTTCCAGAGAACTCTTTGGAAATTGCCCACCTGCATTATTGACCAGAATATTTACTTGACCGAAGGCTTCAACGGTTTGATCGACTAACTGCTGAACTTGTTCCGGTTCCCGGATATCGGTGACAACAGAAATAACCGGAAATCCTTGCTCCTTGAACTCTTTTTCAGTTTCTATTAGAACATCTTCTCTTCGTCCAGCAATCGCTAACGTCGCCCCTGCTTTTCCGAGCTCAGTTGCAATTTGTTTTCCAATCCCTGTACCGCCCCCTGTAATAATTGCGACTTGACCTTTTAATAATTCCTTGGAAAAAATGGACATATACTCTTCCTCCTCAGACAGGATGTACTGGTACTTTCTTTTCACCAAACGTTATATCTTTTGATGCGTAATAATCGAAGCGTTCAATGACTTCTTCACGCAACTGTTCATATGGAATAATTTCATCAATTATCAACTCCGAAGCAAGTGCATATTTATCCACATCTTTGGAATATTCCGTTATTTTTAACTCCACATAAGCTGCACGTTCTTCTTCCGGTAATTCTTGAATTTTATTATAATAAACTGCGTTTATTGCAGCCTCTGGTCCCATAATCGCTATGGAAGCGGAAGGCAGAGCAATCACCGTTTCAGGATCGAATGCAGGTCCACACATTGCATAGAGACCCGCACCGTAACATTTTCGAACAATCACTGAAATTTTAGGAACGGTTGCCTCACTTACTGCTGTGATCAACTTAGCACCGTGACGAATAATCCCTTGCTTCTCCACCGCTGATCCAACCATATATCCCGGAACATCTGATAAAAATAGGAGTGGTATATTGAAAGCATTACATAATGTAATGAAACGGGCTCCTTTATCTGCAGAGTCGACGAATAGCGTCCCCCCCTTCACTTTCGGTTGATTCGCAACAATCCCGACAACTTTCCCATCAAATCTGGCAAAGCCGACGATCAACTCCGAGGCAAATAGTTTCTTAATTTCAAAAAAGCTATCTTCGTCGACAACTCTATCAATTAGCTCATACATATCGTATGGGCGATACATATCTTCTGGAATAATTTCTTTAAGGTAACGGCCAGTTTTCGGTGCAGCCGGTGCAATGACCTTTGGTTGCTCCTTGTAATTTCCCGGCATATAAGAAAGGTATTGTTTGATTTTATGAATGGCATCGTCTTCATCTTTAGCTAAAATATCTCCGAGTCCACTCTTAGAACAATGTAAGCGGGCACCACCCATCTCTTCCATCGTCACCTTTTCACCAATCGCTTTTTCGACCATTCGTGTGGAGCCTAAGTAAGCACTAGCATTTTTATCGACCATGATTACGACATCTGCAAAGGCAGGTATATATGCCGAACCCGCTGGAGACGGTCCAAAATTAATACAAATTTGAGGAACCATCCCGGACATCTTCACTTGGTTATAAAAAATCTTGCCGCTATTTCTTCTCCCAGGGAATATTTTAATTTGATCGGTTATTCGTCCTCCTGCTGAATCAATCATATACAACATGGGGATTTTCAACTTCATAGCCATTTCTTGAGCACGCAACATTTTTTCTACTGATTTCTCTCCCCATGATCCGGCTTTGACTGTTGGATCTGAAGCGAAGAATGAAACACGCTGACCGTTGATCTTTCCTAGCCCTGAAATCATTGCATCCGCGGCTAAATCCGATCGTAGCGCTTCAGCGAATAGTCCGTCTTCTTTCAAGGAATTTGGATCGAATAATCGTTCCAAGCGTTCCCTGACTGGAAGTTTGTTTTGTTCAAGCACTCGTTGCCGGTACTTTTCCGCTCCACCTTGCTCAATTCGTTTCCTTTCTTGTAGAAGCACATCTTCCTTCTCCTGATTTGAAACAATTTTTCGATGTTCAGGTAACTTGATCGTCATTGCAATACCTCCCCTTGAAATCGTGTTAAGCTTTCAGTTCCAAAATAACTTCATCTTCTTGAACAAAATCGCCTTCTGCCTTATTCACCTTGGCAACCGTTCCTTCTATGGAGGAAGTGATCGGTATTTCCATTTTCATGGACTCTAAAATAGCCACTTCTTGGTCTGCTGTAATTCTATCCCCTTCTTTCACTAACAACTTCCACAGACTTCCGCTCATTTCCGATTTAACAAACATCATCTTGCACCTCCAAATGTAAATAGCAATTATGATTTGCCCCTTCACTATTAGTTATTGCAATTATCATGCCAAACTTGAAAACGACGATAACTAACCATTCCAGTTAAAGAAAAATCTTTTTAGGTGTAACATGTGCAAATCCCGCACAGTACAGTTGTATCGTTTTTGCACAGATTATGGCACATAAAATTGACCGAACCTTTAGATTTTTGCACTAAAATGGTACAATACATGTATATCAGTTGTGATAGGAAATTCATGAGGTAAGTCTATTATTGATATGAATAGATACTCCAACAAACTTTGACGTTTTGAATCGATAGGGGGAAATATAATTGCAATTAAGTATCAGTGATTACTGTGCTAAAAATGTCATCACCCTGAAACCTACGAGTCAAATTGCAGATGTCATACAAGTTTTATTACATAAACGTACGGATGTAACATGTGTTGTCGATGAAGATGAAAAGTTGATTGGTATTGTTAGTAAATATTCCTTGTTCCGTGAAATGCTTAAAGGAACGGATATCCGCTTACCGATTTCTTCTATTATTACGCACGATGTCGTTACGCTAAATCGCAATGATAATTTTGATATTGCTCGGAACACCTTACTTCAACACAAAGTTGCTCATGGAATTGTCATCGACGAACATCGTCGAGTACATGGGATTGTCACAAAATCCGATATTATAACTGGCTTCTTACATGAAAAAGAATTGCTCGTAAACCAATTAAGTGCTTTGATTGAGAACCTGGAAGACGCAGTCATTTCAATAAATACAGAACAACAGATTTTAACTTTCAATAAAAAATCGGAAAAAATGTTTAACATGAAAAAAGAGGAAGTCCAATATCAGCCCATTCAAAATCTATTTCCACAATTACTGGACCATTTCAACGAAACACTGCAACAACATTCTCCTAGTAAGCCTCAACAGGTTGAAATTGGGGAACATATATTAATAGCCTCCTTTATTCCCATCCAATTTCAACACACAATAAGTGGCGCAATGGTTGTTCTACAAGACATAACGAAATTAGAAACAATCGCAACAGAACTCGAGTCTACAAAACGGCTTCAACATACTTTGCACCACGCACTGGCTAAGAATTTTGATGCCATTATCATTACAGACGCAGAAGGAATCATTACCGTTGTGAATGATGCGTTTTATGATCTTTTTAAAATAACTGAAGCTGAAACACTCAACCAGCATTGGACAACCGTGATCCCTGAAATTACGTTCGAACAAGTGTTGGCTGGTAATCGAGTGGAGGGAGATGTTCGAACCATATTAAAAAATCCATGTTTCATTTCCCAAGACCCCATTATGCAAGATGATCGCTTATTAGGAACTATTACAAAAGTGATCTTTCGAAATATAGATGAATGGAAGGATGTATTTCTGCGTCTCGAACATTTACACAATGAGCTGAATTTCTATAAAGGCGAACTACAGCGCATCACTAAACAAGATTCCGCCTTCGAACGAATCATTGGTTACAATACTAAAATGGTTAAAATTAAAAATGAAGCGTTGTTAGCCGCAGGAGGAAGTTCCACTATTTTAATAACGGGAGAAAGTGGAACCGGAAAGGAATTATTTGCGGAGGCAATCCATGAGGAATCCAGACGAACCGGTCGGTTTATCGAAGTGAATTGTGCAGCAATCCCAGCAGACCTGATGGAATCTGAATTTTTCGGGTACACAGAAGGCGCATTTACTGGTGCAAAAAAAGGAGGAAAACCTGGCAAATTCGAATTAGCCCATCAAGGAACATTATTTCTTGATGAGATTGGCGATATGCCACTCCCGCTTCAAGCTAAATTACTGAGAGTATTACAAGAACAAACATTCGAACGAATTGGGGATACAGTCGTCCGTGATGCGGATGTCCGTATTATTGCTGCAACGAATAAAGATTTGAAGAAGATGGTGAGGGAAGGAACATTTCGTGAAGATTTATACTATCGTATCGATGTTGTCAATATTCATATCCCACCAGTAAGGGAAAGGATCGATGATCTGACGTTCCTATGTGACTATCTAATCAAAAAATTAAATGAAAAAATGGAGAAAAACGTGATGGGCCTCACAAGTGCAGCAGTTTCCATCTTACAGAATTATGACTGGCCAGGAAATGTAAGGCAATTAGAAAATATACTGGAACGCGCGTACAACCTTGGAATTACTAAATGGATCGAGCCCGTTCATTTACCCGATTCACTCATCCCTCTCCCAATCGTCCAGAGTACACGCTTGATGAGTCAACCGGAAAAAAACCATGATAGCTGGACACTTGAAACAACTGAAAAACAATCCATCGTACAAGCCCTTGCCAAGGCAAACAACAATCGCTCTCAAGCCGCGCTTATACTTGGGATTGGTCGATCGACTCTTTATTCGAAAATGCGAAAGTATGGGTTACATAAGTAATTGATAATCCATATATTTAAAATACAGAAATACATCGGTACTTCCCCTCAAAACATGTTGAAAACTATATTAAATTTCGCTGGCTCTTCCTAGCCAATAGATCATCACAACAAAAGAGCGAATTGACCATATATCAATATGATCAACTCGCTCTATTTCCTTCAGACAAAATGTAATTAGATAACCAAGCCACCATCAATACTCAAGATAGCCCCTGTAATAAAACGCGCCTCATCAGACGCCAGAAATGCGTAGCCATTCGCCACATCCTCTACAGTACCAAAGTCATTTAATGGGGATTTGTTCATCATAGTCTCTTGAACTTTTTGAGGCAGAGAATCCGTCATTTCTGTCTTGATAAATCCAGGTGCTACAGCATTTACACGTATGCCGTATTTACCAAGCTCTTTAGCCCATGTTTTGGTCATTCCGATTACGCTTCCCCTTCTGATGACCATGCACAAAAAGATGAAATAGCCGGCTTTCGAGATTGCCGGCTATTTCAAGATTCCCATCGAACTAGGTTATTTTTTGTTTCATATAACTCGCTCCGTCCTTCTATCCTCAAACCTCATTACTCGTTTTTATTTTCAAAAACTTCAATAAAAAAGATAACAGTAAGAACAGGGTGATGACCCGGATAATGTGCAAGCTCGCTACAATCGTCGGATTAACCTCCAAGGCAACAGCGGTAACCGTCATTTCCGCAGCTCCGGCAGGTACCGTGCTGATCAAACTCGTTGCATAAGGAAGACCCGTAATTAGCATAAAAATGAAGGAGGTTCCTAACGTGATACAAAAAAGGGTTGAAATGATTAGTACTGTGGTGGGACCTACTTTCCACACGCTTTTAAGGACCTCCCGATCAAATCGAATCCCTACAAAAGCACCGATCAATGCTTGGCCTATTCCCGAGGTCGTTCGTGGCACTGGCTCGATCTCCATGAATAATGTCGTCAATAGAAAACCCGTTACGATAGAGAAGATTAAAGTACCGCCTGGAAACTTTAATTTTTTATCAAGAAAAAGGGTGATCAAGATGACAATGAGAAAGAACAAGATTTGCGAAGGACTTAGAAGAGTAATCGAGTGTTGCACGGTCGGTTCAACTGTTATGGGATGAAAATAACCTATAAGCAATGGGATGGAAATTGTAAAAAAAGTAATTCGAATCGTATGGAACGCAGCAACCAACCGATCATCTGCGCCATATTGACCACTAATTCCGATAATTTCAGAAGCACCACCTGGAATACAGCAGAAAAAGGCCGTGTTCCGATCAATATTTGTTTTTTTATGCAAAAGAAGCCCAAGTAAATATCCAGTTGCAATCAGAACAAGGATGGTGGCCAGCAACGGGAGAAAAAGATGGGAGATTAGCTTCAAGCTATCAATATGTATTAACAGGCTAATATTGGCACCTACAAAAGCCAACACTAGTTTAAAAAGGTTTCGATGAAATTGGAAACGTGTAATGAACACGCCACAAATGATCCCGGTCAGTATCGAACCGATCAGCCATCCGGCAGGGATATTCAGCATATTAAAAAGGAAGCCTACGAATACAGCTGCAACTAAGTAAATACTTTTTTGTATGACCATAAAAAAATCCTTTCTGTTTCTATTGCCATGCGAGGTCATACTCCGAAATTAAATATTAACTACTTATCGTTCCTGTTAATTATCTGTCGGAGCTCTATGATATCTTGCTTTTTCAAGGATAGCCCGTGCACTGACAGGTGGAACCGCTAAAGCATAGTTTAAATTTCCAAAAGCACAAGTCATTGAAAATTTGGCGAATAATCTCACATCGGCATTATTATTTTCTAAGATGTTTTGGTGGATCCATTGGTCATGGAACAAAGCTTTGCCAATTTCCAAAGCTGGGATACTTCAGAAATCACAAGGGTATTAATCAGAACGGTTTATTTTTTCGTCCGGCTAGTTCATTGAGAATGTTTGCGGTAGTCGGACCTGTTGCTTAAATCGTTGCAATCAATGCAATATGCAGACCTTGAGCAATCACGATTTCTAACCTGCTCACATTAGAGCCTAAGATAGGAACAGGAACTCCCGTTTCAACTGCTCTTATAAATCAAGCCTTCATACATGAAATTGACAAGCGCAATCTTTTGAACGAAAGCATAGAGATTCGATTGAACGGAATTCATTGTAGCATAAATGCGCCCAATTCTTAACTTTTTCATTACATATTTCTCAGCACCGGTAACTATAATAAGCCCAGCCGATAATTTAAATTAAAATTTCGCATCGTTTTCCATTAATTAAGTCAATGCTGCCGCAAGGGACCAAACCATCCCTTCCATCTCGGCATCCATGAAAATAGACAACAAAAAAGACCCTTAGCCATCTGGCCTGTTAAGAGTCTTAATTCAAAGAAGATTATTGTTCCGACAACCATTGGGTGCGGTAGCTACATTGCAATACAGTCGTTTTGCGTTTGCCATGCGTAACGATCAAGTCATATAAAACCGCAACAAAAATTGAAAAGTTGTTCCCTTTTATTATCAAACACATTACCTGACTAATTGGATAATATCTATTACGACCATTGCTATAATCGAAAGCAGAATGCCCCCCAGACCATAACGCAGTATACGCTCAGGGAAGAATTTGCCTAAACTAGGCCCAATATAACCCCCAACCATCCCACCAATAGCAACAATTAGGGCGATTTTCCAGTACATCATGCCTGCGACAGATTTTCCGATAATCCCGAAAAGAGCAATCATAGCTCCAGAAAGTGTGGTAGTTCCGATTGCTTTGCGAATTGGAAAATGCAACACATAGACTAGGTATGGCATAAACAGAACCATACCTCCAATTCCAATAATGCCTGTAGTGATACCTAAGAAAAAGATAAGAATAATTCCTATTACTAAAAGTATTGTCTCCGGTTTCTCAACCTTATTTTCTTTAATGGGAATTAAATTAAAGACGAACGACAAAACAGCAATAATACCAAAAAGGATCAAAACAAATAAATGGTTTACATATTGCGCAATGTAACTTCCAGAGATAAATGACCCGAACGAACCACTAGCTGCGAGTATTAGAGCATAACGATACGGTATGAGTTTTGCCTGATGATACCGGATCGAAGCCGTTGCTGTAGAAAAAAGAGTAAGTGCAAGCGTTGCGGATGTGATCGTTTGAATAGTAAATTGCGTCCCGGTAAGTAAGGGATATAAATATAACAGCAAAGGCGTCATCATCATGGAACTACCTGCCCCAACTATACTAGCAATCATTCCACATAAGACTCCAAAAACAACTAAAATTATCATAAAAATCTCCCTTCACTATTTTGTTCACTGAGCTCCTATAACTTTATTAAAAAGAAGAACAGTGAAGGGTCCACTATTTCCCAACTATCAAGGCCCGTTAACATCACTTTGACTGGTATTCAATTTTTTAAAGTTTGATTATTTGAAGGAGACTTTTTCAATGCCACAAATAAAATCATCGCAATAATACAAGTAGTACCAACCCATTGAAAAAAACCAAAAGGTTCTCTTAACCAAAAGACTGTTGTTAGAACAGCTGCTTATGGTTCTAAACTGCCTAAAAGGCTTGTTTCTTTAGGTGAAAGACTTTGTAAACTTTCTATATAAAACCAGAACGCAATCATTGTACCAAATAGTATAACGAATATTAAGTATAAATAGGCTTCTATTGGTAATCTTGTAAAGTCCATATCCCAAGGTGGTTGAATAAAACTTAATGCAAAACCACCGATAATCATTGCCCAGCCGACAATGACAAGTGAGTCGAATTGTTTCAGTAAAGGAACGACATATAGAGTATAAAAAGCTAAAGCTATACCAGATAAAACACCCCAAACGATGGCAGGGGTTGGCGGGGCAATTAAGCCGATCGGAATGCTGTCGATACTTCAAACGGACTTTAAAGATAACCCCTTTAAACTATGTAACCGATTATCGAATTCAAAAACAAAAAAGGGTTGGAAATCGATTTGATTTCCAACCCTTTTCCTGTTTTAAGTGTTTTTTTACGGAAATGAGCCCTACCACTCTTCTATTTTTCTTTCTATTACGCCGTGGCTGGCGCTTTCCACGTCCAGCTGGCCAACTTCTTAAGATTCAAGGCAGCAAACGTAAGCATCGCTTGCATGGACAATTTTTTTAGCCCTCGTAGGGTTGTCCATCGCATGCCATGCTTTTCTTTGGCGTCGGCAAAGACACGTTCAATCGTCTCTTTACGCCTCCCGTATATCTCTTTGATCTCATGATGATGTCTCAAATCCTCCGCTACATCCAGGTAATCCTGCCAGATATGACGTTGAATGATCTTCTGCTGATTCTTACTTTGAGTGCATTGACTGATCACCGGGCACGATGCACAAATGGATGGTGCCGAGGCATACTGACGGTATCCCTCCCTTGTGGTCGTCCTATACGGTAAGACTTGTCCTTCCGGACAGAGATAGCAGTCATAGTGCTCGTCATAGACATACTCGTGTTTTCGGAAGAAACCCTCCTTGGTCATCGGCCGTTTGTAAGGAAGTGCAGGAAGGATCTGATGTTCAATCAGGAAGTTCGCAATCGCGGGCGTCTTGTAGGCTGCATCGGCGGCAACGGCAATTGGCCGCTTCACTTTGTCGATGATCTTCTGTACCAGCGGCTCAAGCATATGGCTGTCATGGACATTACCTGGAGTGACGATGTTTGCGAGAACAAATCCCTTTTCATCCGTAGCTGCATGGAAGGAATAGGCGAACTGCTTGGTCCGTTCGTCCTTTACATAGTAGCCACTCTCCGGGTCTGTCGTTGACTCCTTGATCTCTTTATGTTCTTCCTTTTCGAACTTCTCCGGAGGGAACGGTTTCTTCCCATTCTCTTCTCGGTCCATGTTGAGCTCCTCCTGGAGCTTCTTCTCATATGCCCGGGTCTCTTTCCGAACCACTTTCTTTTGAAACTTGCGCTTGTTCGCACTCGCTTTCACATGGGTGGAGTCGATAAAGACATGATCCGGGCTAAGAAGCCCACGATCTGCGACCTCCTTCAGCACCCGATAGAAGATCTGTTCAAATAGATCCGTATCTGTAAAACGGCGAATGTAGTTCTTCCCGAATGTGGAAAAATGGGGCACCTCTGTATGAAAGCCAAAGCCGAGAAACCAGCGGTATGCCATATTCGTTTCAATTTCTTTGATCGTTTGGCGCATGGATCGTATGCCGAAGGTATATTGGATGAATGTCATTTTGATCAGTACCACCGGGTCGATACTGGGTCTCCCGATTGTCGAGTACAGGTCTTCCACCAATGGATAGATGAACGCGAAGTCAATGGCTGCATCCAGTTTACGTACCAAATGATCCTGGGGCACCAACTGTTCAATAGTCAGCATTTCCAACTGTTCTCGTTGGTTCATTTGATTCTTCGTCATCATATCCATCACCTCTGTAAGTTTGAAGGAAAAACTGTTGATTGGAGCGGAGGATGGCGACTCCAGCGGGAACAGCACGAGCGGAAGACCCTGGACTGAGCGCAGCGAGGGAAGCGGCTGAAGCCGTGCCCGCGGAAAGCGTCCATCCGCAGCGGAAATCAACATTTCCTAAGATTACTTCCATTGTAAAAGAAAAAAGACTGTAGGCAAACTCCAAAATTTCTGGAGTTTGTCTACAGTCTGAACAAAAAAGGAGATACCGATTCACATATGAATCGGTATCTCCTTTTTTGTTGTTATTCAATGTTTTTCAACTCATCAACCGAACCCGTTATTTTTTGTTCTTTTAAATTTGGAATTTGTAGAATCTCTAATTGTTAAAAGAGCCCGGAACCACAAAGGTTTTGGACGCTTCTTGAATCCCATACTATTCAATATCGAAGGTACTACCCTTTGATTTTAAAAGACAAAGTGCATTTACAGTTCGCACGAATCTATACACCGATTGTATTCATCCTCGGGAGCGTTGAAACCATAGATCACTACAGACAGAAAAAGCGTCAGTATGGTGAATAAGTTGTATATGAAAAACTAAAAATTAATTATCCACTTGGTGAGGTACTCATAGGGAAATGTTTTTTTCGATATGAAACAACATTTCCCTCATCAATTTCGAGATTTTTTGGAGACTTGGAATATCCCCTTACTCCCTCTTTCATCTCTTATTGAATTGGAAGCAAATAACCGATCTTTTAATGTGTTGAATTTTTAAATTGTATTAAATGACAGTTAGCTAAGAATGATAGCTAACTGTCAGTATTTCGTTGCTTAAACTTATTGAGAAATTGTTCTAGCTGTTGATTACTTTTACTGATTTGTTGTGCCTTGATTGCTCATGTTAGATAACTGCGGTATCATATTTTGTAATTGTCCGCCACGCCCGGTCATTAGGCTATAGGCAGCAGCCCCAATTCCAATGGCCGCTACAATTGGTAATACCTGAATGTTATTCTTCATTTTGAACCCACCCCTTTCCTTGATTGTTTTTTTCCTTAAACATTTATAGCTTGTGTACTACTTTCTGAAATAATCAAGTGATTTTTTTCCATTAATCTGCTTTCGCTGGAATTGCTAATTTATACACTTCCATACATTCAAAAAAATAGTCGGAAAGGTCAGGAAGTAAATCAGCAGAAGGGCACTTTTCTAAACCTTTTATAATCAGGATTTTTTGTAGAATGAGGTTTAAATTCAAATTCTCTTACAAACTTTTTAAATTATAGTAATCTCATTTAAGCCTTTAATTTCATCATTATGCCTCTATATTATTAACAACCGATGCTTTTCCCGAACATTAACTAGAGTAAGAAGAGCCCTAGTACAGACGTTAGGGTCTCTTCTTGATTGAGCAAAGTGTTTAGATTAA
Organism: Sporosarcina sp. FSL W7-1349; assembly: GCF_038003045.1. Classification (NCBI taxonomy): domain Bacteria; kingdom Bacillati; phylum Bacillota; class Bacilli; order Caryophanales; family Caryophanaceae; genus Sporosarcina; species Sporosarcina sp. FSL W7-1349. The sequence goes on from NZ_JBBOOK010000001.1 coordinate 1,695,486, forward strand.
GAACCCTCTGGATATCTATGTTTAAAAAACAGGGAGCGACCATTCAATTTTCTCCGTTCTGAGCTCCATGAATAGATACAAACTGCTTAATGAAATTGTTCACCGCCACAGCCGCCTTTGTAGGAAGCTGATGTTTTTTGTCTCCTATGAGGATGCACTCGTTGACTGGGAGCTTCTCATGTAATAAGTGGGCATAGCGATGAAACGCCTTATCTTTTTCCCCATACAGCAACAAAACAGGGAGAATGATTTGATCTAAACGGTCCGTACAGTTATAGTGCAAACTGTATCGATAATATTGTTCAATATTTTGGGCTTTTCCTTTTTTTGCGTTGATATATAAGTCTTTAAACAATTGTCTAGTATTGGAGTTAGTAAAGGAAACGGATACAGCAAGAGCTTTATGTGCCTTCCATTCCGCTAGCTTTACCCCTAAATTAATTTTATTTTTTAATGATGAATCCTTTACTTCTGACAGGGCTCCTATAAGAATGCCCCCTAAAGAGCGCTCGGGGTACGTCAGCAAAAAATCAAGAGCAATGGACCCTCCAGTTGAGTAGCCGCATATGAAAGCTTGATCTATTTTTAAGTGGTCCAATAATTGGCTGATATCATGTGAAATTAATGGATAAGTCAATGCTTTTTCTGAAAAAGAGCTGTTTCCATGGCCACGAATGTCAAAGACAATAACTTTGAAACGATTTGATAATTCATTCACTTGGTAGATAAAATTCATACTTGTGAGTAAGGGAGGATGGATAAACACCACAGGTATTCCTTTGCCTTGAACGTGATAATACAGGTCTACCCCATCTATCTTTGTAACTGGCAACATAATACACCTCCGATATCAGGGAGTTATTTTTTGACGATTTTTTCAACCCCAGATTCTCCTCACGTAATAGTTATTATTTTTCACATTCACTTCGTAGACATCTGGGTGTGATAAGACTGTCCATTTTTTGAGCCCCTGAATGCCATCAATTTGAAACAATAATAGCCCCATCGTATTACGATGAGTAACCAGCACGGTGCCGTCAGTCGCTGCTTCAAGCACTTCCATTCCTCTTTTTGCTACTTCTTGGCTTGATTCTCCGCCTGCCATTTTCAAATCCCTGTCCCGAACAGATTCTTCAAGGCGTTCTAGCCAGTCTTTTAGGTTTTTTGAAAGCAGCCTGTGCTCAGTAAGCCGGTCGTCAATTTCCACTTGCAAGCCTAGGCTGTCTGCTGTTGGCTGGATGGATTGAATCGTCCTCGTAAAAGGGCTAGAAATAATGTGCTTAATATTCCGCTTCTCAAAAAAGCGCATCAGTTCTTTCGCTTGTTCTATTCCCTTATCAGTCAGTTCTGCCTGCAGCTCTTGTCCCGTAGCTTGACAATGCCTGACCATATATACTGTTTTGCCCATTTGTTTCTCTCCTAGTTACCTTTGCAGATAACGTTACTATTTTTTTCGTTTTCACTATAAGTTTTAACGAAAAATTCTTCGGGTTCAGACCGTTTTACATATAGGTCCATTTTTAAAATTTTCCTACGCCGTTAAGGATTCCTTGTTAATCTCTCCTTCGTCAATTAAATCTATACCTTTTCCCTCTGTATCTAACTCTTTTAGTGATTTGAAGAATCAATTGGGCAAAAAGGTCGCCTTCAGATCCCACTCCTGAATGGCATACGGCAGTACCTCATTCATTGTTTCAATGGTCTTCACATATTTTATTGCGGGTGTCTAGCTGTGCCACGTTTTCGACTTTTGCTAGCTTTGGTTTGCTCATTTGATAATTCTCCTTTCAAAAAAAAAGCACCTCGAATGAGATGCTTTTTCGTAACTATTAATAACCTGAAATCCAATCTCTAATTTCTTTAGCGATTTTCAAAACCTTCGCGGATAATGCGTTGTCTTTTGGAGAGGATTTAACCACCACTGTTAACACCTTTGTAGTCCTGTCTATTTAATTTCTGTATTATCAACATTATTACGGATCACGTCTATTTTCGTCCCGTGATCAGCGCTGCTTGCTTTAAAATATCGTTCTTCATCCGAAGCTGCTGATTTTCTTTTCGGAGTCGGAGCAGCTCCTCCTCTTCGGGTGTTCGATTACCCTCTCGTGGAAAGAACCCGTGCTTTGCGACTGTTTTACCCATTTATCAAATGCTGAAGCCGTCAACTCGTATTCACGGATAATATCCGCTCTGAGTTTACCATTTTCATAAAGCTGAACCATTTTTTTTTGAACTCTAGGGTATAGGTTCTTCTTGGTCTTTTTTCGGTCATTGCAGTTCTCTTCATTTCTGTTAGCTGTATTCTACAAGACCTTAATTTTACTGTGCAACAAAGTATAGCCTATCTATGTCTTGTATGTCTTATTCATTATCATTCCAATTACTTACCTTCTGATGTATATAAGACAATCCTACTATTTAGTTCTATTGTAGACACCTAGTGACCAAATCAACTAATTGCATTTTAATAACTCTTGTGGTTTATGCTATAATCATTGTAACTTACGAATGGAAGGAGCATTCCATATGTGTTGCACATGTTGTCCGGTAGTCGATTCATTTCTTATCTGAGGAAGAACTATAGATAAGGAGTGTTCAATTTGTTAATTCAAAAGAAAATCATTCAGGATGTTAAAAATAAATGCCTTCAAGATCATGCGGTCTCCGCCTGTATGATGTATGGATCATTCACCAAGAATGAAGGAGACCCTTTTTCAGATGTCGAGTTTTATCTGTTCATTGATAATGAATCCATGAATCATTTCAATTCAAGACAATGGATTTCTGAAGTACATCCTGTGGACTTACTATTTTTCAATGAATATGGAACCCAGGTAGCCATATTTTCAAATATGATCCGTGGTGAATTTCATTTTCTCACTGTGTCTGAAATGGATATTGTCAAAAGTTTTAAACCGACAGGCGTTTTTCCGGATACCGAGTCTATGTTTTTGTATGACTCAACAGGTCGTTTAAAGTCCTTGCTAGAGCAGCTAGAAGGACCAGGGCCAGATCGGATGACGGATGAAAATGTAAACTTCACTTTCAATAACTTTGTGAATGCATGGGTACTAGGTCTGAATGTGATGAGAAGAGGCGAGTTGGCTCGTTCGCTAGAGGTTTTAACCCAAGTACAAAAATATGTATTGCAATTGATCAGAGTAAAAGAAGAATCTGTGGAACGTTGGGTAAATAGCACAAAGAATGTAGAGTCAGATATAAGTTGCGAATCTTATCGTGATTTCGTTTCAATCACATCAAAACTTGAAGTGAACGAACTGCGGAATGCTTATACGAATGCCTTAAACGTAGTCCAAGGATTATATAATACATTAGTTGTTTCCTACGTGACAGATGTTGACGATACTTTCATTAGAAAGCTTTACAACTATCTGGATAAATAAAAGTTGCATTAAAGTACACTGTTTTGAGAACTGAGCAGTGTACTTCTTTCTATACCATTGTTATCTTTATTTCCAGTTACCCAGCTATTATTATGTTTTCAATTACAACCGGAAGTGAAGCTTGATTGAATATCCTTTAATTCTTTGATCCTCCCGAAGCCATGCCCGCTGAAAGCGTCAGCCTGGAAAAGAAAGCAACGGTACGCAGGGTTCACCTGGTTTCGCTCCATATGATGAGAAAAAGGCTGTCACAGCAAGTCAGTTTTCACTGACTTGCTGGACAGCCCCTTCCCAGGACTGTTCGACTTTCCTTCACTTCTACTACAAAATAATATTTTTCAACCAATTCTCCTTGTAATTTTTACTTGCTTCACGTTCACCCGTTTCCCTGTCTTATAATCTTCGTACCAGAACTTGACCTCCTTGCCATCATATTCAACAATGCGATATTCGGCGATGGCTGGTCTCGCCAAGTACCTACCCATGTATTTGGCTGCTCCTTTGGCATCCTTCATTTTCATTACGGGCTTACTAAACACCTAAGAAAATTACTTTATATTGTCATTCAAAATATGATTAGGTTAAGACGTTTTGGGCAAAACCACATCGTTGACTATTATGACAAATTGAAAAAGCAACCCTATAACAAATGCCATATGGTCGCTTCCAACGCATGTGTAAACAAGTTGTTGAAGACGATCTTCTTTCTCGTTACACATAATCTGAACTATGAATACAGGTTAGCCGCCAACTCATAGTACATCAACATTTTAGAATACGCACACACCTAGTGAAAAAATTCAAATTCAACAGGTTTATTTAGTATACGCAAAAAAGCTAATATCACTAGATTTCTACTCGCCCGAGTCTATATATTTTCTATTCACAAATAAAGTGCGTAAAACCACTTGAAATAAGAACGCACTCCGAAGGATGCTGAAGTTTAGATATCGTCAAACTTTTTCAATTGAGCTTCTAACTCCGAATTACTTTTTTCGTATAACTCTATCAAATCATCATTAAACTGTAATGTCATCAACAAACTGTCCATTACTTGAGTAAATTCAACTTCTTCTAAGAGTTTCCGATACGTGATAGGCTTCACTTCGTTATCACGAAGGTCCACAGTGATAGGCCCCTTTCGCTCCAAAGAAAAAATATACAACCTATTTGCTCTTAAGTCATGCTTAAGTATCGGTCCACGAGAACTCATATAATCTGTATCTTTTCCTTTGAATCGATAACCCATCGAAGCTATCAGCTGCATCACCGGCATTAACTTAATAGCAGTTTGTCTAGTTTTTTCTTCCTGTTCGACAATCAGTTCTTTCTGTTTCAACTCAAGCTTATCAAGCAAGCTTGCATCTTCTTTATTCCGTTCAATGAATTCCTTAACTAAATCGTCTAATTTATTCATTTGTATTCTTCCCCCCTCCTACTGACACAATACGCCAAGTAAGGTGAAAATCCCTCTTTATGTAAAAACGCCCAAAGACATAACACAACACATTGCAGCGTGTTTCCGCACGCGATCAATATGGTTTCTTCGGGCGCAAAGATAGGGAGACAGCACGCATTTTGTGTGGCGTAGGACAACGAGGATTCCCCGCACCTACCCGCCTCCCCGACCTGCGTTCCACGGTATCATCCGGATTATACCTTCTTCACACATCCGACCTATCCGACATTTGCGACATCTTCCGTACTACAGTGTCTTTAATCCGGCCGATATGTCTATCTGATAATCCCATATGCAATCCGATCCTCCTCATGCTTTTACCTTCCAACAGCCAATGAAGCACTTCTCCTCCCCTTCTCTTCTCCGAAACGCCCGCCCGGCCCTCTCCAGTACACATCTCCATCAATTCCTGCAGTTTCCGGTCGGACAGCCGTTCTGGATGCTTGGCCCTCGCCCCTTGGCATTCCGATTACCTCCCACCCGTTCTGCGGGCTTTACGAGCCCTTTCTCGACCAATTGTTCTTGCAACGTCCTCATCCCCTCACCCCTCTCCAATAAAAAATGACACCAAACAACAGCGGAAATGCCGTTGCTCAGTGTCCTCGGATGTTCCGATAGACGATTTTTTGATTTGGTATATTTTTTTCATTTTACTTGATACTACTTAGCATTAATATATAAATGAGGTGCTAAATGTGTATTACTACAAAGAAGAATTGATCAACCCCGTCACTCCACCCGACAAACCTGACCCTGAAGCCGCTAAAGTAATGCAGGAAATCCTTGGTGGTCACTTTGGAGAAATGCGCACCATGATGCAGTACTTTTTCCAAAGTTCCAATTTCAGAGGTAAGGAAACACAATATCGCGATTTACTTCGTGGTGTATTTTTGGAAGAAATCGCTCATGTCGAGCTTGTGCAGAATACCATTAACCAATTATTAAATGATTCAGGTGAATCGGCTATCCCTGGTAATGCCGGAGCCGATCAGGCACCTCTTGATGATGCCGTTAGACATGCAAATCCCCATCATTACATTATGGGTGCTCAAGCTTCTCTTCCTGTAGATGCTGCGGGAAATCCTTGGAACGGTTCTTGGGTTTATTCACACGGAAACCTTATAGGTGATCTTCTTGATAACTTAGTGCTTGAATCCACTGGAGTCCTTCAAAAATCACGTATATATGAAATGAGTTCCAACAAAACATTTCGTGAAACATTAGCATTTCTCATTGTTCGAGATAACGCACACCAAAATGCTTTTGCAAAAGCACTGGAAACGCTTGGTGTTGAATGGGGTAAGCTTTTCCCTGTCCCGAATTACGATATCAATAAATATCCTGAATGCCGAAAATATGTGGAGTTAGGATATCATAATGCACAATTCAATTTTAGATTAGACCCTACTCGCATAGGCGAAATTTTTCAAGGTCAAACTCCTAGCAGGAACAATGAAACACTTTCAGTAACGGATCCTCCAAAAGGGTTTCCGGTTCCTTTAATGCCTCAAATGCCAAATGAACATAGTCCAGGTATTCAGGACATGAATAACTAAAATAGTTCAGTCCCTTTACAAGGGACTGATTTTTTATCTCTCCGTGTAACTAACCTCATAAAACAACGACTTATCATCCTGTCAGGTGATGATTTGTTTGCCGAAACCTTCACCAGGCTTGTCCACCTCGTCAATAGAATTATCAATTACTCGATAAACCGCATTTTCCCCAAGACTTACCAACGTAGCATCTTTCACTTCCACAAATTTCAGCTCTTTTTACGAATACATCTTCTTGAATTACGCCCACCTGGATCCCCTCCAATGTGTTACAATGATGTCAGCGAAGACGGGGAGGGATCCCTGTCTTTTTAATGCCCGAAAACCCCGTTCCTCCTCGGTTTATTTTCCCCTTTGTAGTCCTGGTCAATGAGCAGCAAGGCAACACCCTTCTGATTGGTCCCGCAAGCTTTGGCTATGTCGCTGATAAGCTCACCCTCGTCCCACATTTTATGGAAGTCCGACCACTTCCACTTGTTGCTATCACCGTCAAACAGCAAATGAATCTGATCCGTTATTTTTCTGACCATACCTCCACCTCTCTTAGTTGATCCTTCAGCTGCACGAACAATTCCTCGTCCCTTGCATCCAGTGCATTAATCCGAATCAGGAGCATGTCCTGATCCGTGAAAGCCGTCCCGATGCTGGGATGGTGCTCCAAATACCATCGATGCTCATTGGTGCCGCTAAACATCCCTGGCCCTAGCTTTCGGGAGTCGGCGTGATTTATTTGCATTTGTTGTAGCAACGCCGCTTTCATCATACATCTGAAGAATTCCTCACCCATTCCCCTCACTCCTCGCGAGATTTTGTGCATATCGCAATTGCTGATGAATATATGGATCGTCATGATTACCAACACCGGCTAGCCAATCCGTTACTCGGCTGTGGATGTTTTGCAATGCTTCAATTGGAATTCGATCTGATAGTTTTGATATTTCCTGTATCTGGTTCATGATCATCCACCCCTCATGCGCATACTCTGCTCTTTTTTCTTAAACCCTCCCCTTTCCAAAGTTATTTGAAGCTTGTCCAAAAGGAGGTATTTACCACTGTTGGGACTTTCACTCCCCTGCCCTACCAGGGCTTTTCTTTTAACCAACAACCCAAACGTACATTCTTGAAAGGAGATAAATTAGATGAAATCACTAGAAAGATCCACTTTCCACCATGAGTATAAGCGGATTACAACCACATGAATTTTAACTGAAAGGAGTTACAGCCATGGCTAAAGGACATGCACGACCGCGTGGAAAAGGTAAATATCAATTAGAAGTAGATTTAGGCGAGAATTGGGGGTAAGAGCAGAAATTGGAGATACAGAACAGTATCTGCAAAAAACCAAAGTGAAGCAGATATTCAACTTGCTAAATTTGTGGCCAAGCTGACTGACAAAGGATACGTCGAAGACAAAAAAATTGGGTTCATCGAATTTGTGAATAACATTTAGTTACCCAAGTGCGCAAAAAAACGTCTAGCTGATACAACTTTAGAAATATACGTTGATCATCTGGAATTGCGTATTTTACCAGCATTTCAATATTTCCGTATCGAAGAGGTGAAGCCGCTTCATATTATCGATTTTTTAGACAATCTAGGTGAAGATGGTATGTGGGCAGACGGAAAAGAAGGTAAGCTATCCAGTAGCACAATCCGCTACCATTATCGTATCTTGAACAATATTTTTAACTTAGCCGTGGAAATCAAATACTTGAAAGAATCTCCGTTAGACGGCGTCAAGAAGCCGCTAGAAGAATATAAAGAAGTTGTGCCGTATTCACTCGACGAAGCGAGTGACGTAATTAGCGCTCTCGAAGGCGAGTTGCTGCATTGGCAGATCACGTTAAAATTGGACAGGAACGTTGTTAAGGTTAGAGATGCTTTGACTTATACGAAAAGAAACGGTTACCAAATTAACGAAATTAAAAAAGGAAGCAGAAGGTCAAAACGAAGAGACATTTCATTGCCAGAGGATTTGATCAAAGACATCGAACGCTTGATCAAGCAACGAAAAAAAGAAAGGTTCGAATTCAAAAAAGAGGATTTGTGGAAGAATGGAGAACACTTTTTGTTACTGTGTCACGAAAATGTGAACCTTACCATCCAACATCAATTAAAAATTGGTGGGTGCGATTCTTGAAACGTCACAAAAGTTATGTGTCGATTCACGCCTTGTGTCAGACAATGATTAATCTTTTGATCGATCTGGCCATTCCGGTATCGGTATCACCAATGACATTTATGGACACAAAATTCAAACCGTCGATGAGATGGCGATAAAAAAATTAAGCGATGCTCTGAAAAGCAAAAAAGCGCATTAGGAATCATCACGAAACAATATGTTTTTCGATTTCGCCGTCAAAATGTCGGCAAAGCTGCCTATAAAAATAAAAACAGACCCTAGGCATCCGGCCTAATAGGTCTGTTTCGCGAGATAAACCGTTGTTCCGACGGTCTTCTCATAGGTTTGGCACCTAATGATTCCGACTGGGCTCGAACCAGCGACCTCTACCCTGTCAAGGTAGCGCTCTCCCAGCTGAGCTACGGAATCGGGAGAATATGCTTAATGTCTCTGTTGGACAATTACTATTATAGCAAGTCTGCAAGGGAAGTCAACACCTTTTGTAAAAGTTTATTAAGAATCTTTTTTACTGAGGAAAATACCTGTTGATCCCGGAAGAGGGGTAAAGTTGACCTTCATTCATCCCAAACAAAAAACCTGAATCTCTTTTGGAGATTTCAGGTTTTTTAGTGCTAAGCCCGCTTGAGTTCAAGGCGTTTAGCCAAGATGGAAAGGGCGTAGTTGACGACGAAATACATCAGGGAAATGAGCAGGAAAATCGGAATGACGTATTTCGTGCTTTGTCCTTGGATGATCTTCGCATGGTGCAGCAGTTCCGGCAATGCAATGATAATGGCAAGCGATGTATCCTTTAATAAGGAGATAAACTGGCTCACCAAGTTTGGAACCATTCGACGCAAAGCCTGTGGTAATATAATCAACCGCAACGACTGGACGTATGAAAGGCCTGATGAGCGCGCCGCTTCCATTTGGCCCTTTTCGATTGAATTCAAACCGCCTCGGACAATTTCTGCAAGCATGGCCGATTCGAAAACCGTAAGTGCCACGATAGCCGAAACGGTGATACCTAAGTTGATCCCCAATTCAGGAAGCGCGAAATACGTAAATAGAATGATGAGAAGAAGCGGCAAGTTCCGGATCATCTCAACGAGCACGGCCAACACTTGTGAAACGACCGGCATTTTCGAAAAACGTAACGTGCCGACCAATCCTCCAATAAGAAAACTGAAGAATATGGAGATAAACGCCACTTTTAGCGTCACCATGAAGCCTTCCATCAAAAACTTCAAGTTATCAGGAGAAAACGCTCCGACGAAATCCATCATGACACCTCCTTAATGGCTATTGGCCAGGCGCTTCTCTAAATAGTTCACGCCTAAACTCAATGGAATCGTAATTACTAAATAAAACAAAGCTACGAAAATATACACGTCAAACACGATATACGTCTTTGCTGAAATCAAATCCCCCTGATACATCAGGTCTCCCCCTGCAATTAGTGCCAAAATGGAGGAGTTTTTCACCAGATTGATGAACTGATTGCCAATCGGCGGAATAACGATCTTGATCGCTTGCGGCAAGATGATCATTCGCATCGTCTGGACATATGTCAAACCGGACGAGCGGGCCGCTTCCATCTGCCCTTTTGGAACCGATAAGATTCCCGATCGTATCGCTTCTGCAATAAAGGCCGACGTATAGATGGAAAGAGCAATCGTTCCTGCTGTCAGACCGGAAAATCGGATGCCTAATGTAGGTGTCCCGACAAAAAAGAAAAATGCAATAATGACGAGCGGAATATTCCGGAAAAACTCTGTATAGGCTGTGCCGAACCAGCGTAACGGCGCAATTGTCGTAATCCTCATGACAGCGATGATGACTCCGATGACGAAGCTTGCCACGAGCGCAATCAGACTGGCGATGAGTGTCACTTTGAACCCATCCAAGAACATATCAAAATAATTTGTCAGAATCGAAAAGTCCATTCGTATTCCACCTCACTTACCTGAATCAGGATGAGCGCATTAGCTGCTCACCCTGATCATCATTTATACTTGCTGACGGCTTAACAGATTCAATCAAACCAATTGTTATAAATATTGTCGAATTCGCCGCTCTCATGCAATTCCTTTAGTGCTGCATTCAAAGCATCCAGCAATTCCGTTTCACCTTTTTTCACAGCGATTCCGTATGGCTCATCTGTGAAGGTGCCGCCAACCAATTCATAGTTATTATCTTCTGAAGCCATTCCGAGAAGGATTGAGTTATCTGTTGTCAACGTATCCCCTTGACCTGCTTTCAGCGCAGTGAATGCTTCCGCATAGTTCTCAAATTCCAGTACTGGTGCTTCTGGTGCTTTTTCGCGAATGTTATCTGTAGATGTTGAGCCTTTTACTGCCAGAACAGTCGTTTTGGAGTTCAAATCTTCAATACTTTGGATCGGGCTTCCCTTTTTAACAAGGAGGGATTGCCCCGCTTCGAAATAAACGTCTGTGAAGTCAACTTCTTTCTTACGCTCTTCCGTGATTGTCATCGTTGCGACGATCATATCGATATCCCCTTTATTCAAAAGAGGCATTCTCGTTTTGGATGTAACTTCGACCAATTCAATTTTGCTTTCATCCCCAAGGATTGACTTTGCCAATTGTTTTGCGATATCGATATCGAACCCTTCCACTTCACCGGAGGATGGGTTTTTCAAGCCGAACAGTTTTGTGTCAAATTTAACCCCGACAACTAACTTGTCTCGCTCTTTAATCGCTTCTAAGGCATTGCTTGACGTTTGGGAGCCGCTTGAATCCCCTCCGCCACTGCCGCTAGTACTGCCTTCCTCGTTCTTCTTCGTCCCGCAAGCTGCCAATAGAATGATTGACAAAATGGCGGTCAATGCAAGCATAAACAGTTTTTTAGATTTCAACATTTTCAACATCTCCTTTTCCTTTTAGTGGTTTAAAATACGGCTGAGGAATAATCGTGCCCGTTCTTCTTTCGGGCTTGCGAAAAAGTCAGCCGGTGTTGCCTCTTCCAAGATGCGTCCTTGGTCCATGAAGACTATGCGATCGCCCACTTCCTTAGCGAATCCCATTTCATGCGTGACGACGACCATCGTCATCCCTTCCCGTGCAAGCGTTTTCATAACATCCAACACTTCACCGACCATTTCAGGGTCCAATGCAGAAGTCGGTTCGTCAAACAGCATGATTTCCGGTTTCATGGCCAATCCTCTTGCAATCGCTACGCGCTGTTGCTGTCCTCCAGATAACTGTGACGGGAAAGAAGATGCTTTATCCGGAATCCCGACTTTTTCCAAGTAGTACATCGCCGTTTTCTTCGCTTCTGCCGATGATTGTTTCAAAACATTGACCGGTGCGAGTGTGATGTTTTCTAGGACCGTCTTATGCGGGTATAGGTTGAAATGCTGGAATACCATTCCGATGTTGCGTCGCAATTTATTGATATCCGTACTTTTCGCGTTGACTACCGTTCCATTGACAGAAAGAGCCCCGTCTGTAACCGCTTCCAATTTGTTGATGCAGCGGAGCAACGTACTTTTTCCGGAACCGGATGGGCCAATGACAACAACCACTTCGCCATCTTTTATCTCTAAATTGATATCTTTAAGTACATGGAAATCTCCATAATACTTATTTACATTTGCAAATGAAATCATGGTCATTCTCCTTTCTAAGCGTTTCGGAATCCATGCAATTCCAAGTAACTTTATTATAATTGTAACATTGGAGATAAGCAATTATATCTTTTAAATAGAACAATTGTCTGATTGATTTTGCCATTTAACTTAATAAAAATCTACTATTTTTTATTTCTTTTATTAGCAATCACAAAAAAAGCCTGAAAAGGGAGTCGTTCTACCCTTTTTCAGACTTCTAATTTTCAATCCGCTTTTTCCTTTTCTTCCTGCTCCACATCTTGCAGTATCGCTTCCGCCTCCTGTAAATCTCGTGTCCGATGGGCGGTCCGGGAGGCGGCGCATGCCGCCACACTTGCTATCAAATCATCCAGGAATGTGTGGATGCCGTTTCCTTTATTCGTATCCAATTCGTTGATAATCCCGATTTTATTCTTATCCAGGTGTCCGAAAGTCGTCACGGCAATGGAGCCATATGTAAACACGGCGCCTAGCGCAATCGTTTCATCCACCCCGAAAAGCCCTTCATCGGCTTCGACGATTTGCTGGAGCGGCGCGGAGAGCATTCCTTTTTCCGCTAGCTCATCCAGTTCGATGCCGACTAAGATCGCGTGTTGGAGTTCCCGTTTCCGTAGCACGCTTTCTACGGCATTGATGCAATCATCCATTTTCAAATCCGCATTGTAAGGAATTTGCATTTCATACACGATCATTGCAATATCTTTCACTGTTACCCCACGGCGGAGCAACGCCTGTTTTGTCGCTTCTGTCACCACTTTTGAATGGACGATCTTCGATGTGTCAAACATAGTAGTCAACCCCTTTATTTGTCATGCGTCTCACAATACAACCATTATGCCTGCTCCATCCTTTATGATACAATTCCGATAGAATCGCTTTCACTAGGAGGAATGGAACATGAATTATGGCAAGATTGAAGATATTTCATTATACAGTAAAGAATTGGATGAGGAAATGCAATTGCTCATTCACTTGCCGCATAATTACACACCGCTTTTCACCTATTCCGTATTGATCGCCTCGGACGGGAAAGACTATTTCCAATATGGCCGAATTGGGCGTGTCGTGGATGAATTGCTGGATGAAGGCGAGATTGAAAATGTCATTGTTGTCGGCGTGCCTTATAAGAGCGTTTCGGAGCGGCGACGCATGTATCATCCGGAAGGCGATCGCCATCAGGCCTATATCCGGTTTCTTGCGCATGAATTGGTGCCTTATATAGATGCCAACTATCCGACCGACCAAATCGGCGGTTGCCGCGGGCTGATCGGGGATTCCCTCGCTGCGACCATTTCACTTTTGACCGCGTTGAAGTATCCCAATATATTCGGAAAAGTGCTCCTTCATTCCCCCTATGTCGACCAAACTGTCCTGCAATCCGTGGAAGAGGTGAACGATCCTTCCTGTTATTTCATCTATCACGTCATCGGGAAAGGTGAAACCGAAGTGAAGACGACAGTGGACGGAATCCAAGACTTTTTGACACCGAATCGGGAGTTGAAAGAAGTCATCGGGAGGAAAGGGATTCCTCATTACTATGAGGAATTCGACGGGGACCATACATGGAAGCATTGGCAGCCCGATGTCAGGCGCGCAGTCCAAATGGCTTTCGGCGAATGATGGTATGAACAGACATTCATTTGCATTTCTGTTATAATTGAAATTAGATTGGCTATACTAAACATTCCCACAAGGAGGTCTTCATTATGAAATATGGAATTGTAGCGTTTCCTTCAAAAAAACTCCAAGATCTTGCTAACGCTTATCGGAAACGGTACGACCCGCATTATGCGCTGATTACTCCCCATCTGACGCTGAAAGAAGTGTTCGATGCTGAAGATCATGAAATCGATGAGGTCGCGAAGTCGTTGAAGAAAGTGACGAACAAGCACCGTCCCTTTGAATTGAATGTTTCGAAAGTCAGCACATTCGCCCCGGTCACGAATACAATCTACTTCAAAGCTGAACCGAATGAAGAACTGCTTGCGTTGCATAAAGACTTGAACTACAATTTCTTCGGAGAGGAACCTGAATATAAATTTGTTCCGCATATTACCATCGCCCAAAAACTTTCTTCCGGAGAACACGATGACATCATCGGACAATTGAAGATGGTCGGAGTGGATCATAGCGAAGTCATCGACCGCCTCCACCTTCTCTACCAACTGGAAGACGGCTCTTGGACGGTGTATGAAACATTCCGTCTGGATGAGGATGAGTGATATTGGTGACAGTCAAAATTGCCACTTCGAGGAATGAGCGGGAGGACGCTTTTTTTGTAAGAAGGAAAGTTTTTGTGGAAGAACAAGGTGTACCACTCAACTTGGAACTGGATGAATTTGATGAAACGGCAAGCCACTTCGTCGTCTATGAAGGTAAGACGGCGATCGGCGCCGGCCGCATTCGGGAAATCGGGGAATCCACCGGTAAAGTCGAACGTGTTTGTGTTCTGGCTGAACATCGGGGAAAGCATCTCGGAGTTCTCGTGATGGATGCCCTCGAACAGCATGCCGGAGCAACAGGTATGAAAAAAATCGTCCTGAACGCACAATCATACGCCATTCCTTTTTATGAAAAACTGGGCTATGTCATCACTTCCCCGGAATTCATGGACGCAGATATCCCTCACCGAGCGATGGAGAAATCCATCGTCGGACACGAAGGAACGGACCCTGTCCATGCTTCTGTTCCTTCGAATTGATTGGTAGAGAGTTTGCTAGGAACGGCTTGAACGGAGAAAAAGGCCCGGATGCTCTAGAAATGGCATTCGGGCCTTTTTGTGTTGATCGGAGGGCACCTGCTTAGTCCCGTGAACGTTTCAGGGAACTAGGCTGGTGTCCTAATTGTGGGATCAAGTACTTCCATCCAAATTTTGTATAGAGCTTCTTCGATTAACTCTCTTCAAACTCTGTAGCATCCGCCGAAGGATTTACTTCATTCACAACCCCTACTGAATCGAATACTTCTGCTGAATTAAGTTATACATATACATTGACGGATATCCCTTTTCCAACAATCTGTGATATGGCTGGTGACAGGTTGATCGGATTCGGATGGATGAAGCCTTGGTACGGCGGTGGGGCAGATCGTTTCACTGGTTCCGCCTCTTCTTTCAATTCTTCATCCTGTACAATTTTTTCTGTCAATTGTTCCGAAAAATCCGGCTCGAGCTCGGTTTTTTCCACTCGATCGATATACGTGTACCGCTTTTCTTCGTTATCCATTCGATTGGCATACAGCTGCGATTGAATTGGCTGATATGGTATGATATACCCCATGTCGCACACCTCTTCCCCATTTTTATTGATCCTCTTTGTTGTACCCTCTTTTTTAACTTATGAAACTTATTGTGTGATTATTCGTTCAATTGACCTAAAAAATGAGATCGACTTGTTACTAATTACCGAGCATATTTTGAATATCTGACAGATTGACAGACTTTCCATTCGTGAGAATCGACTTAACAAGCTCGTCTTCTACATGTGGTGGGACATCTTTTTTAGCCATTTTTCCAACTTTCCTGACAATCTTCCTCACTTGACGCTCATCGCTGAAATCTGCATATTGGATGGCATTTGCCAAAGCAAACACTTCTTCCATCGGCACACCCGTCTTGGATTCGATTTTCTTAAAAAACGAATCGTTCATCTTGTAAACTCCCTTCTTCTATATCCATTACTAGAGGAGTTGGAAACGGACCGTTGCCGACAATATGCCGGCATACGGTTCCGATTTTCTGTTAGCTGGCCGCGTCAGTTATTCCCTTAACAGAAACTCCTGCCCACAATAATCAGCAGGATAAAGAGAACAACGATAAGGACGAAAGTGGAACCGCCATAAGAGCCTCCTCCTCCATACGCGCCCTGTACGCCGCCATACGGATTGCATCCAAACATGAAAATCCCTCCTTCCCTTCCACCTATACTATGCAGAGGCGATAAGAAAGGAGGGGGCGAAGACACAATGGATTCAATCACCCGATATAATTTTTTCTGTTTATTCTTTGTCTCCCGTCATACTTTCCCTTTCGGCTTAAATAGTAACGCGGCGATGAGACCGAAGATGATAGCTGCACTGATTCCGGAACTCGTCACTTCGAACATTCCCGTCACCACACCGATCAAGCCATGCTTTTCCGCCTCCGCCATCGCTCCATGCGTCAAGGAGTTACCGAAAGAAGT
Organism: Sporosarcina sp. FSL W7-1349; assembly: GCF_038003045.1. Classification (NCBI taxonomy): domain Bacteria; kingdom Bacillati; phylum Bacillota; class Bacilli; order Caryophanales; family Caryophanaceae; genus Sporosarcina; species Sporosarcina sp. FSL W7-1349. The sequence goes on from NZ_JBBOOK010000001.1 coordinate 1,711,839, forward strand.
GATCGGGATCGTGGCGCCCGCCCCGGCAAAGTCGATGAACGGTTCGTAGAGACCGAATCCATCCAGGACCGACCCGATTACGACAAGTAGACATAGTGTATGCGCCGGTGTCAGTTTTGCCACATCAAACAGCAGTTGTCCAATGACGCAAACCAATCCTCCGACGATAAATGCAGTGACATATATTGAAAGCATCTGACCCACTCATTTCATCGTTAATTCGACTGCGTGTGCAATACACGGGATCGTATCTCCTTGCTGAAAAGACAGCGGGGATAAGAGGGCACCCGTCGCGATAAGGAGAACCCGTTTCAATTCCCCTTTCATCATACTTCCATAGACGTCAGAAAAATAAACGGCCGCGGAGCAACCGGCTCCGCTAGCCCCCGCCAGGAATGACGAGTCATTCCCGTAAAATTCCGATCCCGCATCCCTAAAATTCGGCGTTATCTCAATATCATGATTTTCCGCCAGCGTCTTATATAGTTCAAAACCAGTCTTCCCCAAGTCTCCTGTCATAATCAGATCATAATCAGCGGCTTGCATTCCATGTCCCTCGAGATGGCGGACGAGTGTATCGGATGCTGCCGGTGCCATCGCGGCGCCCATGTTTAATGGATCTGTCATACCAAGATCAATTGCACAGCCGATGGTTGCTTTCTCTACAATCGGATACCCTTCCCTCTTCGGCGTGATCGCTGTGACACCAGCCGCAGTCACCGTCCATTGCGCTGTTTCTGACTTTTGGACGCCATATTCGATTGGATAGCGGAATTGCCTTTCAATCGCGTTATGTTGACTGGAAGACCCCGCTAACGAACAGTTTGACATGCCCAGTTCAGTCACCATGGCAGCCGCAATGATGGATGAGACGGAGGTGGCGCAGGCGGAGAACAACCCGAGATAGGGGATCCCCAATGTGGTTGCACCAAAATTCGACGGGGTCATCTGGTTTACTAAATCTCCGGTGAACAGGAAATCGGCATCGGCCGGGATTTGTTCTAGCTTGCTCAAAGCAATCATCACTGCGTCTTCCAGCATTTTGGCGTGGGCGTGCTCATTCGTCTTCAGCCCACAACGTTCATCGTCGTACCCTTTGTCGAATAATGCGGCAAAGGGGCTTTTTTTCATTTCCAAAGGGCCCGCTGTTACACCAGTCGCAGCTAGGCAAGGAGATGTCTGGAATGTCAGGAGCCCACGTTTCACCATGAAGCGACCCCCAACTTCACGAGAATGGTCTTGATCAATGCGACAAGGAAGGCGGAAAATACGCCGAACAAGATGACCGAGCCCGCCAGCTTGAACATATTCCCGCCTACTCCGAGAACATATCCTTCCGTTTTATGTTCAATTGCCGAGGAGATGACCGCGTTGCCAAAACCGGTGATCGGGACAGAGGCTCCCGCACCGCCGAATTGTCCGATCTTCTTATATTGGCCGAATCCGGTTAGCAGCATGGCGAAGAAAATCATCGTCGCGACAGTCGGATTGCTGGCGGTCCGTTCGGTGAAATCGAAGAACATGATATAAAAGAGTGAGACAAGCTGGCCGACCAAACAAATGATGCCGCCTGTCAGAAACGCCTTGAACAGATTTTTTAGTAAAGGAGTCTGGGGTGACTTCTCTTTTTCCAGTTTCGCATACTTATTTTCATTCATCAGGTCTCTTCCTTTAGTAAAGATTTTAAGTCGTCGATTTTCTTCCCGACATCCTTCGTGTCACTTTCATTCATCAATTTCGTCGCTTCGTACAAAATTTTACTATCGGCCGAAACGGTGATATCCAAATCCGGATAGAGCTTTTCCAACTTTTTTTTCAATTCCTTCTCGATTTTCCCTTTGCGAAAACGGGAAAATGTTTCGACCCTTACGCCCGTCAGCAACTGTTCCTCGTGGAACACTGCGCTGACCGACTTCAGCCGTTCGTCTTTCTTGAATAACTCTTCCGCCTGCGAACTGTCTTCATCCGTTGCGTTAAAAATCCGGATGCCGTTTCCTGTGCACCCCGCTAGGAGGACGAGCAGAAAAATTACGATAACGAGCTTTCGGATAGGCGTCCCCTCCACTTTTTTCACAGTATGCCTTTTTCGCCGAAACTTTATTCAAAACCGGTATGTCTGCCCTTACGCATGAAAAAACGTCGCATAAGGTATAGGGAATTGAAAAAAGGAGGTGTTAAGAATGGGTTGTGGAAAAACTGAGGATGTCGGAGGCGTTCGCGGACACGATAACTGCATCTGTGAAGTGGTGCGGGCGATCAAGCGCGTGCAAGACTTGCGCGATGATCGGGATTGTGACGACTGCGCATCTGACTGCTTTACAAGTCCGCTTGGCAGCATTGTAAGCCCGGCACGTCAACGGGCCAACACGCGGGTATTCACCCTTTCAAATGACAAAGGTGATTTGTTCAAGGCTTTGTTCAAACGGGAACAACGTAGACATCACCATAGGCACAGCGATGGTCATGTAGGTGGCGAATCAGAAGGGCACCATCACCATCACAATAACTGTATCTCTGTTTTCTTCAGAGTACAGAACATCTTTGACAATTGTTGCGCCACATTGCAAGTGCTCGAGCCACTCGATCGGGACCGTCGTCCAGTAGATATCACGAAACACGGTAAGATCGACCTGGAGGAAATCTGCCGAGTCGAAAACTTTGCACCGACAGGATCTTGTATTACTGTAGACTTGAAATGCTTCTGTGGAATTCAGTGTATTAAAGACATTTTCATTGATTGCGACGATTTTTAAAAGCCAGCCTGCAATGCGTAACTGCCCGTCCGGCTTAGCCGGCGGGCACTTTTTCTGTACGCATAAATAGCAGAACGGAGGATTCCGCTCTGCCTATTCGGTCACCGCTCTTGAAAAGGGGTGCCTCTCCAAAGAATCTCTTCAATTTCTACTAAATCGATGGCGACGACAGTTTGCTCTTCATCCTCCAACTCAATGAAAACCGATTCCCCTTCAACCCTTGCAATGGTTCCAGTCATGGCTTCTTCACTTAACACAAATTGCAGCGGCTTATAGATCTGCCGAGGAAACGAGGAGGCCAAGTACATAATACGTCGGATTACGGACGGATCGATTGCCTTTTCTCCGGACACTGTCTCCTGCTCTTCGTCATGGCGGGCCACTTCCAACTGGACGGAACTTTTTTCAATCTCCTGCCCCGACCGGGGAGCGAAAATGGACGTACTTTCTTCCTCTAGCGGGGCTGGCTCTTCGGTAAAGGTGATTCTGACATAAACCGGTGGTGTCTGGATAAACAGCAATGGCTCATTATGCAAGATCGTCAGCACATCCTTTTTTAAAAGTAGTATATGCGCCCGGTTTCGGAGTGGTTCTCCTAAGGGGGAAGGGAGCCCGATTGGAAAGTTTAACCCAAATTTAATATCCTCCAACAAAAAAACTTTCCCTCAGCGTTCAAAGATCGCTGAGGAAAAGTGTGGCAAGACCTAGATAAATAATAATACTGATGACGTCATTCAGTGTGGTGATGAATGGACCGGATGCGACAGCTGGGTCGATTTTCAGTCTATGCATGAATAATGGGATGAATGAACCGGAAATAGTCGCGACGAATATGGAGACGAGAATCGCCGCGCCAACGAGAAGGCCGATGAGAAATTCATGTTTCCACACATAGATGAGCGCGACGACGAAAATCGCGCAAAGCAAGCCCGTGATCAACCCGGTTCCAGCTTCCCGGAGGAGCAGTTTGAATTTGCTTTCGTCTTCCACATCCCGTGTTGCAATTCCGCGTACCGCTACGGCAAGCGCTTGCGTTCCACTATTTCCTGCAGTCCCGGCGATCAATGGGATAAATGCGGCAAGCAAAGCCACTTTGGATATTGTTTCCGTAAATAAATCGATGAGGTTTGCCGTCAACATCCCGAGTACAAGCAGGATGAGAAGCCACGGCAACCTCTTTTTCGCTGCCGAAATGGAATTACGGTCAAATGTATCCATATTGGAAACGGCCGCGAGTTTGGAATAGTCATCGGACGCTTCTTCATCTAAGACGTCGATAATATCATCGACTGTAATAATACCCAGTATATGGTTTTGGAAATCAACAACCGGCATGGCGAGCAAGTTATAGTCTTTGATCATCCGGGCGACTTCTTCCTGGTCTTCAGACACGAGAACATTGACGACACGTTCGCTCATGATAGAACGGATGAGCGTATCCTCATCGGCAATGATCAGGTCCCGAAGCGAGACAACTCCGGTCAAGTGGTTGTCGTCATCCACAACGAATACATAATAAATCGTCTCCGCACCCGGTGCTTCATTGCGCAAAATGGTCATAGCCGAACGGACAGTGGAGTTTTCCGGCACCGTGACATACTCCGTCGTCATGATGGAACCGGCAGTATATTCTTCGTAATGCAGCAAGGCCTTAATCTCGGCAGCGGCTTCTTTATTCATCAAAGTCAGGTAGCTGACGACTTGTGATTTGTCCAATTCATTCAGGACATCGACCGCGTTATCGACGAACATATAGGAAATCATGTCAGCCGCATAGGTCGTGTCCATCTCCTGAAGGAAATTCCGATATTCGTCTTCTGCAATCTCACTCGTCTCGAAAATTTCCGCGAGCTCTTTCGGAGATAAATATTGGTAAATCGTCCGGCGCAGTTCGGGGCCTACCTTCTCATAAAACTTTGCCCGATCATACGGGTGAAGCATGAAATACTCTTCACGGAATTCCCGGATATTCCGCCCTTCCAACAATTCCTGTAACTTTTCCTCATCATAAATAATTTCTTCTTTATATTCTTCATGCATTGTCATCATCACACCTTCCTCTCGATGCGCGGGAGTGATTGCTTTCAGTAGGGGATACTATATACTAAGTTATAGAATTAAAAAGGGTGAGCAAAAAATGAAATTTGATATTATAGGCGATATCCACGGTTGTTACGACGAACTATTAGCATTGATTGACAAACTGGGCTATGAAATGAAACATGATGTACCGATCCATCCAGATGGCCGGAAGCTTGCATTCGTCGGGGACGCAATGGACCGCGGTCCGAATTCACTGGAAACATTAGAACTATTATTCCGCATGCAGGACGACAGAATTCTACATTATTCCCCGGGAAATCATTGTAATAAATTTTACCGCTTCGCAAAAGGGAATCATGTCGAACAAGTTCACGGCCTTGAAACGACGGTCGCCGAGTTGAATGGACTCCCGAGCGGCAAGCGTCTTGATTTTCTAAAACGGTATCGGAAATTTTACGAAGCCTTGGAACTCTATCAAATATTGGACGATGGGAAACTGGTCATCGCACATGCCGGCATACGGGAAAGCATGATCGGCGAACCGGAATCAAAAAAAATCCGAGTGTTCGTAACGTATGGCGATGTCACCGGTGAACGACATCCGGATGGGCGGCCAGTCAGGAGGGATTGGGCCAAAACGTATAAAGGCTCTCCTTTCATCGTCTATGGCCATACACCTGTCCGGAAGGCCCGTTTCCTGAATAATACGGTGAACATCGACACCGGTTGTGTTTTCGGCGGCACCTTGACCGCCCTCCGCTATCCCGAGATGGTAATTGTCGATACACCATCCCTGCAGCCTTATATGCCCGACCGATTTACAGTTTTCGACTGATGACGCCATGATCCTTACTGATAAGTTGCAGCATGTCTGCGGGGATTTCACTTCGGAACATCATTTCTTCTCCAGTTAATGGATGAACGAATCCCAGCACCCCGCAGTGCAATGCCTGCCGCTCGATCAACTTTCTCGCCCCCCCATATAGGTCATCCCCCGCCAATGGGTGCCCGGACCATTGCAAATGGACCCGGATCTGATGCGTCCTTCCTGTATGCAGGACAAGGGAAATGAAAGAGAGTTCTTCCCCATTCACCCTGTGATGGGAAAGCAACTCGACATCCGTCCTCGCATATTTCCCATCTTCCCGAACTTCCCTTTCAATAATACTTCCCTCTTTCCGTCCGATCGGCTGCTCGATTGTGAATCGGCCGGATGGAAGATGCCCTTCCGCAATCGCCAAATAATTCCGGTAAATACCCCGCACTTTAAACTGCTCGCTCAATAAATGATGAATATGACGATTTTTTGCAATGCAAAGCAATCCCGACGTGTCCCGGTCCAAGCGCGTGACAATGTGGACCGTCGCCGGAACCCCTTCCTTTTTAAATTTCCCTGCCACCCAATTGGCAAGGGAACCGTCCGGGTGATCCCTCGACGGAATTGTGCTCCGGTTTGCAGGCTTGTCTAAAATGAGCAAAGCTTCATCTTCATAAATGACGGAAAGGGCTCCGTCTTCAGGTCGAAGCCCTTCACTTGGACGCTCCTCCGGAAAAACCACTGTCACCCGGTCGCCAGACACGAGCGGATGCCGTACCGTACGTTCCGTGCCGTTCACTTGGAGGGCCCCGCCTTCATACTTCAACGCAGTCAACGTCCTTTTTGAGATCCCTTTGGAATGAAGGAATTCCCGCAGTAGGATATTTTGTTCTTCCACCTCGAATTGAAGTCGAAACCGGAAATCGGGCTTATTCATTTTCCACTTCACTCGCGACGAATGAGTCGGAGACCCGTTTCCAGAAGGGGAATGGTCGGAATCTGGCAAACCGGACCTTTTCCTCCGCTACCTTGTATTCAATCGATTTCACATCTTTATGAAGCAATTGTAGATGATCGATCGTCAACATGAAATCCGGCCCATTCACCGGAACGAGCATCAAGCTATGGTGTTTCGGCAAAACGAGTGGCGATCCGACCGTCCGGAAGACCCGGTTATTGATGGATGCCATTTCCGTCAATTGAAGTGCCGGGATGGCCGGATGGATGATGGCTCCTCCAAGCGCTTTATTATAAGCGGTGGAGCCGGATGGCGTGGAAATACATAAGCCGTCGCCCCGGAATCGCTCAAAATGCTCCCCATTTAACTCGACATCCATGACGAACGTCACTTCCGGGGACTTGACCGTCGATTCATTCAGCGCCAAATATTTAGTGCTCTTCTGGTAATGCTGATAATTAATCGTCACTTCGAGCAGCGGATAATCCGCCGCTTCATATTCTTTTCGCGCAATGGCAATGACAAGTTTTTCAATTTCAGAAGGTTTCCAATCCGCATAGAATCCAAGATGGCCTGTATGAATTCCGACAAACGACGTATCCTCCAATCGATGGATATATTTATGGAACGCATGGAGAAGCGTGCCATCACCGCCGATCGAAAGGACGATTTCTGGCTCTTCTTCATCAAAAACCAAGCCAAACTCCGTCAAATATTTTTTAGCCTGCTCCATTAGCTCGTTCGATAATTTATCATTTCTTGACTGGATTGCGAATTTCATCCCTTTCGCCCTCCCTTCTTTTTCTTATTCGAATAACTCCGATTGGCCGTTTCTTTATAGGCCGTGAAATATTGCTGTGCCTCTTGGATTTCATCGCGAATTTGCGACATTTCTTCATCCAGCTGAAAGGCCGCTTCTGCAGCGCGCTCCAACCGTTGCCGAATCTTTTCAGGCATTTCGCCCTCGTATTTATAGTTCAAGGAGTGTTCGATAGATGCCCAGAAATTCATCGATAACGTACGGATCTGGATTTCGGCGAAGATTGTCTTCTCCCCATGAATCGTCTGTACCGGATATTCGATGATCATATGGTACGACCGATAACCGCTCGGCTTTTTCCGGGCGATGTAATCCCGCTCCTCAACCACCCGTATATCTTTCCGTTCCCGCAAGGCATCCACGACCGTCCGGATATCATCGACAAACTGGCACATAATACGGAGACCCGCGATATCCGGGATCTCTGCAGCAAGTTCACTCGACGGTATAAAAGGGATTCCTTTTTCCAACGTTTTGTCGTAAATACTCGGAAGCGGTTTGACCCGTCCAGTCACGAATTCGACCGGCGTGTGGACTTCCTCCAATTCATATTGGGCGCGCAACCCTTTCAGCTTTACCTTCAATTCGGAGACCGCTTGTTTATACGGTTGTAGAAATTCATTCCACTCTTTCAAATGGATCCCCCCTTGCCCTTATTCCGCATCCTGCAAAATCGAACCGAAAGCGTGCTCGACAGATGTGGAAAAGGCCTCCCCATAATTATCGTTACCCTCTATGTTATAAACTAGCATCGTCAGTTCTTCCTTGAATCCGACGAGCGGAATGATGTCATCTTGCCAGGAGAGGACGGGATCGACGCCTGTTTCTAAAGCGTCCACCATGTGCGGCCAGACGTTCTCCGGAAAACGGAGCTGCCCATACCCTTCTTCTTGTTCAAATAAATAAACGAATGCCAGCCCATCTGAATCCGTGATCATTTTTCCGGCTGGTTCACCCGTAGGACGGCTAGCGGTATCATTCATTACAAAATGGATTTTTCCATCTGATTCGAATCCGCGTTCTACAATATTTTGAATAGCCACACTCTCTTCTTCCCTTCACATGTCTTTACGTTCAGTCTACCATATAGGAGGCGGTGGTGCAGTTCAGATGATGTGTTTTTCACCTTTAATTGGTATAATAGAGAAGAAGGCCAGTCCATGATGTCGAAAGGAATGAGAAGGATGGATGTACGTTCAATCCGTACATTGATGGAAATCAATTCACTGCAATCCCTTGGAAGCGTCCAATCGTATGCGGACCTATCCAATTCCTCACCCGCCCTGTTTCAAATGATGCTCGAGGATATGATCCAAAGTACTTCCATGACGGACTCCTTGTCATCCGTATCGACCATGACAATTGAATCCGCAACGTCACCAGACCCATTGCGGTACGGTGGGATGAACCCGGTTTTCATTCCTGATATGTTCTCTCCCGTACAAGCTAACAATATAGTAAACCTTCCGGCTACGCGACAGACTGATGCGAGTGAAGGTGCATATGCAACTATCATTAAACAGGCAGCTGAGAAATATAATATACCCGAAAAGCTGATTGCTTCGGTCATCCGGCAAGAATCCAATTTCAACAATACAGTGGTGAGCCGGGCAGGTGCCCAAGGGCTGATGCAGCTCATGCCAGGCACGGCGAGATTTCTTGGAGTGACTAATAGTTTTGACCCCGTCCAGAATATTATGGGGGGCACGAAATATTTGCGCCAAATGCTGGATCAATTCGGCGGCAATATCGAGCATGCGCTCGCCGCTTATAATGCGGGACCTGGAAATGTGAAAAAGCATGGCGGGATTCCTCCGTTCAAAGAAACCCAACAATATGTCAAGAAAGTGCTTGGCTATTTTCAGGGGTGAACAGGAAATGGCCAACCTCTGGAATGGGCGTAATCCTTGAACGGCCCTGTTTGCGAGGCCTATCGCATTTGTCACCTAAGCTGTTTTATTTGTGAAAGATCTGTGGGATTGATAGAATGTCAATACAGTCAGAGCAAAGGAGATTGACATATATGACTCGAAAACCTTTGATCCCTTATGAGGAGATCGGTGCGGAAAAGTTGTCGGACCTAATCGATAGATTTTATGAGAAAGTTGCAAAGCACCCGGACTTGTACCCGATTTTCCCAGATGACCTGACGGAAACAGCACGGAAACAAAAACAATTTCAAACCCAATATTTAGGTGGACCTAATTTATATACGGAAGAACACGGCCATCCGATGATGAAAGCACGCCATATGCCTTTTCCCATCACGCCGGTGCGGGCGGAGGCATGGCTTTCTTGTATGTCTGAAGCGATGGATGAAGTGGGACTCGAAGGGCCCTTTCGGGAAATGTACTACAAGCGCCTCGTCATGACTGCACATCATATGGTCAATCGTATCGGGGAGGATCGTCCGTGAATCGGCGAATCCTTTTGGACAATCCGATCAGTCCGTCGTCAGCAACGACCCGGCCGATCGAATTGTATGTTTTCATCGATCCGCTTTGTACCGACTGCTGGTTGCTGCAGCCGATTTTGCGTAAATTGCAAATCCAGTACGAGCGCTATTTCACACTTCGGATTGCTCTTCGGACATCCATGCCGGCGATGAACATGAAATGTCTCGAAACGAATGAGGATCCGAAGGCTTGTAGTAAACTACACCCTTCCTTTCCAAGCATTGCTGTCAAAGCCGCCGAGTTTCAAGGAAAGCGAGCCGGGTTCCGGTTTCTCTCCAAAATGTTGGAATATTCATTTTTAAAATCCCGCAATGTCTCCTCCTTTTCGGTTCTTGTGGAGATTGCGAAAAAGGTCAATCTGGACGTCGACGAGTTCATCCGTGACTTTTCATCCAAAAACGTCCTGCGCGCTTTACAAGTGGATTTATATTTAGCAAGCGAAATGGAAGTTGAAACAGCCCCGACCTTTGTTTATTTTAATGAAAATATCGAAGATGAAGGGTTGAAAGTGAGCGGTCTCTACACCTTTGCCGTGTATGAACAAATTCTCGAAGAGCTCCTCGGGGAATCGCTATTCCCTGACCTGCCTCCGACGCTCGATGACCTGCTTCATCGTTTCGACACCTTGACGACGGAAGAGATCGCCGACATCTACCGGATATCCGAAAAATCCGCAGAACGCGAACTCAAAAAACGTCTCCTGCAACAACATGTGGAACGTCTCCTCGTCCAAGACACTACGCTTTGGCGTAGAAAGCCTACGACTTTATAAGTTTTTGGAAAGGCCTCACTGCTGGGATTTCTGGCGTGGGGCTTTTTTGTTCTTATTGCGTGGGGTGGTGGGTTGGGAGGGATGGGCCTTGCTGTTTGCTAGGATAAGTTTGACCTAGCCGGGACGGATCGACCGGGACATGACAGTTTGGCTGATCGCCCTTACAGTTTCACTGTTTGCCATGACAGTTCGGCCGCCCCATGACAGTTTCTGCTCGAGCCATGACAATTCGGGGGATTGCCCTTACAGTTTCACAGTTTGCCATGACAGTTCAACCGCCCCATGACAGTTTCCGCTGACAGTTCGGAGGATTGCCCTTACAGCACAGTTTGCCATGACAGTTCCACCGCCCCATGACAGTTTCTGCTCGAGCCATGACAGTTCGGGGGATTGCCCTTACAGTTTCACTGTTTGCCATGACAGTTCCACCGCCCCATGACAGTTTCTGCTCGAGCCATGACAATTCGGGGGATTGCCCTTACAGTTTCACTGTTTGCCATGACAGTTCAACCGCCCATGACAGTTTCTGCTCGAGCCATGACAATTCGGGGGATTGCCCTTACAGTTTCACTGTTTGCCATGACAGTTCAACCGCCCCATGACAGTTTCCGCTCGAGCCATGACAGTTCGGAGGATTGCCCTTACAGTTTCACAGTTCGCCATGACAGTTCCGCCGCCCCATGACAGTTTCTGCTCGAGCCATGACAGTTCGGGGGATTGCCCTTACAGTTCAAGGAGTCCCCCTCACAGTTTCGCAGTTTGTCATGACGGTTCGACCATGCTGTCAAGTTTATTAGAACTATGGGGATATAATCGGTAAATCAAGACTGCAACACTGGTTTTTCAATGCAGCGGATTATCTTGGTAGCTTGCCAAAGCCATCATATTTTCCTTCAGGCCTTATCCTGTTCGAACCTACTCACTATAACAAGGAGAATCTGTATAACAACTATCTTTAATCATTTATTCCCACTTTTGACTCCCGGTATATAAAAAGTAGCGGTCGATTTTCCTTTTTTAATTAAAGAAGATTTAGAAAGGGCATAGCGGGCCGCATTTGAATCTTTTAATCCTAGAAACACCTTGCACTCTTCATTGGTTATTGTATTTTTCACAAGCTTTATCCAATCGGAAATCCCTTCATTATAGGGATCCTCTGCCACCTTTCCACAGATCGTACAAAGCCAGGTTTCCCGGTTTTTCCGGTTAAGCAGGTTATTGCAATATCGGCAAAGTAATCCTCTCCGAAGCTCTTTGACATCTATACTATAGTAAGAACATAATGGATAGGGGTTAAAGCTGGCTTGATTCGCTAATATTTTCCTGGATATTTCGTGAATTTGCGATGGCTTCAAAATCGTTTCATAGGACTCTAGTTTCTGAAGATGATGCGGGATTTGTTTTTTGTACACGATTGGAAAGAATGGCGGGGCTTCTTTAACTATGGTGTTTGGGTTGGAAAGAACAAGTAGCCCAATGGATTTCAGTTGGATACCTTGCTGGCGGAACCATTCATTTAAATTTGATTTATTCGTTTCAATTTGGGAATAAGGACAATTTAATATGGTTTCCTCGCCTGTTTCAAGTACTTGTCTAAGATGTGGAGGATTTTGAACAAACCGAATAATACCTTTGAGGTTTTTGACTTCTACTATTAATACAAATTTCTCAGATAAAATCAAAGTATCTACTTCAAATGTAAAACCGGATGAGGTTCTTAAGTGAACATTCGTCAATATTTGCGTCGACTTGGAAAATTGATAACGCTCTAAATACTGATCAGCATTGCATTCTCCTGAATACCCCATATTTATCCGATACAGTTGCGATTTTATCTCCGGGACTTTTCGATGGTTTAAAGGCAACCGGGCCAATAAGCGTGGTAGCCCGTCGAGCAAAACGGGTGGCTTCCTCTGTATTCCCTTTCGTATCGCCTTTCAGCTCCTCTCCTTTTTCTGACTATTCAGCTCTAGCATACATAAGTTCTACTCGCTATTCAATAATTCGGGAGAAAAAATTGTCGAGCCATGACAGTTTGTGAAGTTGTCCTTACAGTTTCACAGTTTGCCATGACAGTTCCGCCGCACCATGATAGTTTTCACTCGAGCCATGACAGTTCAAAGGATTGCCCTTACAGTTTCACAATTTGCCATGACAGTTCCGCCGCCCCATGACAGTTTTCGCTAGGGCCATGACAGTTCAGAGGATTGCCCTTACAGTTCGACAGTTTGCCATGACAGTTCCGCCGCCCCATGACAGTTTTCGCTCGAGCCATGACAGGTCAAAGGATTGCCCTTACAGTTACACAATTTGCCATGACAGTTCGGCCGCACCATGATAGTTTTCATTCGGGCCATGACAGGTCAAAGGATTGCCCTTACAGTTTCACAGTTTGCCATGACAGTTCCGCCGCCCCATGACAGTTTTCAATAGGACCAAGAAACCGAATAATCGTGGCAAGCGGAATCTCAAACAAAACGAAAAGAGCACCCACTCCTGGGGGGAAGTGGATGCTCTTTTACAAAGGGAATGGGAGAAATGTTCACGTTCAAACAAAAGGGGTGTATGTTTGGGATTGTGATTTATTTCACATCCTTAATTTATCATAAAATAATAGTAACATCAACATTTCACAATAAAGTTCACGAATTTGTAACATTTAACACCCAATTTCCGTTCACATCTGTTATACAGAAAAACCCCTTTTCCGCTAGCAGTCCACGGATTAAGGGGTTTCCTCGTTTTACTTCAGTAATAAAGATTCCAGTTCGTTCAGTCTTTCTTCGAAGACCCGGCATGCTTCTTCGATTGGGGCGGCGCTTGTCATGTCGACGCCTGCCTTTTTCAGGACTTCGATTGGGTAATCGGAGGATCCTGCTTTCAAGAAATTATTGATGTACCGCTCGACCGCCGGCTCCCCTTCTGTCAGAATCTGATGGCTGAGGGCCACGGCCGCGCTGTAACCTGTCGCGTATTGATACACATAATAATTATAATAGAAGTGAGGAATCCGGGCCCATTCCAAGCCGATTTCCTCATCTACGACCAAGTCATCGCCAAAATACTTTTTGTTCAACGCATAGTACTCTTCCGTCAGCTTCTCCGACGTCAATGCGACGCCTTGCTGATCCAATTGGTGGATCATATGCTCAAATTCAGCAAACATCGTCTGACGGAAAACCGTTCCCCGGAATCCGTCGAGCCAGTAATTGAGTAGATAGATCCGTTTCTGTTCGTCCTCAGTCGTTTTTAATAAATAATCATTCAGAATCGCTTCATTCACTGTGGAGGCGACTTCTGCGACGAAAATGGAATAGCCGCTGTAGATGAACGGCTGGTTGTTCCGGGAGTAATAGCTGTGAACGCTATGCCCGAATTCATGAGCTAACGTGAACAAATTATTAATATTGTCTTGCCAGTTCATCAGAATGTATGGATTCGTGCCGAATGAGCCTGAAGAGTAGGCACCCGACCGCTTCCCTTTATTCTCTCGGACATCGACCCAGCGGTTCTCCAACCCTTCCTTGACAATCGACACATAATCCTCGCCGAGCGGCTGGAAACTTTTCAGCATCGTCTCTTCCGCTTCCGGGTAGGTGATTTTTGTATTGGCTTCCTTGATGAGCGGCGCATATAGATCCCACATATGCAGTTCATCCAGTCCATACACCTTTTTCCGCAATGCTACGTAGCGTTGCAACAGATGGACGTTTTTATTAATAGTCGATACCAAGTTTTCATAAACCGTTTCAGGGATATGGTTATTCGACATGGCGGCTTCACGGGCGGAACCGTAGTTGCGAATCCGGGCGTTGACATTATGGCTTTTCACCGCACCGGATAATGTCGAGGCAAAGGTATTCTGGAACTCTTTATACTTCGAGAACATCGCCTTGAAGGCCCCTTCTCGGACGCTAGGGTCGTCGCTTTCCAAAAATCGGATATAGCGGCCATGGGATAATTCGGCCTCTTCCCCACTCTCGTCCTTGACCATTGGGAACGTCAAATCGGCGTTGTTCAGCATATTGAATGTTTCGGCCGGGTTTCCTGTCACCTCTGCCAATTGGGCAATGAGCGACTCCTGTTCAGCAGGAAGCACATGCGGCCGTTGTGTGTTGATTTCCCGGAATTCCTGCTTATACAGTTGAAGTCCTTTATGGGAATCCACTAAGCGGTCCAGCTCTTCCTCATCGATAGAAAGGAGCTCCGGCAAGAAGAAGGAGAGCGCCGTCGAAACTTTCACGTACAGCGTTTTTGCCCGGCTATCCAGCGCTTGATAGAAGCTGTTCGTCGTATCCTGATCCGCCTTCAAATGTGCATACGTATAAAGCCGCCGCAATTTTTCGGATAATTTATCCCGGTATGTCAACGCATCATATAGGGCTTCCGCGCCATTACGGAGCGTGCCTTTATAAGAATCCGCTTTTTTCACAAATTCTTCAATCGCTTTGTATTCCTGCTCCCAAGCCTCGTCCGTTTCGAAAATATCCTCGAGGCGCCATGTCTCATCCTCCTTGACTTCCTCTCGGGTCAATACTTTGTTCTTTGATTCACTTGTCATCCAAAGTCCTCCATTCCAAGCAAAGAGTAGATTTCATTTTCTCAATATTCGCTTGGTATTGCAAGGAATCTTCCTGCTAGAACCTTGATTAGACAGTCTTCGACGAGGTCATCGTGATTCTTGAGAATATCGACACGGGACCGGATCAGAAAATCACGATAGGCAACGCAAGCTTTCTCCATGCTCTTTTTGTTCCCATCATAGCGACTGATGAATTTCAGTATGGAACAATCAAAAAGTTGCTCAATCTGCAGCTTCTGTTTCCAGGCATCATGGATGAACGCCGTTTGCCATTCACAGTCATGTTCCCGGAAAGCTTCCGAACCGTGAACGGGCACGCCAATCCAAGCAGGCAATTCGGATGGAATGAAACGAATCTCATAGCATGCCCGCAAAAAAGCGTCGTTCAGGCCTTTGCGATTCATCCGGATGCGGTTTTTCAGGAAAGAGGCGCGGGCCGCCCGGTACAAATCAGCGTACCTTTGGATTTCTTCCTCCATTGGTGCCTTGGGGCGTGCAAATGGGATAGTCTGGTGGGAAATGGCCAGCTTCCGGTGGTTGCCAATGTATCGTCTGCCGGCAATATGAATCAGGTTGCTGAAATAATGGAAAGACTCGGTTTCGGGATGGTAGGTGATTAATACGGATCCTTCAGGGGGATGGTGAGTGAAGAATAGCTCATGAAAGCGGGAAAATTGAAACACATCGATTCCGAGATGATGCTGGCGGTGCTTGTCCGGTGTGTGCAACAACCAAAACGGTTCCAGACCGGCTCGACGATAACCGGCTGTCCTCTCTTCCAATCGGGAGTTGGAAATGGGACTGCATTGGAATTCAATCGGAAATTGTTCGGAATGAAGTGTTACGAGAAGATCAGGGCGCTGGGAAATCCGTTGGACAAATGGCTCCAGTTCCACATGCTCGGCGTGCTTCTGAAAAAAGGTGAATAACTGTTGCTTTCCAAGTAAGTGCGCCAAGGATTCCCCTTCGGAAAAAGCGCCGGAACATGACGACGTTTGCTGATGGGCAAAATGGGGAATGACGATATCGCCCACTTTCAGGAGAACTGGATTTTTACATTGCGGGCAATAAAACCGCTGCGTGTTTCTCGACTGGCGTAATCGTTCCCGTTCCATCGAAGGAAGCAACACAATCCAATTGCCCTCTTGATCAAGAGCAGTTAACAAAAACAACACTCCTTTCCACTCCAATTGTACAAACTTTCAGTCAAGTAATCAAATGAAACAAAAAAACAGCCACTCTGCAGCAGCTGTTTTCTACTTATTCAACAAATGCCTCCCACCTCAATAGGCGGTAAGGGAAATTGTCCAGGGGATCTAAATGCCCGCTGAATAAAGATAAAGCCTCCGACGCACAGGATTTGAAAAGAGTTAGGAAACTCTTTTCAAAATCCGGACACAACTACGCCCAGGCGTTTAAATTCCTTTATGAAAAGTATTTTTCAAACGTTTGAAAAACGTCAGATTCTATTACGAGAGTGCCGTATTCTTGGAGTCGATGGATGGTTACGTTCGATGCGTTACCAAACTCGGAAATAACGCTGAACAAATCAGTTTTCCGGAAGTCTTGCGCAGAATCCGGATCATAAGTCAGATACAAGTAATACTTATCTTCAAACGAGTATAACGCGGTCTTGGCCTTCTCATATCCCGACATGCGGCTTGCCAGTTGAATCAACTCTTCGAAGTCTTTAAAGACGAACATATTATCGATCCAATCAAATCCGTTTTCATCTTCCTCGTTCACCAGATCTGTCATTTCATCAAACTCGTCACCGTCCGGTTGGAACATCTTCCGAGGGTCATCCATATCAAACGGGGGTTCCAGTTGCTGCCCATCGGCAGGCATTTGCGCTCTCGTCACCGTTACTTCGATGCCGCCGCTCATCGCATGGACTTGGATCCATAAAGGCCCTTCGATCTCAAAATCGCCTTCATCATTGATTTCGTCCATCATTTCCCAGAATAGCTCCTCGCTTTTATCACGGTTATACCATACTTCTTCGCGGGTGAACCCGCGCTCTTCAATATCAATATATGATAGGAAAAACTTAACAGTATTCTCATTGATGCGTTCTATTTCCATCCCTTTTCTCTCCCTTCCTCCGGAACCGGTCCGCGCCAGTTCCTCCATATTGTGTAGAGCACCTGCAATGCTTAGTACTAGTATATGAACATTCGCCATAAGGTGAAAGGTTTCCGTCACGGCGATAGCGTTATAATTCTGATAATACTAGCATTGTAGATAACATCCGCCGGGAAAGCAAGGAAAATCGAAAATGCTGATAGGCATACGGCATTTTTCAATGTCATTCCCATCAGCGTTTTAGAGTGTTTAATTAATTGACCATTCGCCTTGCTTCTTGCAGCTGATAGGCCCTCACTTTTCTCGGTAGGAAACGACGGATTTCATCTTCATTGTACCCTACCTGCAATCTCTTTTCATCTAGAATGATCGGTCGTCTAAGAAGACCTGGATGCTCCTGAATCAATTCATATAGCCGTTGGAGCGGAAGGCTCTCTACGTCGATGTTCAACTTCTGGAAGATTTTCGAACGGGTGGAAATAATTTCGTCTGTCCCGTCTTCTGTCATTCGCAAGATCTCTTTGATTTCATCGATATTCAATGGCTCTGAAAAAATATTGCGCTCTGTATATGGAATTTCATGTTCCTCCAACCATGCTTTCGCTTTTCTGCATGACGTACAGCTAGGTGATGTGAATAATGTAACCATCATACATTGACACTTCCTTTCAGTCGGCTTGTTTGGATATTTAAATTCATGTTTAAATTAGAATGATTGTAAAATGAACTTTTCTATACTTATTATACACGTAATTGATACCAATGAATACACTTTTTCAAAAAAATTTGGATACTGCTTCACAATTCCGCAATATTAATGACTTTCCACGTAATTTTCTGTTCTGATTCAATGGTTCTTATCTGTTATACCCGGTTAGAAATTCTTTTAAACATCACTATGTCAATTCTTTTGCTTTCTCAATTAGAATCCCCTTGCTGAAAAAAGAAATTTTATCCTTCACACTATATAATACGTTTGAATAGACGGAAAGGTTTCATTAAAATTGTCAATAACCGCCATCCGGCATAGTATACCCGCATCAACTATTTTTTATGCACCCGGAATGAAATTAAGTATAGATTGGGCATGAAAAGACAAGAAAAAACCGGAAACAATCAGGTTTCCGGTTAGCTTTCTAGTTACGGGATATAGTTGACGCCTGCCGTATAACGGTTTCCGGCGTTCCATAGAAGGAATTCATCGATGCCGTTTTCCTTTAGCGCCTTGATTTGCGCTTCGACTTCAGCTTTTCCATATCGTTTATAATTGCCTGTGCCTAGCCAGGATGCCGTGAAATCTTGGAGCCATGGGCGCGATACGGGTGGGTCTTCGAGTTTGGACAGGACTTCATTTTCCACTTTGGCATATTCTGTCACTAACCGATAAGGCTCCGTATCCGGTTTCGCGATGCCAAAATAGGAGGTCCAATGACTCGGGTAAATCATCGACGAAATGACATCGACGTTGTCAGAGATCTTGGAGAAGTTTTGCCCGATCCCCGGTGCTTCCGGCAAGGTCGCGGCATATCCGAAAATATCAACGGAGACATCCACATCATATGGCTGCAACTGCTCTCTCGCATAGACAACGAAATCGGTCACCGCTTCCACCCGACGCTGCACCGGGTCCAATTCGGATTCCGCATAGTCGCCCATGCCGTACTTCAACGTCTCATGTCGTTTTTCAAATCCTTCCGGAAAGCGCACATAGTCGAACTGAATTTCCTGGAAGCCCATTTCGGCGGCTTCTTTCGCGATGGCGACGTTATGGTCCCACACCTCTTGCAGGAAAGGGTTCACGAATGATTCACCCCGGCCGTTTTTCCAGACAGCCCCACCGTCCGTGAATGAAAGATCGGGACGCTTTTCAGCTAGGACGCTATCTTTGAAGACAACGACCCGTGCAATCGGATAAATCTTCTTCTCTTCCAATGTTTTTAATAGAGCACGAGGATCTTTGATATACGGTTGACCAATGTCCATGGTAGCCAGCTCGGAACCTTCGGCCGGTATATACGTGAGATACCCATGATCATCTTTAATATCGATGACCATTGAATTCAAATCGGTAGTTTCAATTAAATTCACCAATTGGTTAAATCGCGCCCCGCCTGCGGAATGGCCGGTCACGTAAACGCCGCGAACCGCATCCGGATATTCAAATATCAAGCCCGACTGAAATCGGAATAGTTCCGACGAAGCGATCACCGCTTCATCAATTGCTGTAAATCCATATGTACGTTCGGCAAACTCTTGGACTCTGTCATCTTCTTCCGCATGGCTAGACTGCGGATTCCAAAATGATAGCGCAAGGAATGACACTAGCACCCAAGCCCATATTTTCATACAGACAACCTCCCTTATTAAAACATCCTATCAAAAGTTTCCAGAATATGCAGAGGGATCGGTTTCACCCCTTAAAAATCCGTGACATCCGCCGGCCGACAAAAACGCCACATCCTGTGGTATTGCCGGCACTAGCACGTCCTGTGCTTCGGAGGCTTTGGGCCAACAGGATGTTGTCACTCAGACATTGCCAATTGAGCAGCGAAGGGTTCGATTGGCCGTATTTCTGCGATCTTTGCAGAAATCAAGGCATCTTTCAGGAAGCGGCGGTTTTAGTCTGAGTTCCCCTGTTCAGCGGGAGTTTGAACACCCGCTGAACAGGAGATCAAACCGCATTCATCTCACCACCTATAGAAGTGGGAGACTTGTGCTGATTAAAGATAAACGGATCCTTCGTCTCATTTTCCAGCTGTCATTTCCCGATATTCCCGCTCTGAACAAAGGACATAATGGCCGGGGTTCACTTCCCGCATCTTTACCTCTTCTCCCTCTCCATATTGGTGGGAGGCAGGGTTGTAGGTTTTCCGCAACCGGGTCCGTTCGTATTCGGGGTCAGGCAATGGGATGGCGGAGAGCAATGATCGGGTATACGGGTGGAGCGGCGATTTATAAATATCATCCGCCGGTCCCAGTTCGACCAGCTTCCCGAAGTACATGACACCGATCCGGTCCGATATATATTTCACCATCGAAAGGTCATGGGCGATGAACAAATACGTCAACCCTTTTTCCTCTTGCAGTTCCTTTAGCAGATTGACGACTTGCGCCTGGATGGAAACGTCCAAGGCGGAAATCGGCTCGTCCGCGATGATGAATTCCGGCTCGACCGCAAGTGCGCGGGCAATTCCGAGACGTTGGCGCTGGCCGCCGGAGAATTCATGCGGATAGCGGTTCGCATGTTCGCGATTCAAGCCGACCGTTTCTAGTAGTTCATACACACGCGCTGTCCGTTCCTTCGAGTTTTTGGCCAATCCGTGGATATCCAGCCCTTCCGCAATGATGTCGAGCACTTTCATCCTCGGGTTCAGTGAGGCGTACGGGTCCTGGAAGATCATCTGCATTTTCTGGTTAAAACGCTTCAGTTCCTTTTTCGACTTTTTGGCGTGGACATCAACACCATCATAGATGACCTCACCGCCCGTCGCTTCGTAAAGACGTATGATCGTACGGCCTGTCGTTGATTTTCCACAACCCGATTCACCGACCAGACCGAGTGTCTCTCCACGGTAAATATCAAAGGAAATATCATCGACTGCACGCACTTCATTTTTTTTACCTACATTAAAGTATTGTTTCAAGTTTTTGATTTCTAGCAATTTCTCAGCCATCATCTCGCACCTCCCGCCTGTCCTTCATAGTATCGGCTGCCCGGGAATTCCTTCATCCGTTCCACGATGGCAGCCGGAGGATCCACTCGCGGCGCTTCCGGATGGAGCAGCCATGTGGCGGCATAATGAGTGTCGCTCACTTTGAAAAGCGGCGGCCTTTTCTCCAAATCAATCTTCATTGCATACTCACTTCGAAGAGCGAACGCATCCCCCGTCGGCGGTTCCAATAAATCAGGCGGCGAACCGGGAATTGCATATAATTGCTCTTCCTCCGTATCCAAGGACGGCATCGAACTGAGCAAGCCCCATGTGTACGGATGTTGCGGGTTATAGAAAATCTCGTCGACAGTCCCGACCTCCACGATCTGTCCGCCATACATGACGGCGACACGGTCCGCGACATTGGCGACTACCCCTAGATCATGGGTGATGAAAATAATGGCCGTATCGATCTGCTTTTGCAGTTTTTTCATCAGTTCCAAAATCTGTGCCTGAATCGTGACGTCCAAAGCGGTTGTCGGTTCATCCGCGATGAGCAACTTCGGGTTGCAAGCTAACGCTACCGCGATGACAATCCGTTGCCGTTGCCCGCCCGAAAATTGGTGCGGGTATTGCTTCATCCGGATTTCCGGTTGGGGCATCCCGACAAGTCCGAGCAATTCGACCGACTTTTTCCATGCTTCTTTTTTGTTCATATTTTGGTGTTTCAAAAGTGGTTCCATAATTTGCTTGCCGATTGTCATCGTCGGATTGAGGGAGGTCATCGGATCTTGGAAGATCATCGATATGTCCTTGCCCCGCACTTTCTGCATTTCTTTTTCAGAAACCGCGAGCAAATCCCTTCCGCCAAACCAGATCGCCCCGTTTTTATATTCAGTGCTTGATTCAGGGAGCAGTCGCATGATCGCTTTCGTCGTGACGGATTTACCGGAACCCGATTCCCCGACGATGGCGAGCGTCTCCCCTTTGAACACTTCAAAATTGACGCCTCGGATCGCTTTCACTTCACCTGCAAACGTATGGAAGGAAAGCTCCAGATCCCGTACTTCCACAATCTTTTCCATTCCGCTTTCCTCCTTTTAATCTTTCATCTTCGGATCAAGTGCATCACGCAATCCATCGCCGATCAAGTTGAATGCGATCATCAAGATACTCAATACGACGGCCGGAAAGAACAACATATGCGGCTGGTATTCCAGAAACCTATAACCGTCATTGATCAATGTTCCAAGCGAAGCTTTTGGTGCCTGCAACCCGAGACCGATGAAGCTGAGGAACGCTTCGAAGAAGATCGCCGTCGGAATCGTGAACATCATATTGATGATGACGATCGCCATAATATTCGGCAACAAATGTTTTTTGATGATCCGCCCGTCACTGGCACCGAGTGTTTTCGCCGCCAGGACGAATTCCTGGTTTTTGAATTTCAGCACTTGTCCTCGAACGATCCGCGACATCCCGATCCAGCCCGTAATGGATATGGCGATAATGATGGACCAAATGCCCGGCTTCATGACCATGATCATCAAAATGACGATGACGAGCGTCGGAATCCCAATTAGGATTTCCGCAATCCGCTGCATAATATCATCAACGCGGCCGCCATAATAGCCGGAAATCCCGCCGTAGATGACACCGATCAGCATATCGATGACGGCCGCCACAAAAGCGATGTACAGGGAGATTTGCGTTCCTTTCCACAGACGGCTGAACAAATCGCGTCCCAAGCTGTCCGTCCCGAACCAATAATACTCTTCGACTTTTTTCATTTCATAAAGATTGACGACTTTGGATCCGAGCTTTCCTTCCCCATCCGCAATGCCAAGATTTTCAAGACCCGGGATCTTCGGCGGCAGATTGGCGTGAGTGACCCGGACGTTTTCGGGGTCATGCGGCACCATGGACGGACCGACGAATGCCATGAAGATGAGAAATAACAGGATGAACACACTGAAAATAGCGGCTTTATTTTTCCGGATACGCAGCCAGGCGTCTTGCCAGAAGCTCAAACTCGGCTTGGAAATCTTCTCAGCCTGATGGCTATCCACGATGATTCGTTCAAATGATTCCTTCGGTAATTCTTCTATGGGTTGGGTCATGATTTGGCACCTCCAGACAAACGGATCCGCGGATCAATGACGCCGTATAAAATATCGACGATTAGAATAATGACGATCAAGAATACAGAGAAGAACATCGTAGTTCCCATAATGACGGAATAATCATTTGAGTTGATCGATTTGACGAATTGTTCACCGATTCCAGGGATAGCAAAGATCTGTTCCACGACAAGGGAGCCTGTCAACAGACTGGCCGCCACTGGCCCCAATACGGTAATGAGGGGAATCAAGGCATTCCGGAAAGCATGCTTGAATGCTATTTCAAACCAGTTGGCGCCTTTCGCTTTAGCGAGCAAGATATAATCCGAATTCAATACTTCAATCATTTCCGTTCGAATGAAACGGGCTGCCATCGCAATCGGCCCCATCGCAAGCGCAATTGATGGAAGCACGCTCGATTTCCAGCCTTTCCAAAGACCGACGTCAAACCATTGCCAATGCACGGCAAATACATATTGCAATAAGGCTGCGAATACGAAAGAAGGGATGGAGACTCCTAAAATCGCAATGACCGTACTGCCGTAGTCCCATATCGTATCTTGCTTCAATGCCGCAATCATTCCGAGGACAATGCCGACCAATGTGCCGAACAACAGTGCTTGACCACCAAGTATCATTGAATACTTCAACTTTTTCACAATCAACGTCATGACGTCGGCGTTCTTATATTGGAAAGACACACCAAAATCCCCTTTTGCCAAATTGCCCATATACCGGACGTACTGGACAGGCAACGGATCATTCAACCCATATTTTTCATAAACGACTTCCCGCTGCTCTTGTGATAATTTTGCTGCGGAGGCGAGCGGGGAACCGGGCAGCAGTTTCATCAAGATGAAAGTAAACGTCGCTATGAGGAATAGGGAGATGAACATGTAAACGACTCGCTTCGTTATATATTTCGCCATCTTTTGCACCTCCTGCAAATTATCTCCTGTCTGATCGTCGTTTATTATGAAAACTGGCATAAATTCCTTTTTATTAAAAAAGAGAGTACATGGTTGTGCTCACCATATACTCTCTTTAGTATGAGATTTTACAGGCTATATCATCCCATTACTCTTTTCCGGAAATGTACGTCCATTTAAAGGAGTAGTCCCCACCGAATGGGTGTGTGACAAGCCCTTTGACATACGGTTTCATGAGAGCTGCACGCCCGCGTTGGTACTGTGGTGCAATAGCAGCATCATCTTCCAAAAGAATCTTTTCAGCTTTTGCAAAAGCTTCGTAGCGGGCAACCGGATCATCCGCAAGTTCAACTTTTGTCGCTTCGACCAATTGATCCAATTCCGGATTCGAGTAGCCCGTCAAGTTTTGCGGACTGTCGGTAGTGAACAGTTCCATAAAGGAAATCGGATCCGAGAAATCCGCTCCCCAACCTGCGTTTTGAATATCGAAGTCACTGCTGTTATCCAATTTCAGGCGGACAGCGAACGGCACTTCTTTCAAATTGATCGTAAGTCCTGGGAGATTGCGTTCAAACTCGGATTTGAACCACTCTTGCTGCTTCTTCGCGTTTTCTGTATCGCCGCCAAGAAGTTCCAGTGTCACTTGATCAGTACCTAGCTCTTCCAAGCCTTTTTCCCAATATTTTTTCGCTTCGTCCACATTGTATTCGAGATATTCGCCGCTATAATCACGGAAGTCTTTTCCATCTTCGTCATACGTGAACTCAACCGGGACCAGGTAGTTCGCCGGAAGGGAACCGTTTGCCAGAATAGCGTCCGTCAATTCCTGTTTGTTGAACGCGCGAGCTATTGCTTTACGAATGTTCTCATTCGCGAGCGGGGTCGCTTTCCCGTTACGTTCTTGGTTCAATTTAAAGTAGAACACAGACGTTTCCAATTCATGTACCACTTCCGGATTATCCGTGTACTGCATCGCATATTCGGAAGATAGGACGGTTCGGTCGATTTGTCCCTGTTCATATAGTTTCACTGCCGTAGCAGTTTCCTTTACGACATTGACTGTGATTTCATCAAGCTTCACAGTGTCTTTATCCCAATACTGATCATTCTTCACATACTTCCAGTCGCCTGTCCCATCCCAATCCGTCAATTTGAACGGACCGTTATATAACATTGCATCTGAATTGGCTGCATACTTGTCCCCGTGTTCCGTTACAAAGTCCTCATTCAATGGAAAAAATGTCGGGAACGCCATAAGGGATAAGAAGTACGCCACTGGATTTTCAAGTTCGATAACGAGAGTCTTGTCATCTTCCGCCCGGATCCCGAGGTCAGTAATCTCCGCTTCCCCTTTTCCGATTTCCGTTGCGTTTTTCACCATGCCGGCCATCAAGTAAGGGCCGTACGGCGACGCGGTGTCCGGATCGATCGCCCGTTGCCAAGAATAGACGAAATCATGGGCAGTCACGGGATCTCCATTAGACCATTTGGCATCATCACGGATTTTGAATGTGTACGTTTTACCATCATCGCTAATTTCAGGTTCGCCTTCCGCCATTGCCGGAACCGGCATACTTTCTTGGTCAAGGCTGTAAAGGCCTTCCATAACATTGCTCAAGACGAGGAAGCTGACTTGGTCCTCCGCAATGGAAAGGTCCATCGAAGGGATTTCAGCAGCTTCGATCAAATGCAGCACCTGTTCCGCATCGGGCTCTCCTGCCTCTTCCGTGTTTCCTTCTTCCTTGTCTTGTCCATTCTCAGTCGGAGTGGACGTATCTTCCTCCGTTTCATTCTTTCCGCCACAAGCAGCTAGGAAAACGCTCACAATGAGCAATAGGCTCAACAGCCAAACTAAACGATGCTTCAAATGAATGACCTCCCTTTCAGTTCTAAAATGTTGTATAGCCCAAGTCCACATATCACTGTCCTAATATAATGAAGTCTGTAAATTTAATTCACCATTAGTTACGTGGAATGCTTTATATTAGAGAACGGAGAATCATTCTTTGATTTCATCTCATCAAATCTTTAAAATACTGAAATAAAGGAGGCATCGCTATGAATAAAGCCATCCGATATTTCTTCTTAGGGCAACTTATTACCGTTGTCCTTGTATTGTTATTCCATAATGAATTTTCACTTCTCGCCTATGTAAATATGTCATTTTCCGTCGGCGGTATCATGCTGTTTACCGGGCTTGTCTTCTTTGTTTTTTCTACCGGATTCTTTGATGTTTTTCTCATCACGTCCCGCAAGATTTTCACGCCGAAACATCGGGTGGAGGAAATTGACTCGATGCGGGCACCGTCTCAACTATTTACAGGATCCATCACACCGTTGCTGGGGGGAGGTACGCTGATTTTAACGGGGATGGGCATCGGGCTTCTCTTTTATTACATTTGACGGCGCTATTGCATTCTTTCATACCCCATATTATAATTTGATAAACATGATGAAGAACGGCTGTGAAGGAAAGAGTAATTCAGTTCCGAGCTTTATAGAGAGCCTGTGCTTGGTGGAAACAGGTAAGCTGATCTGGATGAATGGGGTCCCGAGCCTGATAAGTGAATGCTTCGGCTGTAGCTTGTCACGTTTTCCGCGTTACGGAATTGGAGTGGCCTTCGGGCAATTCGGGTGGTACCACGGTTGAATGACATCAATCGTCCCTAGTATGGGATGATTGGTGTTTTTTATTTGGATTAAAATCCGGCGCGGATATTAAATTGTGTTGAGCTAAAACTAAATTTTTACAGGAGGAGATTGAAATGACGACCATTTTTTCAGGCGTACAGCCAACAGGCATCATTACATTGGGGAATTATATTGGAGCATTCCGGCAGTTTGTCGAAGTTCAACATGAGGCGGACTGCATTTTTTCAATTGTCGACCAACATGCAATCACGGTCCAGCAAGAACCAGATGAATTGAAGAAAGCGATCCGTTCATTGGCGGCGACATATATCGCAAGCGGCATCGATCCGGAGAAATCCGTTTTATTTATACAGTCGGAGGTACCGGCGCATGCCCAAGCCGGCTGGATCATGCAATGTGTTTCGTATATCGGAGAACTTGAGCGCATGACCCAGTTCAAGGATAAGTCGGAAGGACAAGAAGGGGTTTCCGCGGCACTATTGACCTATCCACCGTTGATGGCCGCAGATATTCTCTTGTATAACACCGACGTTGTCCCAGTCGGGGAAGACCAAAAGCAGCATTTGGAACTGACCCGCGATTTGGCGGAACGGTTCAACAGACGCTATGGGGAAGTCCTGACAATTCCAGAAGTGCGCATTCCGAAAAACGGGGCCCGCGTCAAGTCCTTGCAAGATCCGGTGAAAAAAATGAGCAAATCGGATCCGAATAAGAAGGGGACATTGTATTTATTGGACACGCCAAAAGAAATTGAGAAGAAGATCAAAAGTGCCGTTACCGATTCGGAAGGAGTCGTCCGATTCGACGTGGCTGAAAAACCGGGCGTTTCGAATTTATTGACAATCGAATCCGCGTTAAGTGATGTCGCCATCGACGACCTCGTCGCCAAATATGAAGGGCTCGGCTATGGTGCCTTCAAGACGGGCGTCGCCGAAGCTGTCGTCGCACATCTTACCCCGATCCAGGAGAAGTACTATGAATTGCTCGACTCTACGATCTTGGATGACATCTTGGACCAAGGCGCCGAAAAAGCGAACGCCATCGCATCGGTCACTCTCGGGAAGATGGAGGCCGCGATGGGGCTCGGACGGAAACGGTAATCGTTAAAACCAGGACGGCCGCCGCAATCAAAAAAAGCGCGAAATCAGCCGTCCGGAAAATGTACTGGAAAATCTGGTTCCAGTCGTATCCGAGCGAACGATAATTGAAGTAGAAGATCATATGGGACACCGTTATCACCACGAGCCCGTAGCTGATGAGGAACAGGAACAAACGTGTCATTCGGCATCGTCCTTTGGATTTTCTATGAGTATATGAAGACGCCCCCTCCGTTAGACGAAGGGGGCGTTTTGGTTTGGGAACTGAAGGTCCATTCTCTAAACTGGCAGGGCCCGATTTCAAATTCTCATGGCGCGGGGAAACTGTAAGGGCAAATCGCATAACTGTCAGGCCAATCCCTCAAACTGTCAGGGCCCGGCCTCAAACTCTCATGGCATGAAGAAACTGTAAGGGCAAATCGCATAACTGTCAGGTCAATCCCTCAAATTGTCAGGACCCGGCCTCAAACTCTCATGGCGCGGAGAAACTGTAAGGGCAAATAGAATAACTGTTAGGGCAATCCCCCAAACTGTCAGGGCCCGGCCTCAAACTCTCATGGCGCGAAGAAACTGTAAGGGCAAATCGCATAACTGTTTGGGCAATCCCCCAAACTGTCAGGGCCCGGCCTCAAACTCTCATGGCGCGGAGAAATTGAAACTATTAGAGGTAACTCCCAACTGACAAGGACGTCCCATGCAGCCCGCCTCCACCGATTCTTCATTTAATCCCAAAAACGCCCCACCTCACTTTGGTGGAGCGTCCTGATTAATCTTCTATTTTCTTGAACACGAGTGAAGCGTTATGTCCGCCGAAGCCGAGTGAGTTGCTCATTGCGTAGCGGATGTCTGCTTTACGAGCGCCCTCTGTCACGTAGTCCAGATCACATTCCGGATCCGGGTTTTGGTAATTTGCAGTCGGCGGCAGAATGCCTTCGTGGAGCGCCTTGACGGTGAAGATTGCCTCAAGTCCGCCCGCTGCACCTAGAAGATGGCCCGTCATCGATTTCGTCGAGCTCATCGCCAATTTATAGGCATGGTCGCCGAAAACCGTTTTCGCGGCTATTGTCTCATATAGGTCATTGTACGGCGTGCTCGTACCGTGCGCATTGATGTAATCGATTTGATCCGGCGTAATGCCGCCTTTTTTGATTGCTTCCACCATCGCGCGGGCGCCCCCTTCCCCTTCCGGAGCGGGTGCCGTAATATGATGGGCATCTCCCGTGGAGCCATAGCCGATCACTTCCGCATAGATTTTAGCGCCGCGTGCTTTCGCATGCTCGTATTCTTCAAGAATCAGGATCCCAGCGCCCTCTCCCATGACAAAACCATCGCGCTCTGCGTCGAACGGACGGGAAGCCGTCGCCGGGTCCGGGTTCAATGAAAGAGCGGTACTCGAACAGAAACCGGCAACCGCCATCGTCGTGATCGGCGCTTCTGTCCCGCCAGTGATCATGATATCCGCATCCCCGCGTCGAATGACTTCAAACGCATCCCCGATTGAGTTCGTTCCGGAAGCGCAGGCCGTCACGGTACAAGAGTTGATGCCTTTCGCCCCCAAATGGATGGATACCTGGCCAGACGCCATATCCGGAATCATCATCGGGACAAAAAACGGACTAACCCGACGGTACCCTTTTTCCAGGAATGTCTTGAATTGCTGTTCATGTGTTTCCATTCCGCCGATCCCCGAACCGATCCACACGCCCGTCCGCAGCCCAAGCTCTTCATCCAATTCCAGATTGGCGTCTTTCATTGCCATAACAGAGGAAGCGATCGCAAAATGCGTGAATCGGTCCATCTTCCGGGCGTCTTTGCGTGGAAGATACTCTTCGATATCGAAGTCTTTCACTTCTGCCGCCACTTTCACCGGAAATTGTTCTCGGTCCAACCGGGTCAGCATGCCGATTCCCGACTTGCCTTCTAATACGGACTGCCAAGATTCTTCCGCTGAATTCCCAACTGGGGATACCGCCCCGACCCCTGTAACCACGACACGACGTTTTTCCATGTTCTCAAACTTCCCTTCCCTAATTAAGTAATTCCGCGACTTCTAGCACTTATTCTATCATGAAAAGAAGGAATCATCTTCCCCATTTGACGCAAAGGCCGCCCCATGTAAGCCCACCACCGAACCCGACAAGCACGATGACATCATCGTCTTTCACTTTCCCGTCCGCCACGTCATCGACTAAAGAAATCGGAATCGATGCCGCAGAAGTGTTGCCGTATTTATGAATCGTCTTCGACATCTTCTCAGGCGGAAGACCCAATCGTTCCCGGGAGGCTTCCATGATCCGCATATTCGCTTGGTGCGGAATCAGATAATCGACGTCCTCTTTCGTCAAGCCTGCTTTTTCGATGACACTTTCAGCTGATTCGCCCATTTGTCTTACCGCGAACTTGAATACTTCTCGGCCGTTCATTTGAATATAACGTTTTTGGAACAGATGCTTGCCGCCGCTGCCATCCGCTCCGAGTTCGAATGACAGGATGCCGCGTCCTTCGCTTACTTTACCGATGACCGCTGCCCCTGCACCGTCACCGAACAGCACGGCCGTACCGCGGTCTTCCCAATCCATGATCTTCGATAATTTCTCTACGCCAACGACGAGCACATACGGATACGCACCCGATTCAACGAACTGTTTCGCCGTCACAATACCGTACATAAACCCAGCGCAAGCCGCGGACACGTCCATCGCCGCAGCATTTTTCGCTCCCAACCGGTCTTGGATCATAGCAGACACCGACGGGAACGGCTGATCCGGAGTCACCGTCGCTACCAAGATCAACCCGATGTCCTCGGGCTGGAGCCCAGCATCTTCAATAGCGTTCACCGCAGCCTGGTACGCCAAATCCGATGTATCCGTATCCTCGTCTGCAATATGCCGTTGTTCGATCCCTGTCCGTGTGCGGATCCATTCATCCGATGTATCCATCCGCTCTTCCAAATCTGCATTCGTCACGATTTGTGTTGGAACGCATTTACCGATTCCAATGAAACCAGCGTTCATTTTCATCCCCCGTTCTTATCATCTAATATTAGTACCTGGTATTAATCATAAGGGAAACGGGTATACTTTTCAACCCGCGGACACGCTTTTGCCAAATTTAATTTCGCTTTTGCGCATTAAAGGTTCCTCCCCTGCTGCGGCTATGCTATGATTAGAAAGAATCCGTTTATGTAGAGGTGAATTTGATGAAATTCGTAGTGACTTTCCTTTGGTCATTTCTTTTGGTTACCATGGTGAACTATGTTACCGGCTCGATCGCGAACGTTCCATTCGACCTCGTACCGGGCATCGTCGCTTCAGTAATCCTATCGGTCGTCGTCCTCGTCATCTCCAGTGCATGCCCGGACGAACCAGTTTCCGATCATTGATTGACAAAGACAGCCATTTCCTTTTCGGGAGATGGTTTTTTTGTTGGGCTGAAAGGGTAGGATTTGCAAGCAACGGCTTGGTGAGTGCAAGGAAACGGGGGGCCTATGCAAGCATTAATGACGGTAAACTCTTTAACTGAAAAGGGCAGGGGAACATTATGAATGAAAGACGTCCGGGTTTACTGTTTTTAGCAGTAATTATATGGATTGCTTATTTTCTTTGTGCAATAATATTCGGCCACAGTATATGGTTTGTTAAGATCCTCAGTTTGGCATCTATTACTCTTTTTGGAATATTAGTATTTATGGTTTGGAAGAACAAAGAAAGTAAAAATGAATTGCGGGATTAATAAAATTACAACAATCGGCTGCCTTTACATGGCAGCTTATTGAAAAATGAAGTTAACTACTGCCGTCTGAATGCAAGAAAACATGAACGCGGCGCAAGTAAATGAGATACGAACGCAACCAAACGTACGGCAGATGCCGAATTGCAAGAATGCCCAGAGCGAATGCGAGCAACCATGCTGTGAGCGCAAGAAAACCTGGACCAAGTGCAAGCAAACGGCACAGGAATGCAACCAAACTCACCGTTGGATACAATCTAATCCACGGAAATCACTCCACCATGAAAAAAGCCACACAGGAAATAAAATCCCCATGCGGCTCTTCAGTCTTCATCCTTTGTGCACATCCAATTTCCCATCCACCATCGACAATGCTAGCACTTCGCCCGGGCGGATTTCGCCTTTGATGATTTCTTTGGCGACGACGGTTTCGACGTTCCGTTGGATGAAGCGTTTCAGCGGACGGGCCCCGAAGTCGGCGTCCGTGCCTTCCCGGACGACCCAGTCGACGACGGCATCGTCATAAGTCAAGACGACTTCCTGTTCCTCAAGTCGTTTCACTAGATCCACCAACATTTTCCGGGCAATTCGAGAGAATGCGTCCGCTTTGAGGGAATGGAAAATAATAATATCGTCCATCCGGTTCAATAATTCCGGTTTGAAATGGCGTCTCAACTCGGCCATTACCAAATCTTCGGCTGCATGATTTTCCATGTCATCCAGTTCGTTCAGCAAATAGGCGGACCCGATGTTGGACGTCATGATCACGACCGTATTTGTGAAGTTGACCAATCTGCCTTGGCTGTCAGTGATCCGGCCGTCATCCAAAATTTGCAGCAGGATGTTCGAGACATCCGGATGCGCCTTTTCAATTTCATCGAGCAGGACGACAGAGTACGGATTGCGCCGGACTGCTTCCGTCAACTGGCCGCCTTCTTCGTAGCCGATATACCCCGGAGGCGCCCCGACGAGTCTGGAAACGCTGTGCTTCTCCATGTATTCGGACATGTCGATCCGAATGAAATGGTCTTCCGAATCGAATAATGTCGCGGCCAATGTTTTCGCCAATTCGGTTTTCCCGACGCCCGTCGGACCGAGGAACAGGAACGAACCGATCGGCTTATGCGGATCTTTGATGCCCGCACGTGCCCGCCATACTGCTTCCGTTACGAGTTGGACGGCATCGTCTTGGCCGATGACCCGCTTCTCAAGCGTTTCGCGGAGGCGCAACAGTTTTTCCCGCTCGCCTTCCACCAACTTGGTGACTGGGATTCCGGTCCAGCGTGCCACGATCGCTGCAATCTCTTCTTCGGTCACTTCTTCCCGCAATAACCGATTCTCCTGGCTCTCCAACAACGGCTGCTCCAGCTCCTGCAACTCCTGCTCCAAAGCGGGGATCTTGCCGTATTGGAGCTCGGCCGCCCGGTTCAAATCAAACCGGTTTTGCGCATCTTCCAAATCGCGGCGGTAGCGGTCCAGTTCCTCCCGCTTCTCTTGGATTCCGCGCAACGCCTCTTTCTCTTGATCCCATTGCTCCCGCATGCCGGCGGAGGACTCCTTCAATCCTTTCAATTCCTCGCTCAGCGTTTCAAGCCGTGTTTGGCTCACCGCGTCCTTCTCTTTCCGAAGCGCCTGTTCCTCGATCTCCAGCTGCATGATCCGCCGGGTCACCGCATCCAATTCGCTCGGCATGGAGTCGATTTCCGTTCGGATCATCGCGCTTGCTTCGTCGATCAAGTCAATCGCCTTATCCGGCAAAAAGCGTTCCGTTAAATACCGATCCGATAACGCAGCCGCCGCCACGATCGCCCGGTCATGGATGCGGACTCCGTGATGCAGCTCGAAGCGCTCTTTCAACCCACGCAAGATGGACACCGTATCCTCGACGGACGGTTCGCGCACCATCACTTGTTGGAACCGCCGCTCAAGTGCCGGATCTTTCTCGATGTACATCCGATATTCATCCAGCGTCGTCGCGCCGATGCAGTACAACTCGCCGCGTGCGAGCATCGGCTTCAGCATATTGCCCGCGTCCATCGCGCCTTCCGTCTTCCCAGCACCGACAATTGTATGGATTTCATCAATGAAAAGGATGATCTCCCCATCGCTGTCCTTGACCTGCTTCAAGACGCCTTTCAACCGTTCCTCGAATTCCCCGCGATATTTGGCTCCCGCAATCAAAGCACTCATATCCAGCTCGAAGATTTGACGGTCCTTCAATCCTTCCGGGACATCCCCTTTGACAATCCGTTGGGCCAATCCTTCGACGATTGCCGTCTTCCCGACCCCTGGTTCTCCGATGAGTACTGGGTTATTTTTCGTCTTCCTTGATAAAATTCGAATGACATTCCGGATTTCTTCATCCCGGCCGATGACTGGATCCATTTTCCCGTTTTTCACTTCATCCACAAGATTGCGCCCGAACTGCTCAAGCGGTGTGCGTTGATCTTCTTGTTGAGTATCCATTCTCATGCCAATTCACCTCTTTTATTTGACTTTGACTATCTTTGATTAATTAAAATTATAATATGAATTTCTCTAAAAGTAAAGAAATTCACCTTCCATTTCCTCCTACCCGAATGGCGGCGGAAATAACAAAACATCCTTCGGAAAAAGGCTACGCCTTCCCCAAAGGATGTCCAATTCAACCGATCAAGTTCCGGGCTGCGACGATGACCCCATCCTCATCCGCATACACATAATGCCCCGGCTCCCAATCGATATCGCCAAAATTCAACGCAATATTACGTTCGCCCTTCCCTTGCTTAATGCTTTTCATCGGATGGCTTCCGATTGCGAACACGCCAATCTCCTGTTGGCCGATATCCGCCGTATCTCGTGCGCATCCATTGATGATGACGCCCGCCAGTTTCCGCGTTTGCGCAATATCACCGAGCAGATCGCCCATAAGCGCGCACCGTTTCGACCCGCCCCCATCGACAACGAGCACGCTGCCTTCCGGGATAGTCTGCAACGCTTCTTTGACTAGAACATTGTCTTCGAACACCCGAACCGTCTCAATCGGACCGGAAAACCGCTTATGCTTTCCATACGAATTGAACTCCATCATGCAAACTTTCACTTCATTTGCAAATTCATCGCATAGGTCTGCTGTTTTGAATGACATAAGACCGACCCCTTCCATTATGTAAATCACTTCCACTTGCTTACATTCGACATATGACGATGTTTCCCTTCCTTACGCGTCCCCCACTTTTAATTAAAAAACACCGGTACTCGCTCAATTATACAATTGAGGGAACTCCCGATGTTTCAAAATATAATACAGATTCAGCCCGTCGCTATAGCTGCCATTCCCGTAGTCGACCGGGATGAGTGAGATAAACGCAAACCAGATCGAAAAATAGGAATAGAGAAAAAGGTAGTTCCGGTCTTTCATAATTCCATGTGAAATCAGGTAATTCAACAGCAACACGGAACCGATATTGAACAGGACGCCG
This sequence comes from Sporosarcina sp. FSL W7-1349, assembly GCF_038003045.1. NCBI lineage: Bacteria > Bacillati > Bacillota > Bacilli > Caryophanales > Caryophanaceae > Sporosarcina > Sporosarcina sp. FSL W7-1349. Next base: position 1,746,766 of record NZ_JBBOOK010000001.1, read on the forward strand.
CCTGCATGCACCATGAAATGAGTAAACCGGTTGCTCCAACGCAAACGCGAGTACCGGACATTCGAATCGAGGAAATAGATCCGATGAACCGTGATGGCCCCGATGCGAAACAATACTTTCCCCCTCCCCAATGCAAACCGCGCCCAGCCGCCGAACAGAGCTGCCATAAACGAATGACCAATCGAGTGGACGAACGATACGAGCGGCAAAAGGATGAAAAGGGATAACGCAAACCGTGCGAAATCGGAAAGGCCAAAAATACAGCATCTCTCCTTTCGAAGGGGTAATCCATCTTTCCTCTTTACCCTCGAATAACGTCCATAAACCGACCCAAAAGATTATTCTTTCGAGTAATGGATTCGCTATGAATGTTCAGTATAATTTGAATTAATTAAAGAAAGGGGTTGGAATAAATGACTTACTTGAACATGGCAATTATCCAAATGGCTTCGCCGAGCGGACATCCGGATCCGGAGCAAAAGAAGAAAGAAAATCTGGAGGCGATGATGGCGTATATCGACCAAGTCACCTTCATGAACCCGACAGTCGATCTGATCGCTTTCCCGGAACTTTGCTTGAATGGCATCGAGCCGATCAACTGGCGGCAAATGGCCGAACCAATTCCAGGCGGTCCTTCCACGAAAGCGCTTACGGAGAAGGCGAAGGAAGTGAAGAAGTGGATTGCACCCGGGTCCTATTTCGAATTAGGGGACGACGGCAATGTGTACAATACTGCTATTTTAATTTCCCCCGAAGGTGAAATCGAGTTGAAGTATCGGAAAGTGTTCATCCCGTATCCATTGGAACCTTCCCATCCGGGCAAAGAATTCCCGGTATTCGAAATCCCGAATATTGGCAAGATCGGTTTCGTCATCTGTGCGGACGGCCATTATCCGGAAGCGATGCGGAACCTCGCCTTGAAAGGGGCGGAAGTTATCATCAAACCGACTCTCCAAGGAGAATGGATCGGTGGATTGCGCAACCATACGCCCGTTGCCATCACACGGGCGATTGAAAACCAATGTTTCGTCGTCAGCGTCGGCCAGCCATCACCGATCGGCATGGGCGACTCCGTCGTCGTCGATCCGGAAGGACGCATCATCGAACAGCTTGGTGTTGCGGAATCCTTCACTTTCGTCAGCTTGAATCTGGATGAAGTACGGCGCGTGAGAGAGGCGGGTTCCTGCGGAATGTTCGGCTTCCTGAAAATGTTGAAAGAATTTAAAGAAGCCGGTTGCAACGTCGACGAATGCTACCAGGCAGGCATTGAAAACGCGGATGTCTATAAAAATCTCTCCTTCCCTCACCCGAAAACACCGGACGAGTTGAAAAAGTATGAGAAGAAAGTGGAATTGTATTCTTGATTGATAGGTGGGAAGGATTGACGGTTCTACGCCGGGTATCCTAGGAAAAATAGCAAGATATGTACACAAAGAAACGCAGGCCCCCACCATTGTCAGGGGGCCTGTTTCCGTTCATAAAGCCTCGCGACCAGTTCGGTGCGGTTGGCGAGATTGTTTTTGTCGTATATATTTTGTAAATGCTTTTTCACGGTATGGATGGTGACATATAGGACATCGGCGATTTCTTGGTTCGTATACCCTTTCTGCAAAAGCTGGCAGACCTTCTTCTCAGCCGGAGTCAGAACAAGTCGTTCCAACGGGTCCCTCTGTAAAAACGTTTGCAGTTTCATCGATACATAATAGGAAATCACTTCGACACTCTCAAGGATCACTTCATTCTCGAACGGGTTGCGCCTGCCTGCTGTAAATGAAATACCGCCGACAAGCTGATTGCCCGATACTAAATAGACGCCCATTTCATGATAGTTTCCGTTCGGTTCCATGAACTCCTGATAGAACGCACTTCTCTCGTAATCGGACTCCGTTACGACATCCTCCAATCGGAGCACTCTTGCCTTATCAAGCTTGGCCTGCACTCGGGCAGGCAGCAGAAAATCATCCTCCACATAATCTACGTAACTCTTCAGGACAACCGGCTTAATATTATGAACGACCGGGTCATAGATTACGCCACCCTTCCCGCATAGCCAGAAAATGGACCGTTCCAATCCGAAATATCGGTCGAAGATACGTAAGGTTTCATTCCGGAAATCCTTCATTGTTTCCAACGATTCCATATGACGCATAATCTGCTTGACTGTCTGCATCGGTTCCCTCCCCACTTCCATGTAGAGAAAAATCGCCATCAACGATTCTTGACGGCGATTTCCATTGCTTTATCTTTATTCAGATAAAAACTCCCACCTTTGCAGGTAGTGAGATGAATTCGGTCTTATCTCTTATTCAGCCGGCGTCCAGATAACCGCTGAATACCAATAAAGATGTCACAGATTTGAATCGTAAAAACATAATTCAAAGTCAAGGCGGACTGGATTAGCGAACTCCGAGTGCCATTTTAGCGTAACGCGACATCATATCACGCGACCAAGGCGGATTCCATACGATGTTGACGTCGACATCTTTCACTTCAGGCAACTCCATCAATTCCTGTTTAATATTGGCAACGATTTGCGGGCCCATCGGACAGCCCATCGAGGTAAGTGTCATCGTAACAATCGCTTTTCCGGCTTCGTCGAGCTCTGCGTCATAGACAAGTCCCAGATTGACAATATCGACTCCCAACTCCGGGTCGATCACGTTTTCCAAAACGCCCATGATGCTGTCTTTCATGTCCTGATCCATTTTCATACCCCTTCCAATCCGATAATACTCTCATCATACCAGAGTCAGGGCCGACCCTTCAAATAGAAGGCCATCCATTCCGCGGCGTGCAGCATCCCCGGTCTGGAAACGGCATGGCCCGCCGTTTCATCTGTCATGAATTCAAAATCCTCCGGATGATCCGCGTAATCCGATTTCACCGCATTGTAGAAATTGAACGTCGGCTCATAAGGGACAGTCGTATCATTCCGGCCATGCCAGAAAAAGATCGGACGTTTCGCCAGCGCCGGCCGATGCTTCGTCAAATCGAACCGAGCCAGTGTATCGAGCAAATTACGCCGCTCCTCATCCGTAATTGGCAGTTTAAAGCCGCCCCTTTCGAACTGGGCCATTTGTGCCTTCGCCAGTTGGACGTAATTCGGGGCACCCATCATGACCGCTGCCGCGTCAATCCAATCATAGAGCGTGAGGCAACCCAATGTCGTGATCCCTCCCATGGAAGTCCCTCCAAGCCCGACCTTCGCAGCAGGCAGACCCCGGTTCGCCAATTCGTCCTTCAAGACGCCCACTTCTTCAAGCGACGTCAACACAATTTCCCAAAAACGCAAACTCAGTTGCACTTCGTCTAAATCCTCTGCCCGGACGCCGTGGAGATGTGCATCCGGCAACAAGACTCGCAACCCTCTTTTAGCCATCTGGTACGCGTAGTGCAAATTATGTTCCTTCGCACTTGTAAAGCCATGCAGGAAGATCATGACCGGCATATCCGGAGTCTCCAACTCTTTTTCCACTATATGCAATAAAGGGACATTTCCCCATTCTTCATCCGTTACAATCACGCCGACATCCCCTTCCTTTCCTATATAAAAGAGCGTACCAAAGTTTTTCTAATCAATCACGCCTCGGCGTGATTGCGTCCGGATTTTTTCGAGCTTGCTCGAAAAGCTCCCCTTAAAAATCCGTGACATCCGCCGGAGGCTTTATCTTTATTCAGCGGCAGTTTGAACACCCGCTGAACAGGAGATTAAACCGCATTCATCTTACCACTTATAGAGGTGGGAGTCTTCTGTGCCTGCCGCTCCGCTTTCGGCACAAATAACTTTGCTGAATAAAGATAAAACAAAATGAAAAGAAGGCTATCGGGTTTTTTTGACTTATTATACGGGGAAACGATAGACTGAAGTTGTAAAGGAGGAGTTTTCTTGAAACCGCATTTGATCGTCCTCGACTTGGATGGAACACTTCTCACCGATGAAAAAACCATCCCTGAAAAAACAGCAAACACTTTGAAAAAAGCAGAAGAAAACGGGCATCAGGTCATGATTGCAACCGGCCGCCCGTATCGTGCAAGTGAAGTTTATTACAAGCAACTTGGGTTGCACACCCCGATCGTCAATTTCAACGGTGCCTATGTACACCGACCGGGTGACTTGTCGTGGAAGCCGGTCCATGAAACGATCTCACTTCCCGTCGTCAATGATGTCATCGATGCCATGCAGGATTTTTCATTCCAAAATATTGTGGCAGAAGTGCTGGATGACGTCTATATGCAGCGCCATGATGAGAAGCTGCTTAACATTTTCGGCTTCGGGGATCCTCGCATAACAGCAGGCGACATCCGTAAATATTTACGCGTCGAACCGACGAGTTTGCTCATCCAAGCGGACTCCAAGGATGTCGATCCAATCCGTCGACATCTTGCCGAGGTCCACGCAGAAGTCATCGACCATCGCCGGTGGGGCGCCCCATTCGATGTCATCGAAATCGTGCGCCACGGATTGAACAAAGCGGTCGGCATCTCGCACGTCGCGAAATGGATGGATATTCCACGCGACCGGATCATCGCGTTCGGCGATGAGGACAATGATCTCGAAATGATCGACTATGCCGGAGTCGGCGTCGCCATGGGCAATGCGATCGACCGTTTGAAAACGATCGCAGACGAAGTGACATTGACGAATAATGAAGACGGCATCGCCCATATTTTACAGGAACGGCTGCAACTACCTTAAATAACAATCGGGAGGAATGGGAATGAGAATTTTTGCTGACAGCGCCTGTGATTTACCTAAAACATTTTTCGAGGAAAACGATGTGACCCTGATTCCGTTGCGTGTTCTCGTCAACGACCAGGAATTTGACGACATCGTCTCCGTTGATTCCAAAGAAGTGTATAAAGCGATCCGCGAAGGTCAACATCCGAAGACTTCCCAAGCATCGCCGGAACTGCTGCTCGCTACGTGGAAAGAGTTCGCAGCAACGGGCGAAGACGGCATCTATATCGCCTTCTCCTCCGAATTATCCGGAACCCATGATACCGCCGTCATGATGAAAGACCAAGTGAAGGCGACCAATCCGAATATGAACCTCGTTATCATCGACTCCAAATGCGCCTCCCTTGGATACGGCCTTCTTGTTAAAGAAGCGGTCCGCTTACGGGATGCCGGGGATGACGTCCGGACGATCGAACGGAAAATCCGGTTCATGGCGAATCATATGGAACACCTCTTCACCGTGGAAGACTTGGATTATTTGGCGAAAGGCGGCCGGGTTTCAAAGGCGAGCGCGTTCATCGGAGGATTATTGAACATCAAGCCGCTCCTGCATGTCGAAGGGGGCAAACTTGTACCGATCGAAAAACACCGCGGTCGCAAGAAAGTGCTGCGCCGGATGGTCGATCTTATCGCAGAGCGCGGTACCGGACTAGACAAACAACTCGTGGCAATTAGCCACGGAGACGATGAGGCGATGGCCAATGAAGTGAAGGCGACCATCGAAGAGAAGTTCCACCCGAAGTCCATCGAAATCCATATGATCGGGTCTGCGGTCGGCGCCCATGCCGGTCCCGGAACAATCGCCGTATTTTTCTTGAATAAACTGCCGGAAAACTGACAAAGGAGGACCCCACTCATGAAAATTGTCATTATAGGAGGCATTGCGGGAGGTTCGACAGCCGCTTCCCAGATCAGACGGGCATTGCCGGATTCGGATATCACCCTGTTCGGACGGGACCCTGTATTCGGGTATGGGACATGCGGCATGCCCTATGTCATTGGCGGGTTGATTGAAGATAAATCAAAAATAGCCGGGCCGTCCCCCGAGAAATTCGGCCAGAAGCGGGATGTCGTTGTGCGCTTGGAGCACGATGTGCTGTCCATCGACCGGAAAGCGAAAATCGTCTTCGTCCGCAATATGACTACGGGGGTCACATTCCATGAACCGTATGACAAGCTCATCCTGTCCCCGGGCGGCCAGGCGCGGGTCCCCAAGTTGGATGTCGGGGAGCTGCCTTTATTCACATTGAAGAGCTATGGACAAATGGAAGAGATTCTGAATTTCATCTCACGTAAAAAACCGAAGTCCTGTGCCGTCATCGGCGGTGGGTTCATCGGCATCGAACTGGCGGAAAACTTCGTCCATCGTGGAATCGAGACATCCGTCATCATGCGGGGCGATCGGGTGATGGACGTGCTGGACCCGGAAATTTCGGAGAGGCTCGAAAGGGAAATGCAGGAAAATGGGATCACGCTTTATCAGGAAGAAGAAATCGAGCGGGTTGAGGGAAAACGGTTGATCCTCACAAGCGGAGCCACGTTGGAAGTCGATTTTCTTGCCGCAACAATTGGGATCGAACTCGATACAAAGTTAGCGGAAGAGGCCGGGCTGGCAATCGGTCCGACAAAGGCCATTGCGACCAACCAATATATGCAAAGTTCGGATCCGGATATTTACGTCGTCGGCGACGCGGCGGAAGGCACCGACTGGTTCACCGGCAAGCCGAGGACGGTCATGCTGTCCTGGCATGCACACCGGGAATCTTATATCGCCGCCCAGCATCTCGCCGGGGAACCACTCGAGATCAACGGTTTCCTAGGGACGTCCATCACGAAATTATTCTCTCTGACGGCGGGGATGACTGGCCATTCCGCCAAAAGTCTGGAAGACGAAGGCATGGCCTTTGCCACTTCCGTCTACGAGGGCGGTACGAACGCCGGCTACTACTTCGACCATGGCTGGATTCACCTGCGCGTCCATTACGATCGGGAAACCCGCCGAATCCTCGGCGCCCAGGCAGTCGGCAGCAAAGGAGTCGACAAGCGGATTGACGTCATCGCCACCGCCATTTTGGGTAAGCTGACCGTCGACGACCTCGCGGCTTTAGAGCTGTGCTACTCCCCTGCCTATTCTTCGCCAAAAGACCCTGTCAACATGATTGGGTACAAGGCAGATTAATCAGCCGCCGCCCCGCCTCGCTCGGTGGGGCGATTTTTTTGAATGAAATCTTATGGAGGGGGCTGCACGCTGATAACTTGGGTGGACTGCTGATACTTCTACACAACCGCTGATAACTCCGTGGGACTGCTGGTACTTCTGCACAACCGCTGATAACTCCGTGAGACTGCTGATACTTCTGCACAACCGCTGATAACTTTGTCGGACTGCCGATACTTCTACACAACCGCTGATAACTTCGTGCGACTGCTGATACTTCTGCACAACCGCTGATAACTTCGTCGGACTGCCGATACTTCTACACAACCGCTGATAACTTCGTCGGACTGCTGATACTTCTACACAACCGCTGATAACTCCGTGGGACTGCTGATACTTCTGCACAACCGCTGATAACTTCGTCGGACTGCTGATACTTCTACACAACCGCTGATAACTTTGCGAGACTGCTGATACTTCTGCACAACCGCTGATAACTTTGTCGGACTGCCGATACTTCTACACAACCGCTGATAACTTTGTTGGACTGCCGATACTTCTACACAACCGCTGATAACTTCATCGGACTGCTGATACTTCTACACAACCGCTGATAACTTCATCGGACTGCTGATACTTCTACACAACCGCTGATAACTCCGTGGGACTGCTGATACTTCGGCACAACCGCTGATAACTATGCCGAACTGCTGATACTTCTACACAACCGCCGATAACTTCGTCGGACTGCTGATACTTCGGCACAACCGCTGATAACTTTGCGGAACTGCTGATACTTCGGCACAACCGCTGATAACTTTGCGGAACTGCTGATACTTCTGCACAACCGCTGATAACTTTGCGAGACTGCTGATACTTCGGCACAACCGCTGATACGTCCTGAAAATCCACACAAAAACTCCCCGCACGCCACCATCGACATGCGGGGAGTCCATTTTATTTTCGTGATCCTTCTTCTTTTTTCTTCTGTCTCCCTTTTCGCCATACCGAGAACAGGAAACCAAGGAAGAGGACGTATACAAGAATGGAAGCGATCAAATAAGGGGTGTTGAATCCTTTATCTTCGCTCGCAATATAAATTTCCGCCATTTCTCGTTCCAAGACGACCCGGAACATTTCATCATCCGATTCACGGATCAAATCTCCGTCTAGCAAGCCGCGCAGAACTTTATTCTCCCCAATCACGTCCGCCGAAATGGCCGTATTGGCCGTTTTCGCCGAATTGTTTAAGGCGACAATCCACGTTTCGTCCGGTGACGAGAGTTTGTAGACGATGAATCCTTCTTCATTATGCAGCATTTCAAATTCCCCGGTCCGAAGCGTTTCGGATTGATTGCGCAAGCTGTTGAGATCTGCGACATAATCCTTCAACTCCATATCCGTCTTGAAATTCATGAGCGGATGGATGTCCGGCGCTTGACCCCCATTCACCGCAATTTCCGTTCCATAAGGCATTAGCGGAACACCGGGCATGGTGAATAATGCGGCAGCCGCCAATTTCCAGCGGGTTGGCGGAAACATACGCGCTTCCACAATGTCATACGTATAACGCGGACCTGTCAGATCATCCAGTTGAATGAGCTGATCCCGATGTTCATTCGTAAAGATACCGAGTGGTGACGTATCCGCATCGAACGAAACAAAGGATGTACGGAGGACATTCATTTCCTCCGTATTCGGCGCCAAATCAAATCCGGCGTCCGTTTCTTCATTGGCCAGAACATAAGCATCCGAATTCTCCTCTTTGATGGCTGCGATCAATTCATTCAAATAGGCCGTATCCATTCCGGCGATTTTCGTCAGGCGGATGCCGTCCAGATCATAGGTATTAAGAAATCCGACAATGGCATCCTGGATTGATTGCCGGACAGCCGGATCGGCATAATCCCAATCCATCGTTCCGTCTGCAGCCGGAAGTGTGGCCAGTTCATTCGCCCACACGTGATTGGCACTTACTCCATTCATTGGAAAATCCGCAATGACTTTCAGATCTTTAGCATGAACTGCCTCAATCATCGAGTTGAACTCTTCCGCAGTTCCAAAATGAGGATCGAGTTTGACGTAATCCAGCACTTCATTTCCATCATATGTAGCCGTTTCGAAAACCGGGCCAAGGGAGATGACGGTGAACCCCATATCCAAAATATGTTGCAGACGGTCCACGACCCCAACAAAATCGCCACCGTTAAAGGCCTGCGGATCCTGGGTATTTGCATCCAAATCATTTTGTCCATTGGCATTATTGAAACGGTCCACCAGCAGGTCATATATACTTTCATCCGCTATCGTGCGCGTCTTTTCCGCCCCCGCAAGCGACGGAAAAGCAAGCGATACTGAGAGCAGCACTACTGTTAGCAGTCCGAACCATCGATTCACTTTCAACAAAATTGCCTCCTCGCAACAAACTATCCCTCGTTATTTTACCAAACGCCTCCCCTTCCCGCTATTCTTTCAATACAATTTGGATGGTTAGCGCTGGAAATAGGTCGATTTTGTGAAAATGGGAGAGGGGGTGTCGATGCGGGGCATGACAGTTTCCTAGATTGTCCTTACAGTTCAAGGCAGCGCCCTTACAGTTCGTCCAATTGCCATGACAGTTCGCCCGAGCCATAACAGTTTCCCAGGTTGTCCTGACAGTTTGAGGTACCGCCCTTACAGTTCGCCCATTTGCCATGACAGTTCAACCGCGCCATGACAGTTTCACCACTTGTCCTTACAGTTCGAGGCAGCGCCCTTACAGTTCGTCCAATTGCCATGACAGTTCGCCCGAGCCATGACAGTTTCCCAGGTTGTCCTTACAGTTTGAGGTACCGCCCTTACAGTTCGCCCATTTGCCATGACAGTTCAACCGCGCCATGACAGTTTCATCAGTTGTCCTTACAGTTCAAGGCAGCGCCCTTACAGTTCGTCCAATTGCCATGACAGTTCGCCCGAGCCATGACAGTTTCCCAGGTTGTCCTTACAGTTTGAGGTACCGCCCTTACAGTTCGCCCATTTGCCATGACAGTTCAACCGACCCATGACAGTTTCACCACTTGTCCTTACAGTTCGAGGCAGCGCCCTTACAGTTCGCCCAATTGCCATGACAGTTCAACCGACCCATGACAGTTTCCCAGATTGTCCTTACGGTTCGAGCTAGCGCCCTTTCAGTTCGTCCGAGCCATTACAGTTTCCCGCCCCATAAGTAAAAACCCGCCAGCACGCAGCTGGCGGGTTGTCCGGTCAATCATCAAACTCATCGGGGGCTCTCATTCTTCGGTACGTAATGAAGACAGATATGGCGAATAGCGCCATTAATAACAAAATGATCCCAAATGCGATCGGTCCCATTGTCCATATCCTCTCCAATCCGTCTGTTTATAAGTTAGCGAACCACGAAACTCCAACCGGAAGGTAGAATCCGATAAACATCGTTGCCAGGAGGAAAACGAAGAACAAGATCCAGAACATGCCCGTCTTTTTCCCTTTCTCCCCGCGGACCAGCACCATTTCCATCATGCCGATCGTCAACAGACCGAGCAAGAATTTGACGCCGTATAGCGCGGCATTCGCGCTAGAATACTTGAAGAATAGCAATGCGCCGGAAATTACAATTAGTACATAGAACAGCCTTGCAATCATATGCGTGATTTTCTTGCCTTTTGTCCCGTTCGCCATGACGGCGGCCACGAGGAACAAAATGATGCCGACCACCCATGTGAACACATGGAAATGAGTCGTGCTCGATAATGCGTCCAAACTCGTCACCTCATTCATTATTCATACATAATAATGGTATCATAACGGGGAATCCAAATAAAAGAATATGGGCTTCCCCGCTGTCCATCCAGCTATTAATTAAACCGGTTGACGAGCGTGCCGATCCCTTCAACGGAGATTTTCACCGTGTCACCCTTTTTTAGGAAGGTCGGCGGCGTCATGCCTTTCCCAACTCCTGCTGGCGTGCCTGTCAAAATGACATCGCCTGGCTCCAGCGTCACATAACGGGAAATTTCCGCAATCAATTCATCGATCTTGAAGATCATCTTCGACGTATTACTGTTCTGCCGCACATCATCATTCACTTTCGTCACGATGGATAGATTATGCGGATCCGGCAACTCATCCTTTGTCACCAAATATGGGCCGAGCGGGCAGGACCCTTCCAAACTCTTGCCAAGGAAATATTGTTGATGGTCCTCCTGCACATTTCGCGCTGTCACGTCATTGGCGATCGTGTAGCCGAAGACATAATCGTATGCTAGCTGACGCGGAATTTGTTTCCCTTTTTTGCTGATGACTACCGCTAGTTCTCCTTCATAGTCCAAGCTATCCGTTACGTCGTTGTGGATCGGCAAGTTTTGTTCGTCCGCGGCGATCGTCGTTGGTGATTTCGTGAAGACAACCACTTTTTCAGGTGGCGTATCTGAGCCCATTTCCGCCGCATGATCGGCATAGTTCTTGCCGACACATAAAATATTTTTCGGGGTTCTCGGAATCGGGGACAGCCATTCGATGTCTGTGAAGGCATATTTGAATTGCTCCGGGTTTTCATCTTCCCGCGCCCGTTCCACGAGCTGTCTCACCTTCTCCACGAAATCGAGGCCAGCCGCCACTCCTTCCGTGATTGTCTGTGGAAAATCGGCTTCGCCGTATGCTTCCGCAATGGCAAGCACGTCCCACACCGCATCTTCCTTTTTCACTTTCGGACCGAATGAAGTCCTGTTCTCGTAACGGAACGACAATAGTTTCATCTTTTTTATCCATCCCTTCTCAAAATCAATTACCGCACTGGCTGGCGCTCTATCATTCTGCCAGCCTTAGCCTATCTTCCATGTTACAACATTTCCCCGGATTTCTCTTCTCAATCCGACATTTTTTTTCCGTATGTCCCTCTTCGCCATATCCACTCGAGCGGACCCATGCGGAATTTGGACAACCAGATTTCCGCAAAAATCACTTGGATGACAAAGATGCCGCCCGCAATCCATGTCCCTGTTTCGAGATCCACCTTGCCGTAAAGCCCGAATCCATAGGAGTAAAAAATGAGTGTCGCTACGATGGATTGGGTAATATACGTCGTCAACGACATCCGCCCCGCTTTGGCGACCGGACGGAAAATCGACCGGAACAGCCGGATTTGCGCCAACAGCAAGAAGATCGCGATATAGCCCAACGCGAGAATCACACCGCCGAACGCCTCTTGAATAAATTGATTGGAAGCCGAAGTTCCGTATTGGAACGGAAAAGACTTCAGCCAAATGCCAGTAGGAATAAAAAGGATTGCCCCCATCGCTAGCCAACGTTTTAGTTCCCCTGCCCGTTCAAATAGCTTCCATTTCGACAAAACGGTACCCAATATCATTAGCGGCAAGATCATGAATAATCCGAGCAAAACGCCGCTCATCAAGCCGACTTGGAGCCAGTCATGGAACCTTTGCGCCATGATATCCATAAAATTTCCATGAGCATATGCGGAAATGGATAATTCCACTTGATGGATATCGACGAACGACGGATCCACCGATACCGGATCCAATTTTTCTGCAAGCTTCAACAACGCAAGAAGTCCGCCCATCGGCAACGCGTATAGGATAAATGCAATCGGCAGCAGCCACTTTGTCCGCAGCCGGATGAATAATAAAAGCACGAACCCCATCGCTGCGTAGGACAATAAAATATCCCCCGCCCAGATCAACAGGCCGTGAATCAGGCCAAATACGAGCAACAGGCCGAGCCGTCGGGACAATACCCGAGCGAACGGAGATCCGCTGTCGACCGCTTTCTCAAATTGCATATTCAGCCCATACCCGAACATGATGGCGAAAATCGGATAAAAACTTCCTTGGATGAAAATCGCGATCCCTTTATATGTCACTTCATCCGAAGGCGTACTGAACCAGCTATACGGGTCGATATACAAAATCGGCGTATGGAAAAACAACATATTGGCAATGAAAATCCCGAACAGCGCAAACCCCCGCATGAGGTCCAACGCTTCGATCCGATTCCCGAGGGCTGTCGGTTCTACTTTCAAAATCATTCCTCCTGAATAGGTACGGTCCTCTCTCCATCAAATAGATACAGGACCATTTCCTTAATAGGTATGTGCAAAATCTCTCCCAGCGCTTGCCGGTATAAATTCAACTGGATGCCATAGCGCCGCTGCATCTCAGCATCAGCTTCCTCCGCCGTCCGGAATCGTCCGCGGACCCGGTCCGTTTTGTAATCCAAAAGCACCCAGCCGTCTTTCTCTTCAAAAAGACAGTCCACAATCCCTTGCAAAATCTGGCGGTCCCCATCCTGCCCGTCATACGCGTACGTAAACGGCAATTCACGGAACAATCGGTTTGCCGACTGGAGCCGCTTAGCAAGAGGAGTCGTGAAAAAGTGGGCGACCGAACTCGCATCCACTGCATTGGCCTCCTCCATCGTCAGCAATTGACACTCCACCAGTTCCGAAATAACTTCTTCGACCATACGGATGGTGACGGTCTGCTCAAGCGGAATCTGCTGCATAATCGTGTGCATCGCGGTTCCGATTTCGGCAGCCGACAAAGCGCGGGACTGCATGAATTCCGGCCGGTCATGTAAGTACGGCGTGCCCACTTCATCTTCCTCGACGGTGAATGGATCATCTTCATCGGTTTGCTGCTCCAGGATGGCGAGCCGTTTCACGTCGCTTACCGTCTGTTTGGAGCGTTTGGACACCGAAGCCAAATGCGGATAGGTCCAATCGAACCGACGGTGTACTTCCGCCAAAGCGACATCATCCACCTGAATCGGCTCCAACAGTGCCGTATCTGCTGCCGTTTCGGCAGATGAAGATTCCAATTCCTCTAAGAATGAAGAGACCGGCTGCGCATCGATTTCCCATTTCGAATGATCGTCCAGCAGCTCTCCACCTTGGATTACGCCGAACTTTTCGAAAGCGGAATGCCTCGCGACGGCCGGCCCGATCCAGTCGAGGTAGCCATTGGCGCGGGATCGAACATATTCCGGCAATCGTTCCGCAGGGTTCACAAGTTGGGCATCCTGCCATTTCACAATCGCTTTTTCGATATCTTTTACCGAAGCGACAATTTCCAACTGCTCCTTCGCGCGTGTCATCGCCACGTACAGGACGCGCATCTCCTCCGCGCGCATTTCCAGCTCCTTCTTCTCCTTCATCGCAAGATACGGCAACGATGTATACGTGATCCGGTTGTCCGGATCGATCGCCTTCACCGCGAGCCCGAAATGCTGGTCGAATAAATACGTTTCATTGAAATCCATCTTATTGAACTGCCGGCCGGCCCCCGCGATGAATACATACGGGAATTCCAGCCCTTTCGAAGAATGGATCGTCATCATCCGGACGACGTTCTCTTTCTCGCTCAGCGATCGGGCCGCTCCGAGATCATCCCCCCGCCGCCTCATCCGGTCGACAAAACGCAAAAAGCGGAACAATCCACGGAACGACGTCTTTTCATAATCGATAGCCCGGTCATGCAGCGCGCGAAGATTCGCTTGGCGTTGTTTCCCGTTCGGCATCGCGCCGACCATCTCATAATAATGCGTATCGGAATACACTTGCCAAATGAGTTCGGACAATGATCCGCGACGTGCCAGATTACGCCAATCCTCGAACTGGACAAAGAACCGCTGCAACTTCAACTGCGTTTCCGGAGCCACCCCCGACCCGCCCATTGAAATGAACGTCTGGAGCGCTTCATAGAAAGGAACACTTTTTTTGGCCAGCCGGATTTGCGCCAACTCGTTCTCCGTCAGCCCGACAAACGGGGCGCGCAGCACGGAGGCGAGCGGAATGTCCTGATACGGATTGTCGATGACGCGCAATGTGTTCAGCATGATCATCACTTCAAGTGCGTCGAAATAGCCACGCTTCAGTTCGGTGTAAACGGGAATCCCCGCCAACTTGAACTCTTCCGCTATTTCACCTGACCACGTCATCGAGCGCATGAGAATGACGATGTCCCGATACTCAAGCGGTCGCCGCTCTTCGGTGAACGCATCTGTCACTTCCGCTCCGGAAGCCATCAGCTGCCGTATTTTTCGGATCATATATCGCGCTTCGGCCTGTGAACTCTTCAAACTTTGGCCCGCCAGTTCCGTCGCGTCCTCAGCCTCATCATCGTCCTCTTCTTCGTCTGCGTAAAGAAGCGACAGCTGAGTCGGAACGCTCTTTTCCGGATACTGGGCTCCATATTTCAAGGCGGCAGCCTCATCATATTCGATCTCGCCGACCCGCTCCCCCATCACTTGGTGAAAGACGAAATTTGTCGCATCCAGTACTTCTTCCCGGCTCCGGAAGTTCGCGTTCAAATCAATCTTTAGGCCTTCATCGCCATCGTCCTCAGTAAACCGATTATATTTCCCAAGAAATAGCATCGGCTCAGCCAAACGGAACCGGTAAATGGACTGCTTGACGTCGCCGACCATGAACAAATTGCCATCGGACTCTCCGGCACGCTTCACCAACTGGATGATCGTCTCTTGCAATCTATTCACGTCCTGGTACTCGTCAACAAGCACTTCCTTAAATCGATTCCGATAATCCTGCGAGATGGCGGACGGATATAATTTCCCATCCCTCTCTTCGGATAAAATGCGCAATGCGTAATGCTCAAGATCCGAGAAATCGACGATGCCGCGATCGAGCTTCACCCGCTCATAGCGCCGTCCGAAATCAATGACAAGATCGATGAGCGTGTGCATTGCGGGAGCCATCAAACGGATTTCCTCCAATAACCGAGCAGGCGTCCGTGTAAAATAGCTATCCTTCACAATGTTCATCATCTTCTTCACATCATCGCGAAGCTTCTTCGCCCGCTTCGCCAATTCCTCATCGCAGGAATCTTTCTTAATGCGGCCCGCCGTCACCCATTTCAACGTCGCGAAGAACTCGTACGTTTCTTCCCACGTCGTTTCATTCAACCGGCGGATCGCTTCGTTGATCCATAGGAGATCAGCTTCTGCCGTCGCTGCGAGCGGTTCCGGGCCGTCCGGCAACAATGCGATGCGGCGCATCTCCTCCGCAAGCGCAGCAGCCTCCTCCAGCGTATGACGGATCGAAGTCTTCAACGGTTGGATGAAATCCAGCTCATCAACGGAACCGATGCCGCCGATTTCATATTGTTCCGGAATCCGGCGGAGCCATGCTTCCGGTGACGGATGGACGCGCGAGTAATCATACAGCCGGTCGATCAGCGTCTCGATCGCCTGGTCGTTCCGGTCCGATGTGAAACTGTCCGCCAGGCGATACATCGCATCCGGGTTTTCCGCGCCATACGCCTCTTCCAGCACTTCCCCGATCGTGTCGTCCCGTAAAAGTGCCGCTTCCGTGCTGTCCGCGATGCGAAAGCCCGGGTCGATATCGAGCAAATACGCATACTGACGCACGACATTCAGGCAAAACGAGTGCAATGTGGAGATCTGGGCTTTATTCAATAAATTCAATTGCCTCCGTAAATGGGCAGAATCCGGCCTCGCCGCAATCGCTTCCTCCAGCGCCTTCGCCATCCGGTGGCGCATTTCCGCTGCGGAGGCGTTTGTGAACGTCACGACAAGCAACTGATCAACGTCTGTCGGATCGCTTTCATTCAACACCTTTTCAATCATCCGGGTGATGAGCACTTTCGTTTTTCCCGACCCGGCTGCAGCAGAAACGAGGATGTCCTTCCCCGATGCCCAGATCGCTTTCCACTGGGCATCCGTGAACGTCACGCCTTCAGGTTTCACTGGTATGTTCATCCTCCGCCACCTCCTTCCGCATTTTCTCCAACGTAATATCGGGTGCCAACTCTGCGTACGGCCGGTATTTCTCGTCCGGATCGGTTGGATCGAACTGGCACACGGAACGATACGAGCAAAACTGGCATGGCATCTTTTCGCGCAGTTTGTACGGGAACACCCGTGTATCTCCCGCGAGCATCGCATCGCCCGCTTTCCGGTGGCGGGACCGGACGAATGACCGCATCATGTCCAAATCGTCCGCCGCCAGCACTTTCGAAGCTGCTGTAAAGCCGCCATCCTTTTTGAGCGCCGCCGGGACAATCGCCGAGGAACGGCCAATATCCGCATCCATTCCTGTAACGACTTCCGAATGTTCGAGCAAGTAACCCCTCATCTTATAAGACTTGCGGATTTCCGCGTCGAGCTGTTCGGCGGTCAATTCCATATCTGGACGGATCATCGGATTATGGACATGCATATAGAGCACGCCTGCCGGATGGGCTTGGATGCCGAGCCATTCGTCCGCGTTTTCCAGTGCCACGTCCAAATACGTCAGCATCTGCAAGGATAATCCATAATACACTTCCGCAAGATCAAGGGAATGCGCGGATGATTTGTAATCGATAATCCGCACATACTCTTTCCCGCCGATTTCCGTCGCATCCACCCGGTCAATCCTTCCGCGGAGTTTCATCGTGTTTCCCCGGCGAAGCGGGATTTCAAGCGGCGGCAACTCCTCCCCCGGCCCGAATGCCGCTTCGATGGCGACCGGCTTAAACACCGTCGCCTTTGCCTGATGGCTTAGGGAATAGATCGTACGTTGGAGAATTTGCATGAGCTTCCGTTTGATATATTGATAGCGATGTGTCGACAATAAAATCCGATTGAAGAAATAAGGCGTAATATCGTCGACCGCTTCCCGCGCCAATCGCCAACATTCCTCCCTCGACAGCCCGCTCCATGATTTAGAGAGCCGCATCACTTCGTCGGACACCCATTTCAATGCAGCGTGGAACAGATCCCCGATTGCCGGGGCTTCCAATGTGAACTCCGTCCGCTCTTCCAGACGCAGTCCATAGGAAGCGTAATGCTGGAACGGACAGCTGTAATACGACTCGACCCTCGACACGCTGGAAACGAACGATTCGCCGTACAATCCCGCGGTCAATTCCGGCCGGAGCCGTTCCGTCGCCTTGCCTTCCTTCATCGGGCGGATAATATGCCGCAGAACGGAAGACCAGAGCGGATCTTCTTCGTAATACGCCATAACGGCCCGCCATTCCGCATCAAAAACCTCGGAGTGAAATGCCTCCTTCGCCTTAATGGTCGCGTAAGGGAGCGCAGCCCGCGGATGGCTGATATAGTCGAACTGATTCGCCTCCAGCGGCAGTTCGGAAGGATCGTTTACGATAACTTCCAACGGTGTGCCCGGCAGCAATTGCTGGATCCTCGAAATGTAAAGCGACGGGATGAGCGCCTTCCCTTCTTCATCCGCAATCGGATACGACACTACCAGTTCCTCCTTGGCCGCAGTGAGGGCACGATACGCCATGAATGTCTCATCCATCAATTTCATCTTCGAAGTCGGGGCAATGTCGAATCCCGCCTGCATGAACCATTCCCGGTCGGCATCGGAGAGGAGCCCTTCATTGTCGATCCGCTTTGGCAGCACCCCATCATTGACCCCGATGACGAACACCGTGCAAATTTCCATCAAAGCGGAAACTTCCAGCGTCGTCACGGTCACTTGATCAAGGGACGGCGGGATCCTGGAGAACTCGAGCGTATCGAAGCCTTCATCCAAGATGCGCGCCGCTTCCGCCGGATCCATCTCCCGATCGCCGAACATGAGCACGAACTGGTCCAGCACATGGATCCAATTATTCCACGCCTGCTCATGCTCCGTCGCGCCGAGCAGCCGCCCCGCCTCCTCCTCTTCCATCCGAAGGTCGAGGATCTTATCATACACATGAAGCTTTTCCATGAATAAAAACAGCGCTTCCGCCACATCCCGGCCATTTCGGGAACGCTTTAGCCGAGCCTCGAACGAAGCGAGCGGTTCCCGGATGACATCCCGGACCAAATGCAACTCCTGTTCCAGCGCCCGCTCTTCATCGGTTTGTACATCCGTATGGAGTTCAAGCCCCCGGTACTTCTTCACCCGCCAACGCGTATCATCAAACCAGCGGGAACCGTAAATTCCTCGTGCCAACACGAAATTTTCCAAACGATCCGCTCGCTCCCGCCAGAGGATCTTCTCTTCATTATGCGGGAAAAAGAGGTCCGTCTTCACCGCGCGGAAGACCGATTCATACGACCAGCCCGCAATTACCGCCTCCAAGACGGAACGCGAGAACTCGATGAGCGGATGGTGCAGCATCGGTTTTTTCCGGCTAATGAACACCGGGATATCGTATTGGGGAAAAATCGTCCCGATCAGCTCATCGTACTTTTCCGGCTGCCGATACAAGATGGCGATTTCCTTATATCGCTTGCCGGCCCGGGCCCGCTCACGGACCGCCCGTGCCACGGCATGGATTTCGGCACGGCGATCGGCCGCTTCGATAATGCGGACATGGCCTTCCGCCTCTTTTACCTGTGCCGGATAATGGTCGAATTCCGCCTCGAAATGGCGCAGGTCGGCACTTTTAAACCGCTGCCCCTTCGCCATATAGACATCGTCTTCCACTTCTACCGACTCCGTCCGCGCAATCTCCCGCAAGCGGAATGAAGTGCGGACCGGCGTGTAAAACAGTTCATGATCGCCGAACCCGGAATCTGCCCCTTCCATCGGCAGCGCGACCGTCACCCGATTGGCCACTTTCATCAGCTCGGTGATGATTTCATATTCCCGGGTCGGGAAATTTTCGAACCCATCAATATAGATATCCGCCTCCCGAAGCAGGTCGGAATGTTTGATTTGCGAAGCGAGCAATGCCAAATGACCTTCGCTATCGATGTAAGCGGTCCCGAGCTTGTCCTCGATCTTCGTCAGCAAAATGGACAAATCATCCGCTTTATCGAGCAAAGTCCGCGGCGCCTCCTGCCCGGACAGCGTTGTGCGGAGTTCCTGCAACTTCGCATGATCCAAGCTGTAGCGGCTGAACTCCTTAAGCAAATCGCCGATCATTTCCGTAAATCCGCGCTTATTCGCCGCCTGGCGGAACAGTTTGAACTCATCCTGATTTTCTTCGAGAACGCTGCGCACGAGCATCCGATAGCCGAAGCCATCCACTTCCTTGCGTGCAATTCCGCCCGTCTCCTGCAGCACGCGCCACGCGAGCCGCTTGAACGTCAGCACTTGCGCTCGTATAATCCCGTTCAATCCGAAATCGACCGACAAGCTATGCTCCATGGAAAAGGACATCTGGTCGGGCACGATGACAATGATAGGCGCCCCAATCGGCCGCTCCGCCAGCTCCGCCGCGATCTCCCTCTCGATGAACGTCGTCTTCCCAGAACCCGACCGTCCGGTAATAAAACGCAATGACAAAGCGTCGTCCCCCTTCTTTGTAGAGGTGACAGTCACCAAGTCAAATCCCGAACAATTCCGAATAGTGTCTGAATTGTATTGGTGCCTGTCACCCCAAAAAAATCCTGCCAACCTTTCTTTCTATTGTACAGAAAGATGAGGTGGACAGGAACTATTTGAATGAGATAGATTTTGAAAGATGAACGACACTTCAACGTATACGATTTCCTTATTGAATTGTTTCCTTCAACTGTTTCCTTCCCGATTTGACGTTCACCTGCACGTTCAGGGACCGTATGGAGTCCTCTGATAATTCAACTTTTCCATTTTGCTGCAGTCGTTTCCATTCTTTGTTATTTTTTCGATATAGCACTTCCGAAAGACGATAGATGTCAATATCCCGGTCGAGCGCTTCTCGGTAAGTTTTTTTGATATCATCGGCTATCTTTTCTTCCGTTTTCTTTTTCACTGTATCGTAATTGGTGCTTCGGTGAAGGAGACCAATGCCCCCAGTCATCTTCACGTCAATGTCGAATTTCACAGTGTCCCCTTCCGTAACCGGCCGGATGTCCACTTTCAGTTTTTCGAGAATGACTGTTATATAATCTTCCTCTCCCCCGTCCAGATGAATCGTCACCTCTCCCCGCTTTGTCTCCTTGTTCATCCATTGCAGGCCGTCTGCCTTTTCTCCACTGATGAATCCTTTAAACTCTTTGGGCGTCACGACACCGACCCCTTGAAGCTTTGCGATGGGATCCTTTCCCTCCACCGTTTCCCAATTCCGTGTTATGGTGATGTACGGGATAACCGCTTCGTAACTCGGCTCGTCCATCTGAATGATCATTCTGCGCATATTAACAGGTTCGATAAAAGACTCCTGCTCGTAGGAATTGGACGGATCCCCCAATGTCGATAATGTAATGGCGGTATTGATAATGGGAATCGTCAGCAAAATATCTTTCACCGGATCTTCCGTGCTGTACAGCCATACCCGGTATCTTGTATCCCGATACCGGACGAATCCATCAATTACGGAGTTCAACCTCCCGTTATCTAAAACGTTTTTCGAAAGGACGATGAACGTTAAATGCCCCCAGTACACTTTTTCATCCGCCGAATGGTACAACTTAATTATGGCTTCGCTCACTGTTTTTCCGGCTGCAAAACCCACCTCGGCCTGATTGCTCTCCGAAGTAGGCTGTTCAGATTTTGCCACATTCCTGAAATTGATGATCTGCACATATACTTTATATTCCCCATCTTCAAAGTCGACACCCAATCCATGCACGTATAACATCCGTTCCGGCTCGTTATTACTCCAACATCCTGAAAGGAAAGCGAGCAATAGAAGACCGACTGCGCATAAGATTTTATTTTTCATCATTCTTCATCCTCGTTTGGTCTTTTGGATTAAGCATCTCCGGGCGTTTTGCATAGTCTCGAGGAGAAGGGCGCATGATCGTCTTTTTAATAGTCGACCAGTTGATCTGCTCTGCGATATTCAAATAAGGAACACCAAACGATCGGAGATTTGCTAAATAGATAAGCGTTAAGAACATCGACATGAAAAAGCCGAATAGCCCAAAAAACGCAGTTACCAGTATGAAAAATATTCGTAAAATACTAATTGCGGCCACAAGAGATTGATTAACGAGTGTAAATGTTGCGATAGTAGAGGTCGCAATGACGACAATCATCGCAGGGCTTGTCACGCCCGCACGAATCGCCGCATCTCCAATAATCAACCCCCCAACTACACTGATAGTAGAACCGATGGCAGCAGGCAGGCGCAAACCGGCTTCCCGGAACAACTCGAAGACGATGACCATGAGGATCATCTCCAGCGCGGATGGAAGCGGCAAGCCTGTCCGCGACTGGATGACGGTCGCTAAAAACAAAAGTGGCAACTGATTTTGGTGAAATGTCGTCAGGGCGAGCCAAAATGCCGGCAGGAGCAAACCGATCAAAAGGCTCGCCACCCGTACAAGCCGTTCGAATGAACTGAACACCATCGTATACTCGTTATCTTCTCCTGTTTTGAACAGCAGGAACAAATTGATCGGGATGATGACTCCATAGGCAACACCGTCAATGAGAATAACAAAGCGTCCTCGTGCCAAAGACTGGACCGCATAATCCGGCCGTCCTGTATAATCATGATTCGGAATCAACTTGGACCGTTTGTCAATTCGTTCCATGAGGATATTGCCGCTATAGACGATATCCGTATCGATGGCTTTTAATTTCTGGACAATCCCATCCCGGATTTGAGGATTGGCAATGTCATCAAAGTACAGAAGGGCGACTGTCGTTTTGGTCCGCTCCCCCAATTCGAATTTTTCCACGCAAAGCGAATTAGTCGGCAGCCGTTTCCGGATCAGTGCAATATTAGTTGCTACATCCTCAATGAAATTATCCCGTGGCCCTTTAATAAGCGCTTCCGTGTTCGTCTCTTCCGGTGTCCGATTCGGCTTTTTGGCAATATTGCTCGAATACAGGGCTTCCTGCTCCTCAAAATACAACAGGGCCTGCCCGGTATAAACAGCCGAAAGGGCTTCGGCCGCCTCGACAACTTTCTGCAAGGAAGGGATTGGCAACGCTTCAATCTCTGCTTCCCCAATCGGCTCCTCCCCAAGGGAATCCATACAGACTCGCACCCGTTCCACTACAACGTCGTATAAAAGATGTTCATCGATCATCGCCTCACACGTGACAAAAAGAACCGTCTTACCACTAAAGGTGAATTCTTGAAATCGGACATCTGCAGATTTGGAAAATAATTGCCGTAATCTGTCCCCATTCAAGGCGTCGTTATTCTGCTTCATGTCTCATCCTCGCCTGTTCTCTTTCCAAACGTACCCCTCCTAGTCGATTTTCCTGAAATGTATGCAACAATCCCAAGGAACAAAGAAAGAGCGAAAAAGAAGATTAGTGTAAATGGCATGAAATACTTCTTTTGGTAGTCAATGAACGTATGATCATCAATCAAAAACAACGCCAGGCAGCCAAAGAAAAAGGCGGGTGCGATACGCTGCCAGATTTTCACCGGCTGACGAGTGATTTGTAAAAAGTCGGCAATGATAAAAAGAAAAACGCTCACTCTGACGAGTGCACCTGTCAACCATTGATATATCGATAAAAAATCTAAATGCTCGATGAAACGGCCGAGCGTAACCAATCCCCATTCTTCATAGGCGGGATAGCGCTGTTTGGCCGCCTCATCTGGACCAAATTCAGTAATCGCGCCAATTAACGGACCTAATGTCAGCACCGTTAGTATGAAGAGAATTATGAAGAAATGGACATACCGAGGACGACTGTCAAGACGATGGCGGAGAAACAGGAAAAGAATAAGGATTTCGATGAATCCCGACGCTGGGTAGACCATTCCTCTCAGAATAGGCTGCACCCCATGTTCAAAAAGAGGGAGCAGCAGCTCATACTCCTTCACCTGGATATTGGTAAATGCAACGAAGAAGCCCAACACATTGACACCGAACAGCACGATAGCATTTAAGATGATAATGGTTTGAATGTTCGTGACAGAAAGACTGATGCAAACAATCGTATACAGGATCAACAAAGGTAAAATCGGGGTTTCTGGTAAAAATGTTGTATTCACCCACTGCAACGTTTCCCGCATCGTCACGGCAGCAAGGAATAAAAGACTGAAGATGAGGACGTACACGACGATTTTTGAAGCAGTTCGGCCAAGCTGCTCGGTTAGCCAATCCCTCATCGAGGCTTGGTTGGATCGATTGACAATGTAAATCAGTAACACTCCCCATGGTAGAGCTGCCAAAGCCGACAGCAAGACAGACGCCCATCCATCTCGCCCCGCCCCGATGAGCAATGGAGGCAGGATCGTCACATGATTCTTCAATCCGATGGCGGTCATCGAAAGAAGGATAAGATGTAGAATGCTAAAGGTAGCAGATGTTTTCATGATGTACCTCACCAACCATCGTTGATATCAAACAGCTTGGACAAATGGAAGGTGGTTTATAAGTAGTCACAAGTCGGGATTCCATTTCCCGTGTCCCCACATTGATCATGTATCTAGAAATTGTTCGGATTTTGCCACAAGCAATTAAAAAAGTGACTAGCGCCGGAACAATTCATATTGTCCCGGCACCGGTCACTTTTGGATTTCTGTAACGTCTTTTCCGTCCACATTCATTTGATAATGTCGATAATCCGGATTCCGTTCTCCGAATCGGCGATCCACTAGGAAGTAGATTTGGTCGTCGGCTCCCCGGATTGGTTTTGCCGCATATTCCTTTAACCTCGTCAATTGCTTGGTCTCTTGCGTTTTCCAGTTATAGCTGAATAATTCATATTCAAAGACGCCATTCGCCCCTGTGCCGCCAACCGCTTGATAAATCAGTTCATCCCTTTCCGGCAATACGAGGAAATCAAAGACATCCTCCTGCCCAGTTGGATTGCTGATGATGATTTTCTCATCAGGTGCGGCAAGCGGGATTTGGAAAATCCGCTGTTTGGACACAAAGACATCTTCCGCCGTTTCTACCTCTTCGTCATCATCCATTTGGACAAAGATGGTTTCGTCGGTCGCCGACACTTGCAACGATTGCATATGATATTTCTTCAGATCGGTATACTTCGTTTGCGTCTCCTCGACCAAATGATAGCTATGTACATCAAAATCATGGGGCCGTTTCCCGGCAATGGGTGAATAATTCGTATACACTCCCGATTGCAAATAAAACAGCCGATTGGAATCTTTCGGATCAAACACCACCTCGGTAATCAAATCCGGAACGGTGAACGCCAGTTGATCCGTACGGCTTTTCACATCAAACAGTCGCACTGCACTGCCGCTTGCGGAATCCAACTCTTTATCCGATACGATATAGGCCAGGGTGTTTCCATCTTCCGAGAAGCTGATATCGACAATCGCCTGATCCACCGGCAATTGCACGGCCGGCTGTTCCTTATCATCCGAGAAATATAGACCAGCTTCCCCGTTCTTAAATTCGACGTAGGCAATAATGCCGGCCACCGATACATCGTACACATCGGTCAGTCCTTGCTGTTTTTCATTGTCCTCCTTATCGAAAACAACTCCCATGACAATGAGAACACCGGTTACCAGGCCGATCAAACCATACACAAAGCCGAATGATTTCTTCATCGATGTTCTCCTCCTTTACATGCTCCATAGCCAAAAGACAAGGCCTGCCAAAAGCGCTCCAATTTGAATAAATGCAATCGCATACGACCATCTTCTCTTTTGTTCGGCTAATAAATGCATTTGAATTGCATACGACAGGATCCAAACTCCAATCGGAAGGAGGAACCATAAAAATGCGGGCGATAATCCCGATGCAAACAACAAAAATGCCCATAAAAAGAAAAGAGTAAGAAACACGATCAAAATACCCGTCGTAATATTGATGAAATGCAGTCGTTTCGCATCTTTCTTCAATGCTTGGCGATCCGATGGAAAATCATAGATCGTCGTCCGATATACAAGAATAATAGTTAACAGCATGAGCAACGCCGCCACGAACGTTAATATCGTGGAAAAGGGACGCTCCAAATAGGCGGCCAACAACAAACCGTAAAAGAAAACAAATAGATGAATAACTAACAAGCCGTTCATCCACAAGCGCCGATTCAATGAAGTAACCGGGCGAACGGTCACATAAAGCAGGGCAGAGCTGCTCAAGACAGCCATCACCAACCAGGGAATATGTGCATCGCCCGCTAAGAACAATTGGCCTAAGTAGACGCCATAGGCAAAGAGCAACGAGACAACCGAAAGGACCAACAGCATTTCCCGTCGATAAGGATACATAGCGTGCTGAAGCTGCTTGCCGATCTCCGATCCATCACCAAAGTTTGTCATCACGATCCGCGTGGCCTCCTCTCCCGAATAACCTTGTTTCCGATGCTCTGCAAAGGAATCTTCCAAATGCGAGAGCAGTTCTTCGTATAAATCCTCCCGCTCCGCCAGATTGCAATCCGTCTGGCGGACAATCCCTTCAACAAAGCGCTGAAACTGGGCTTTCATATCAAACCTTCCGAACTTCTACGGATGAGGGTGTTCATCCACTTCCAGTTCTCCTGCTTACTTGCCAAAGCGGTCCTGCCTTCATCGGTCAGCCGGTAATACTTTCTTCTGCCGCTCTCTCCCTCTTGCCAATAAGACGAAACCCACTGCTTCCTTTCCAGGCGCTTCAATGCGGCATAAAGCGTCCCTTCCCCCATCTCGTACGTGCCATCACTGATTTCTTTCAATACCTTGACAATTTCATATCCATACAAATCCCGTTGGGCAATCAAAGACAATAATAGTAAATCAATGCTCCCCTTCATCATCTCTTGGTCCATAAATTTCACCTCATTACTGACATCGTAACACGTTGTACATCGCATTGCAATGTATCGGAATTTCAAGCTTTCAAAAAGGAGGCGCCCATAAATTGCGGGCGCCTCCGGCAGATTCAACATTATTATTCATTCTGATACAAATGGATAAGGCTCTGATCCCGTCCCCTCGCAAAGACATCTGTCCGATTCGGGCCCCATGAAACAGCAGCGGGTGCGGAGGTCAGGGTTCCTCCAAGGTTTTCCCAGTTCAGCCAGCGAGAACCGTTCCATTCTCTGAGATAGAGGTTTTGATTCGACCCTCTGGTGAAGACTTGCAGGCGGTTCGGCCTTTTGGAGGCGACAGCGGGAGCTTCAGTTAGCGAGCCGCCGAGACTTTCCCAACCGCTCCACGAAGAACCATCCCACCATTTATGGATCAACTCCTGATTCTGCCCTCTTGCAAATACATCCACGCGGTTCGGACCCCAAGAGACGGCGGCTGGGGCGGACGTCAATGTACCGCCAAGGTTCTCCCAGTCAAGCCAGCGCGTGCCGTTCCATGTCTTTTTGTAAAGAGCGTTATCTGTTCCTCTGACGAAGACATCAAGCTGATTCGGTCGTTGCGAGGAGACGGCCGGAGCGCTGGATAATACACCGCCCAGACTCTCCCAATCGTTCCATCGCTGGCCATCCCACCATTTGTGGTACAACGCGTTGTCCGTCCCCCGGACAAAGACATCAATCCGGTTCGGACCCCAAGAAACGGCAGCCGGGGCGGAAGTGAGTACGCCACCAAGATTCTCCCAGTCGCTCCATTGACGGCCGTCCCACCATTTATGGTACATTGCCTGATCAGAGCCCCGGACAAAGACGTCAAGTCGGTTCGGTTGCCAAGAGGATACGCCCGGGCCCGATGTAAGGACACCGCCCAAATCCTCCCAGCCGATCCAGCCCCGCCCCGGTTGAGGTTGCGGACGCCCATCCCCGGCCTCCGCCAACGTCAGCCGGATCACTTGCATCAAAGTCCGGTTCATGACGTTCGGCGGAATCCGGAACTGTGCATAAAAGAGCGGCAGCCAAGGAAACTGCGACTGGAACTGATTATAGACCTGAGTGGCAGTCTGATCCGTCCCGGCTTGGCTGAGTGTAAAGCCGATGACCAGGAGGAATACATAATCCGCGATTGCACGGTTCATCCCATACGCTTCCAACTCCGTATACAATTCTGGATGCTGCGTCTGTATTCGCTGCAACACCTGTTGAGCCGACTGCTGCCGTCTCCTCTCCTGATCGTTCTGAGCATAATAATGGGGCGGACCAAACGTCGGCCCTTGATACATATAATAAAACATGTACATACCTCCTCCAATCGATAGAGTAGTATATGTGCTTTGCCCGGAGAAGGTCCCGACTGGGAATTGGTGTTATAATGGATTTGATTGGAAATAGGACTTATGAAGGAGGCGGGGGAAGCTGAAGGTTTCCATTCGGCTATACTTGAGCGCTTTGTTCGTTTACATTCTCTCTTTTATTACCGGCTTCTCGATTGGATTGTATGTATTATTCGGGGCCATTCTGCTTTTATTTTTCGGGTTGGCCAGGTCTTTCAATATGCTCGAAAAAAATGGTCGTACTGTCGTAATTTCCATTGTCATCTGCCTAGTTTCGTATGGCGTTTGGTATCTGTTGGTCCATAACGTGGACGATTATTACATCTTCTACCCTTTTACACTTTTTATGTAATCAAGGCGAAAGAAAAATGCTTGGTGGCATCCCAAGCATTTTTTCATTTCTTCTCCTGTTGGACCGAGAACGAACGGAATTCCGCCTCCACTTTCCGATTGACCCGCTTTTCGAGCCATTTGCCGACGATCCATAAGAGGACGATCAGTGCAACGACGACCGCTGTTCGGATTGGTTGCGTGAGCAAGGCTTTCAGATCGTAGCCGATGAAACTGATGGTGAAAATCATGACGAGCTTGCCCGCCATCAAGGTGAACAAATAGTATCGCTTCTTGATATCCGCCAGACCCGCGACCAAATTGACGAGGGCCGACGGGGTGAACGGGAAACAGAGGAACAGGAATAGGGGAGCAAACCCGTTGCGGTCCACCCATTTGATTAATTTCTGAATACGCGCACTTTTCGTAAGGAACCGCAAAAACCGGTTGCGTCCGTATTTCCGTATGATCAGGAACACCGCGTAAGAACCGGCAACCGTCCCCGCCCAGGAGAGGATGAATCCATACCACAGACCATAGGCGCTCGCGTTCGCGAAGACGAAGACGAATAGCGGTAAAAACGGTAGGAAGGACTCGATAAAAGGCAGCAAAATCCCGATGACAGGTCCAAGTGCCTTGTAATGCTTCGCCAATTCTACTATTTTATCTACATCGAGCCACTCTTCCATTGACAACACCCTCAAACTTCAGTTGGCATTCAATCCAACCTCTTATTACTTCTAGTTTTCCTGATGGTATCTCCATTTAAACACGAAAATAGTGTATAATCACCACAAACAACTAAGAAAGATGTGGCAATATGGAGAAAAATCAATTTGGCAACGGCCTGAAAGCGGGCCTGAGCATCGCCATCGGTTATTTCCCTGTCGCCCTCACGTTCGGATTGCTTGCCAAGACGGCCGGATTGTCCATCATCGAAGCGACAGCGATGAGCATGTTCGTCTATGCGGGCGCGGCCCAATACATATCGCTCGGTTTGATCGCCAAGGCGGTCGATCCGATCTTAATCGTCCTAAATACATTTGTCGTCAACATCCGACACTTTCTTATGACGGCATCACTGAATGAAAAGATGCAGCCCGCCCCGAAATGGGTCAAAGCGATCTATGCGTTCGGCATTACGGACGAATCCTTTTCGGTGCTGGCTACGGGTAAGGAAGGCAAGATTACAACCTCCTTCGCATTCGGCGTCAACATAATCGCCTATGGCAGCTGGGTCATTTTCACAGTAATCGGCCACATCATCGGGGCCAATCTGCCTTTATTCCTACAAGCGGCCATGTCGATCGCGCTCTACGCCATGTTCGTCGGCCTCTTGGTCCCGTCGATGAAAGGCAATCGGAAAGTCATCATGCTTGCCGGACTCGCAGCAGTCATCCATAGTTTCTTCTATTTCACGGAACTTCTTTCGACAGGTTGGGCAATCCTCGTAGCCACACTCGTGTCGTCGATCACTATTGAAATGGTTTACACCCGCCGTGGGAAAACGCCCGATGTCCAATACAATCGAAAGGGGGATGTCTGATGGGACCAACCTATTGGTGGATGCTGTTCGGCATGGCCCTCGTCACGTATATCCCGCGCATGATCCCACTGACCTGGCTGGACGGCAAGGAACTGCCGCCGTTTGTGACCGGCATCTTGCGGAATATCCCGTATGCGGTGCTCGGAGCGCTCATTTTCCCCGCCATTCTGTTTGTCCAGGAAGGCAATCTTTTATTCGGCATCATCGGGGCAGCCACCGCCTTCCTCATCGCCATCGTCGGGGGCGGCGTCATGTCCGTCGTCCTCGGTACGATTGGAGTGCTGGCGGTGTACAGTTTGTTTATGTAAGAATGAAGGGCCGCTGCTTCGAAGGGCACTGAAAAAGTCCCTTAGGCACATCATCGTGAGAATGGAAACGTCTTATCGTTTTCTATTTCCACTTTTTTCATCTTGGAAGCCGTGGATTTCCGTTCCAAATTTAGTTTGCGACGAAAGCGCAGCGACAGGAGCAGGCAGACGCTTTCCGCGGGCACGGCTTCAATCAATCGAACAGCGTAGGGTTCGATTTGCCGTATTTCCGCGCATTTTGCGGAAATTAAGGCATCCTGTGCTGCCAAACGCTACGCTTTTTGGCGCAAAAGCCGTTCTCCGTAACGGCTTTCACTGCGTTCCTGCGGGGCTTTCAGCTCGCGCTGTTCCCGCTGGAATCGCTGCCTTCTCCTCCACCCCACTATGAATCCTTCAAAATTAATGTCCTTTTCCACCAAAAATTACGGTTCGCTTCCTATATACAACCTTGTCCATTGAGAGAAGGCTGTTACAAGGAAGGTGCTAAAAGTAAGATATATCCCGTCATAATTAAGTCCACGGAACATAAAGAACAGGCCGCCTTTCTGGAAACAGAGAAATGTAAAAAGCTCGCACGAAATCGTTATAAAATCGAGTAGAAAAAATAGTGAGTTGAAAAATCCAGTACGATACGGCCCAATCAGCGGGTTTGTTTGGCATGGGAATCCAGGCTGCGACCACGATATTCGCCGTCAATCTGAAACGAATAATTAAACTGGTGGACCAAAAAGAGTGAATATAAAGGTAAAAAACTGCTGAATCTAAAAAACGTAATTTTTTCAGTACTCTCGGAACAGTCCCCCTCTCTGTTCAGTTTTCCATTTTCAAATTTTTTATTCGCCTTCATTGAAAAGCCTCAGTTTACCTTTCAAAGCCTTAAACCCCCTTTTGAAAATAGGCGCCGCACTTTTCCCCATTTTACAAAGTATACCTTAACACTAATCAGATTTATTAATTATCATTTTTGTCGGTTTTAATATACGTTAGCGCACCGTTTTTTTTAAAAACAACGAAAAAATGAGCTAGCCACAGCCGCTCATTAATTTGAAATGAATTTATAACTTACCTTTTTTTATTGAACTCCAGATTTGGATACTACAAAAAATAGAAGTTGATAATAAAATTAGTAAGTTAAACAACCAAAATGTTTTCATTCCAATTTCGGTATTACCTTCAGCATTTATAAATACAAATGTTGAAGCTCCAATAAACATTAAGTACATAAAGGCATTGGGAATAATCCAAATAATCCTTAATTTCATTTTACTCAATATGCGTCACTCCTTTTTTACTACTATTAATGAAGTGAAGATTGTGTTAATTTAAGTGTATCATAAAAATTCCATAAATTAGGATTTTTGGAAAAGGGGATTGTTAAACTGCAACAGGGGGATGGACTGCTGCAAGGAGGACTTAATTAAATTGTAAAGATAAATAAGAAAAGACTTACAATTTGCTCAATAAGTCTTTTTTTTTTGCGATTTTAGATTATTTAATCTGTTGGTTCCTACGATAAAAATACACAACAATAAATTAGATAAAAAATAATTTTAACGTGGATTTGTATTCCATAATAGGTGTAGATTATTAGAGAATAATGGAGGGAATTGTAGTGGGTTTTTTAATTGGTTTTTCACTTATAATATTTTTTCTTTTGGTTCGCCTTAAAATAAAGGACTTCGATCTGGAAGGCCGAACGTAAAGGGGTTGCGAAAATGAAGTTTGAGATTAAACCTGTGAACTTGACGGATATCACGTCGAAAGTAACGAATACACCCTGCGCCACTCCGCCATCCCCCCCAAAAAGGCGGCGAGGAGTTTTCATTCCTCCCGCCGCCTTATAATTTTGCCAATACACTCCGCACCGATGCTGCCGAGATGTCCAATGCCGCCTTTTCCACCTCGGTCAATGGCAATTCAATAATGCTTTCGATGCCGTTTCCTCCCAGGACGGTCGGTACTCCAAGGTAAATGTTGTCGTATCCGTATTCCCCTTCCAAATAAGCGATCGCTGGAAGAATCCGCCTTTTATCGAGCATGATTGCTTCGGCCATCTCAACTAGGGCGGCGGCCGGTGCATAGTAGGCGCTTCCTTGTCCGAGCAGGCCGACGATTTCGCCGCCACCTTTCCGGGTTCGCTCCACAATCGCCTCAAGTCGAGCCGCCGGAATCAGTTTCTCTAAAGGGATACCACCTGCGTAGGAGTAGCGGATCAGCGGCACCATATCATCCCCATGTCCGCCTAGCACGAAGCCGGATATGTCTTCCACCGACAGATCCAGCTCCTGCGCGACAAATGTGTTGAACCGCGCCGTGTCAAGCACACCCGATTGGCCGATGACCCGGTTCTTCGGAAACCCGGTTGTCCGGAAGCAAACGTAAGTCATCGCGTCCACCGGATTGCTCAGTACGAGCACATAGCTTTCCGGAGCGAATCGTGCGACTTGTTCGGAGACGTCCCGCATAATTTTCGCATTGGTCGCTACGAGATCATCGCGGCTCATGCCCGGCTTCCGAGCGATTCCGGCCGTAATGATAACAAAGTCGGCATCCTGGATGTCTTCATACCGGGAAGTGCCGACAATTTCTGCATTGAATTGTTGGACGGGGCCGGCCTGTAGCATATCCAATGCCTTCCCCTTTGTCGGATCGGCCAACGCCGGGATATCGACCAAAACGATGTCGCCCAGTTCTTTTTGCGCGAGCATCAGGGCGGCTGTCGTCCCCGTATGTCCCGCTCCGATGACGGCAATTTTCCTTCGTTTGAACACCATTGAATCCCCCCTCCCCTATTTCACTTATTCCCTGTTTTGGACTTTGCCGCTTTTCCTTTTGCGGGAGCTCGTCTGCCGTCCTCTTTCGCAAGTGGCTCACTTTCCTGTTCCGCAGGCTCCTCCAAAGACGGCGGCTTCCCTTCCTGTTGGGCCGGTTCCGTCCGTTGTGTCAGCTTTGATATGCCGGAATCCGGATTTGGAATCACATGGGCTGAAATGAGTTCCCCGACCCGGGCCGCCGCCATTTCTCCAGCTTCAACAGCTGCCTGCACCGCACCGACATCACCTTCGACAATCACGGTGACGAGCGCCGCGTCCACTTGTTCCTGTTTCACCAGCCGGACATCCGCCGACTTTAACATCGAATCGGCAGCTTCAATCGAACCGATCAATCCGCGTGTCTCTATCATGCCAAGTGCTTTTGCCATTCGATTCACCTCTTTTTCGTCAGCTTTCATTCAGCCCGGCTTATTGTTTTACCGAGTTCTCTTGCCGTATCGCGTGCCAAAGGAGTGACAATCGTCGCCTTTCCGATTCGGATCGTATCGTCTGCACAGTCCCGTACACCCTGTTCCGTCAACAACTTATCGAGAGATGGCGGTTCCACCTTCTCCCCGTCACGGATGAATGCCTCCAAGGTTGTGAACCGGACGCCGAAGCTTTCCAGTTTCTCTTTATAAGTCAATAAATGACGATGATACGGCGACTGTCCGCCATCCGATGAAACGAGCCATTCCAATTTTGCCATCGGTATCAGCGTGACCTGTTTCCCTTGTAATAGCAGTTCCGACAGCAACTCGCTGTCCGGATCATCTGTCAGGCCGAGTGCTCCTTTCACCAGAACATTTTGGGATACTTCCAGCATGACGGCATCCTGGACTTTCGCCACCGGCTCGCTGATTATTTCCCACTTCTCCTCCAGCCTGCTGATCGTCTCCCTTTCAGCATTATGGACGAGCAACAATGGCTTAGCTGATACTTCGGAAATCGACGGCGTCACGCCCAACTGTTTGATCACGTTTCCAACAATCTCCTCAATCAGCTTCGGATCAATCATCATCCCTTCTCCACCTTGCATAACGTCCCCCGCTCGCCTGTCGTAATGAACCCCGAATTGGCCTCATCCGTATCAACGTGCATATCTAATATGTAGTTGGGCGACACTCGGACAAGCACTTTATCAAACGTGATCGGCCTATCCTTGCCGACCTTCACTTTCACATATTCTCCATTCGTGACACCCAAGGACTTCGCATCATCGGGACTCATGTGGATATGCGCCTGCGCGACAATCAACCCCTCCTCCAAATACAAGCTCCCTTTCGGACCGAGGAGAGTGATCGGAGCCGATCCTTTAATATCCCCAGATTCGCGCAGCGGCGGAGTCACGCCAAGTTTGATGCCGTCCGTTTTGCTGATTTCAACCTGCGACCGGCTGCGAAGCGGCCCTAAAATCCGAACCGATTCGATACTGCCCCGTGGACCGATCAGCGTCACCGTTTCATTCGCCGCAAACTGCCCGGGCTGCGACAGATCGCTCTTCTTCGTCAATTCAACCCCCTTGCCGAATAAAACCTCGACATCCTCCCGGCTCAAATGGCAATGCCTGGCCGATACGGAAATCGGGATTTCATTTCGTGACGAAGGGGTTTGCGTCAGTTCTGTCACAATGTCTTCCACAATCGCTTGGATCGTCGTCTCGTTCATAGAAGAATCCCTCCATTCCCGATCAATTCATAGAGCCTGGCAAAATGGCTTCCAACTCGTTATGTGGACGCGGGATAACATGCACTGACAGCAATTCACCGACCCGTTGTGCCGCCGCGGCTCCCGATTCAGTCGCAGCCTTGACCGCCCCGACATCCCCGCGGACCATGACCGTCACGATGCCGCCCCCGACATGCGTCTTCCCGATGACTTGCACGTTGGCTGCCTTGACCATCGCATCCGCCGCTTCAATCGCCGCCACCAATCCTTTTGTTTCAATCATTCCTAATGCTTCGCTCGCCATCCTCGTTCCTCCATTCCATTTCTCCGAATCAACCTTTCATCGGGATGATGCGCTTCATATCAATCATCGGTCTTGCGATGACCTCATAGGACATCAGCGCATTCCCTTGTAACGCAATTTCGACGCCGCGGTCGATCGCCATCTGGACTGCGCTAACTTCCCCTTCAATCACGATCGTGTAATAAACTTCGCTGACATCTTCACGGGTTACGACTTGGATATCCGCCGTTTTCAGCATCGCATCGGCGACGACAAGTGAATAGGCCAGACCGAACGTCTCGATCATGCCGATCGCCTTCGTCATAGCCGATCACGTTCCGGCACCGAATCGACGATGCCGATCACCAGAGCGTCAATCGGCATTTTTTTATCCTGATTGATAAAGGACGCGGGGGACCCTTGTGTCACGATGACCCGGTCCCCGATTCCCGCTCCGATTCGATCGACGGCTACCAAAGGAGACTGCACCGGCACGCCTTCCCGTTCCGTTCCCATCGGCTGGATGACGAGGAATGTCAAACCCGTAAGTCCATCCTCTTTACGAGTCGCCCATATATTTTCAATCACTTTACCAACAAGCATCTTCTATCGCCGCCCTTCAACCGATCTGATCGTTATCCATTCGCCCGTGGCAGAATGCCGATCAGTTCGTTATGCGGGCGCGGGATGACGTGCACTGATAACAATTCACCTACCCGCTGTGCTGCGGCGCTTCCCGAGTCCGTAGCCGCTTTGACTGCGCCGACGTCCCCCGTCACAAGAACCGTCACAATGCCGCCTCCGACATGCGTTTTCCCGATAATTTGCACGTTCGCCGCCTTGACCATCGCATCTGCCGCTTCCAACGCTGCCACCAATCCTTTTGTTTCAATCATTCCGAGTGCGCCGTTAATCTCTGCCATTTGAATTCCTCCTTATAATGTCTTGCTCATTTGTTGTACGATTTGCCGGACTGTGGTCGAAACATCTTCCAAGTCCATCGACTTTCCGTTCCCTTGAACTTCCCGCATCACCTGATCGATAATCGCCTCGATATCCGGTTCAACTCCTTGCGGCGCCGGCTTCGGAACTGTCACTTCTTTAATCCCGGACGCAATCCGCTTCGTGTTGAATAAATGACGGGCTGTAATATTATCCGACGAGATATTCCCCCCGTACGCCCCGCACCCCAGCGTCAGCGATGGCATGAGCCCCGTCGTCGCACCCGCTGCCCCAATCGAAGCCATCGTGTTCACCATCACTCGAGATACCGGCATTGCAAGCCCGTACCGTTGTGCCGCTTCTTCATCCGTCGTATGGATGGAGCAACTATGGCCGCGTCCAATGAAGTTCAATAGCCCTTCGCAAATACGCAGTGCTTCCTCATCGCTTTCCGCCGTGTACAGCGGAAAGATCGGAGCCAATTTCTCCAATGAGAACGGTACATCTTTCCCGATCCGATCTTCTTCGGCAATCAAAACCCGGGTCCCGACCGGAACTTCAATGCCCGCCATTCCGGCGATCGTCTCCGCAGATCGACCGACAATTTTGGCGTTCAACTGCCCTTCCGTCGGAGCGATGACATTGCCTAATTTCATCTTTTCTTCTTCATTCAAGAAATAGGCGCCGTTGTTGCGCAGTTCCCGCATCGTCATTTCCTTAATATTCTTATGAACGACAATCGATTGCTCCGTCGAACAGAGCGTCCCGTTATCGAACGTCTTGCTGTCCATAATCAGCTGTGCCGCTTTTTTCACATTCGCTGATTTCTCGATATAGACCGGACCATTGCCCGGTCCGACTCCGTAGGCAGGCTTCCCGGAACTGTAAGCCGCCTTGACCAGTCCGCTGCCCCCCGTTGCAAGTATCAGATCGACAGCCGGATGGTGCATCAATCGTGTCGTCGCTTCCATCGACGGATCCGTGATCCAGCCGATCAATCCGTCCGGCGCTCCTGCTTCCACTGCCGCCTGCGCACAGATTTTCAGGGCCTCCACAGTACACCGCTTCGCCGTCGGATGCGGACTGACGACGATACCGTTTTGCGCCTTTAAGGCGATCAGCGTCTTGAAAATAGCGGTCGATGTCGGATTCGTCGTCGGGCAAATGGCCGCAATGATTCCGAATGGATAGGCCACTTCCGTCATCTTCAGACGATGATCCTTATGGATGACGCCTACCGTCTTTTCATCTTTGATCGATTCATAAACACCCATTGATCCAAGCTCGTTCTTAATTTTTTTATGTTCCACGACGCCCATGCCCGTTTCTTCGACAGCCATCCTAGCAAGTGTCTCGGCTTGTGCGAAGGCCGTTTCCGCGATATGCTTCACGATTGCGTCGATCTGTTTCTGATTGAATGTGCTGAATTTTTCCTGAGCCGCCTTGACCTGTTGAACGGCTTTCTCCATCTCTTCTACTGCGTTAATAGGAAACACTCCTTCCTGCTTCTCCTGTGAGTGTTTAGTTGTGTGAATAAAACCTCACTTGCCCTGCCGGCTCCATGGATTGCGGATTCGGATTGCCGAATCGTTCCGTAATGGCATTCCATCTCTCGATATCTTGCGCATGTAAAGGTCGCATTCCATTGTCGGACATGCCGACATTCGACCGTTGCATGGAGGCGCTTATTTCGCCCCATCGCCTTAATTCT
This sequence comes from Sporosarcina sp. FSL W7-1349, assembly GCF_038003045.1. Classification (NCBI taxonomy): domain Bacteria; kingdom Bacillati; phylum Bacillota; class Bacilli; order Caryophanales; family Caryophanaceae; genus Sporosarcina; species Sporosarcina sp. FSL W7-1349. Next base: position 1,784,197 of record NZ_JBBOOK010000001.1, read on the forward strand.
GCATCGGTCAGGGACGTGCTCGGGCCCGTTCCGTCGCCTCCCAATCTTTCCAGTACCATCTTCGTAATTTGTGCTACTAATTCAGGATTCATCTTGTCGCCTCCTTACTCTTTTCCGAACAACTCGCTGTATTTGCAGATTTTATAATCCGCTTCTTGTAAGTGTCCTGTTTTTCCTTTCGTGTAACTCGCAATACCAATCGTCAATTTGACGCCTGCCCGTTTACCCAATTGGATATCCGCATTCGTATCCCCGATCATGGCCGCCCTATTCAAATCAACCCCATAGCGGTCACGGGCCAAGTACGCCATGTCCGGAAAAGGCTTTCCTCTCTCAACCAAGTCGCTGCCGATTACGAAATCGAAATAACTCCCCAACTGAAGCCCCTCCAGCTGTTTCCTCGCCTTGTCCGTGTCGTCCGCTGTCAGCACCCCGAGCCGCATCCCTCTTTCCTTCATCTCGCCGAGCAAATCGTATATTTGATCCACTGCCTGAAGACTCGTCGAATCATTCTGTCTTTTATCAGCATAGGCAACGCACTCTCTTGCATAAGTGACAGCCGAGTCCCAAGACAGCCCCTTTTGATAAAGCAAGAATGCAAAGATGGTGATGCTCTCCTCGATGGACGCAATCGCCAACGGGCTTCTCGGATCGACACTTCCGTCCGTAACGTCTACTCCGATCGCCTGCTTCACTTCAGCAGGCGATATCTCAATCTCGGATATTCTCTCGCGCAAATAGTGGACTGAATCCTCCACCCAAGGAATCCAGATGGAAGGAAAATCGATCAATGTGCCATCTTTATCAAATAGGACAGTGTCCACGCCTTGTTCCCAAACATTCATCGGACGATTTCCTTTCCTAGCTCCGGTGCCGGCACAGGTATCTCCAACTCTTCCACATGTGAGAACTGTTCTTCCGGAGCATCTGTGTTGATATTATGGCGAGCCCAGACGAAGTAATAGATGATGGCAACTGCGAACACCGTGATACTGATAAAGAAGAATGGCAGATTCGCAAAGAAGCTCGCAAACAAGGCGATACACGCCAAGACCATGGAAACAATCGGCATGAATGGAAACAGCGGTGCCCTATAAGGACGTGCTAGATTCGGCTCTTTTCTCCGCAGGATGATCAGAGAAAGATTCATGGAAATATAGGAAATCAACGCACCAAACGTCGCAATCAAAATCAAATCGTCTGGATTGAAAGTGGCCACCAAGATTAACCCGATGAAACCTGGGATGATGATTGCCATATACGGAGTCCGCCGAGTCGGGTGAAGCTTCGAAAAGACTGCCGGCAAATACCCTGCACGTGATAAGGAGAAAACTTGCCTGGAATACGCGAGAATGACACCTGAGAAACTGGCGATCAACCCGACAAGACCAATGGACGCAAGCAATTGTGCCAACCAGTACGTATTTCCATACGCTGCGGCGATCGCCGCCGGCAAAGGGTCCTCCGCCGTGCTCAGTTGATTGAAACCGCTAAGGCCGATCGCCACTGTCGTCGTCAAGACAGACAAAATGACGAGCGTGAACATCCCGGATAAAATCCCTTTCGGCATGTCTTTTTTCGCATCGCGGGTTTCTTCCGAAAGCATCGGCAGCATCTCAATCGCGAGGAAGAGCCACATCGCAAACGGCAACGCCGCCCAAATCCCTTTGATGCCCCCCGGGATCATCGCTTCCCCTTCTCCGCCAAACAGGTTCTCCACCCGGATTTGAGGCAAACCGACAAAATACATAAGGACTAATAATGCAAGGGCGATGAATACAAGAATCGCTTCCAATCGAGCGTATTCTTTCACCCCGATGATGTGGATAACCATGAAGAAAACATACATGACAGCTGCGGAGACGATTGGATTCACCGTAGGGAACAGGAAGTTGATATAGGCCCCGATTCCAATGGCGACAACCGGTGCGGCAATGACGTATTGCAAGACGACGCCCACCCCGGTGATGAATCCGACAAATGGTCCCATCGCCCGCCTGGCGAAGGAATAGGGACCGCCCGCAAATGGCAAGGCCGTCGACAGCTCAGAAATCCCGAATGCCATGAATGTATACATAACTGCCATGACCCCGACTGCGATCAGCATGCCGACATAGCCTGAAGTGCTCAAACCGAAATTCCAGCCAAAATAGTTTCCGGATATTACGATACCTACACCGATGACCCATAAGTTAAAGGGCGTGAGCGTCTTTTTCAGTTCCAAGTTCTGTTTTCCACTCATGGCAAAGCTCCTTTTCACGTTTTATTTAGTTATGTTTACATCAGTTTCCGAGAACCCTCTTTCTCTAATGGCAACCCATTTGGTAGCGCTTACTTTTTTATTTGAACTTATTTAAGTAGTCCTTCGCCAATTGATCAGTCTGTTCTGAATACTCAGCCCCGAGTTCTGCTGCCGTTTCGTTGTCGCGGCTGCCTACCCAGGCGATGAGCTGCATCCGTCGCATTATGATGAATGTCGGGATTTCATTCAACTCGTCTTCGGACAGCTTGCGGACAGTCTGATATCCTTCCAGCCATGCCTCGACCAACTTTGGCACGTAGGAACGGTGCTCGATGAACGTCAGGGACGCCGCGAGATCATACAAGTACCAGCCAAAACCGCTATCGTCGAAATCGATGACCTGGACGAGTTTCTTCTCGTTGTCTATCAGGAGATTCGCATGACGTAAATCCGCGTGGATCAAACCGAAACGTTCTCGTCCCTTGCCGAATTTCTCCAACCGTTCCTTGATGACATCGGAGACTCGGGTTAATAGCTCTTCCCGCTCAGGGGTAATGCCTTTTCCGTCCTGCCATCTGCCCCATTTCGGCTTCTCTCCGATCAGGTTTTCATAATCCCATATCGGCCGTTTGATTTGATTGAATTCCCCCCAATTCTGAATGGAGTGTTTATGGAAATGGGCAGTCGTTTTTCCGATTTCCCTAAAAATCCGGATCAACTTCTCTTCATTGTCCACATCGGGGGTCTCCCCTTCTAAAAAGGTGAAGAGGACACAATGGTATTCACGGTTATTTTCATCCAATGTTACCGATTGTAAATATTTTCCGTCCGACCCCGGAATGGGTTTCGATACGATGACCTCTGTATGCTCATCGATCGATTGCAGCCACTTCACTTCGCTCTCAATCTCTTCTTTCGAGTGATAATTCGGTCGGCAGACACGCATAATCCGTTTTTCGCCCGTCTCCGGGTTTTTCACGAGATACGTTGCATTCTCCGAGTAATCGAGGAGCTCAACAGTGAAATCATCGAGCCCTTCGTATAGTCCCTTTGCCCTTTGTGAAACCAGATTGAAGAACTCTACAGGACGCTCCCATGTGTTGACACCAGCGTTGCTCATACCCAAAACTCCTCCCTTTCACTTTAAGTTTTACTATGAATTTTACATGTTGCGAACAGCTTGAGCCATACTTGTTTCCACTCGATTCAACAAATCATCGCAATAACGCTGATCGAGCAGGATGCCCGGTTTGAATTGAAGAACCTTTGTATCGAGCATCGAGTAAATCGCCCAGACGCCATTATCATACAGGGCGCGCATGACATCTTTTGCACCATCCGGTTTGCTGAACTCCAATCCGAGGATGACGCCTTTTTGGCGGATGCCTGTGAAATGATCCGGGTATCGGCTTTTAATTCGCTCCAGTCCTGCATGGAGATATCGTGCGACGTAATCCACATTTTCCACCACTTCAGGACGCTGGGAAATTTCCAACACCTTCATAGCGACGACGCAGCCCAGTTCAGAACCGCCAAACGTGGATATATGGGCGAATCCATCGTCATTCATCCATTGGCCGACCTTTTCGCTGACGACCGTGGCCGCAATCGGGTAAATCCCGCCGCTCAGGCCCTTTGCCGTTACCATGATGTCGGGCTTAATATTATGGTGTTCAAAGCCCCATAGTTTCCCCGTACGCAGCAGGCCCGTTTGCACTTCGTCCGCGACATAGAGCGCACCGTACTTCTCACAAAGCCGTTTCGTACCTTCCAAATAACCCGGTTCCGGGAGAGGGAAGCCGTATGTGGCCGGAATCGTCTCGATGATGACGCATGCTACATCTTCTCTCGACAACGCTCTTTCCATTGCATCCAAGTCGTTGAAGACGACATTGACGACTTCATCTGGACTACCTTCGCTTAGGAACGGCTTGGAATAACGCTCATTCCCTAATGAGACGGCAATCCCCGTGTGTCCGTGGTACGCGTACTTAACGGAAACGACCTTTTTCCGCTTCGTGGCGTAGCGTGCGCTTTTGATCGCCACATCGATCGCTTCTCCGCCGCCGCTTGAAAAGATGGAGTACCGCAGATTATCCGGCGTGCACTGATTGAATTTTTCCGCCAACTGAGCTCTCGCCATGGAAGGGAAATGGTGATTCCCGATATCGAACTGGTCCATCGCTTCCTTCAATGTTGAAATAATCTCCTGATTCCGGTGCCCTAGATTATATGTGCCGCCATTCAAATGAAGATCCATCAATTGCTTGCCATCCATGTCATACAGGTAGTAACCTTCCCGTTTGCCGATGACCAAGTCCACGCCATCACGCTGCCATTGCTCCGTCTTGCCAGGATTCCAGTATTGTATCGATTTATCAAGGACTGATGATTTGCTAATAGTCTGGACCATTTTCTCTATCTCCACCTTTTTCTATTGATTTTTGATTTTGGTGCCAGGCACGCAAACAAACGCAATAAACATGAATGTTTAAACAATCGTGTTTGTTTGAATAAACATGATTGTTTGCGTACCAGGCACCAAATACCTCATTTTTCCACATTTGCGATGACCAATTCGATTTCGTTTTCTCTGAGGACATTCTGCCATTCCTCCGAGCACTGTTTGTCGGTGATGATCATCGAAATATCGGTCAGCGGGCAGATGTGTGCGAAGGTCGTCTTCCCGAACTTCGTGTGATCCGCCAGAATGATCGCTTCATCCGCACGACTCATCATTTGCCTGGAACTGCTAGCCCCCTGCAAATCGTAATCCGACATGCCGTCGTTGATAGATAATCCGCCCGCCGCCACGAATGACTTATTGGCCTTCAATTGACCGAGGACGGATGCCGAAAGCGGACCGCTTGTGAACTTCTGGTTCGCCTCATATTCTCCGCCAATGAAGATGACTTTCCCTTGGAAATATTCCATCGTCGACAGGAGGACTGGTATGGATGGCGTAATGACTGTCACGTTCTTTTTATTGGCCAAATACCGAATGATTCCAACCGGTGTCGTACCATGGCCGATAATAATGCTGTCTCCATCTTCGACCAAGTCGGCAGCCGCTCTGCAGATTGCTTGCTTTTCGTACGTCATGATGTCCGTCTTCAAGTCAAACGGCAGTTCTAGGGATGATTTCTCCTTGACGGCACCGCCATACACCTTTTTCAACACGCCTTCCTTCTCCAACCGATCCAAATCCCGACGGATCGTTTCCCCGGAGACTTCCAGCTCATTCGCCAATTCACGGACTTGCACTTTTTCATCCCGTTCCAGCGTCTCTATAATCACTTTCTTTCGATCTTCGAATGTTAAAGACATCTCCCTATCCCCAATCTCGTATTCGCTTGTTATACACCTCTCATTTCTTAGTGTAATCGAGCCATCCAAAAGAATCGAGCGTTAATAATGCGATCGTTTGTGTAATCTTATTGAATCTTGTGGATTTCGTACATAATAGCACCTATCTTTTTTGAAGTCAATTATAATTTCAAACTATTTTAAATGGATAGAAAAAAATAAACCAAAAGTAATTTGTCGAAGATTGGCAATGGTTCTCCTATCTATAATACTAATATTGTGAGGTTTCCCAATCATCTATCATTAAATTCAATTAATCTGAATAGTATGATACAACCGTTGACTCCACACCTCAAGAATGATAGCATGTAATAAATCAACAAGATCCAACAACATTATGTGGTTTGTTAAATGAATCTTATGCTTTCTTTATTCCAAAAAATGCAATAGTAGGAGGAGTGTTGAACAGATGAGACAATTTGAAGGGAAAACGGTAGTGGTGACAGGCGGCAGTAAGGGGATTGGAAAAGGGATTGCAAAGGTCTTCTCACAATTGGGAGCCAATGTAGCGATTCTTGCACGACATGAGGACGAGGCATCAAAAGTCGCGGAGGAATTACAAGGCGAACAGAATAATGTAAGGGCTTACAAGTCTGATGTGACTTCACTGGAGACGCTGGAAACAGCCGCAAAGGCCATTGCCGAGGATTTCGGTAGTGTGGATATAGTTTGCGCGAATGCAGGAATTTTCCCATCAGCCACCATGGAAGAGATGACAGAGGAGCAATGGGATTATGTGCAAAATGTGAATTCGAAAGGCACCTTTTTCACAGTGAAAGCATTCCTCCCGTATGTGAAGAATGCGGAATACGGCCGTTTCATCGTCACATCTTCCATTACCGGTCCCATTACAGGATACGCCGGATGGTCGCATTACGGGGCAAGTAAGGCGGCACAGCTCGGCTTCATGCGGACGGCGGCACTTGAACTCGCGAAGGACAATATTACGATCAATGCTGTCTCGCCTGGAAACATTTTCACTGAAGGACTAGATGGTATGGGGGATGACTACTTAAAAGCGATGGCCGCAGCCATTCCGTTCAAACGATTGGGGACCGTCGAAGATATCGGATATGCAGCAGCGTTCTTCGCTTCCAAAGAGGCAGGCTTCGTAACCGGACAGACCTTGGTCGTCGATGGCGGACAAATTTTGCCGGAAAGTATTGAATGAAAAAACGATAAAGACCACTTCCTGACTTGTCAGGCGGTGGTCTTTACATGTCAAAGGCTATTCATATTTCCCCGATGTGCCTTCCCAAAAAGCCGGAAGTCATACGTCAATCTCATTTTCTTCCCCATGGCGTCTCGCTTTTTTCACCATCCGGGTCGCATACCAGAAGCCGACCGTCAACGACAGCGCATCGGCGACATAGAGCAGCCAATTATGAGTATATCCCGCATACACCGAGGCGGCGATGAGCGCAATCGTCAGGATGAGCCCGACAACATGATGGAACGTGACACGCGTGAAAAAGACGACGAGCAGCCCCGGCAGCAAAATGGCCAAAAACAATTTCGTTTCAAATGAATCCATTGCACCCATTCCTTCCTGCTCGGCAGTGCCCCTTATCGGACGACCAGTACGCCAAGGCGATGATGGTCATAGCGGTACAGGACTTGCTGCATGAGCCGCACTTCCCCATCCCGGTCAATCACTTGTAGCCGGCAATGCGCGGCATTGATTTGAATCGCATCATACAACTCTTTTTCATTGCTTACCGGGACGCCGTTCACCGCCCGGATGCACTCTCCTGGGGCCAAGCCCATCTTTTCACCTGGGGAATCCGGCAATACGCCCGCGATGACGACACCGGCCGACCGAGGCGCCGCCACATAGCGGCCCCGCCGCTCCCGGACCGCTACAAGGATCGACAGGAAGGCACGGCAGATGACACCAATAGCAAGCCCAGTCCAGCCGAGGATCGGCATCCATATCGCTGAAATCCCGATGAGCACAACCGCGAAGCCAGTCCAAGATACCGCCTGTCCCATTTTGGGAAACAGAGCATCCGGGAAGACTGAACGGGCCACTTGAGAAAAGCCGATCACGACTGGGACAGGGATGAAGCTGAAAGCCCTCTCGCCGAGCGTAAATTGCGGCCAATATGGAAGGTAAGCCGAAATCATATCCCCCGGAACGAGGAACAGGACAGGCAACAACCAAATCCGCTTCGCTTGAAAAACCGCCGCGTGAAGCCCGCGATCTGTCTCTTTTAAATAGGGCGATGCATAGCGGGTGGTGTGGCGACTAATAAGGAAACCTTCCACGATAAGGAACAAGCCGGCCAGCACCGGGACTGTCACGGTCAAGTCCCCCGACCAATCGACAGCAGCCGGCGTCCAGCCCCGGTACGTGAAATCCCCTGAGAATCGCTGTAGCAGGAGCAGCCCAACCGTCGCCACTCCTGCGAAGTAAACCGGCGATGTCCATTTAAAGAAGAATGTGAGAATGGCCACGAGCGCGGTTGCCGAGAAAAGGACCAGCCAACCAGGGTCCACCACCAGTCCCGCTCCGCAAATCAGCAAGGACAACAGCAACGCATACCCGAGCGATTCGGGTACAAGCCGCTTCAACTCCGTCCACCCTGGCAACAAACGCACCCGGAAACTCCGCCGCTCCCGCTTCACCCGAAAATACCCGACCGCCACCGCGATGAGCAGCGTGGCCAGAAATACAGGATTCAAGAAAAACAGCGCCACGGCCTGCAATACATCCATCATGATTTTCTCCGACATCAACCGCCACCACCCTATTCCGCAATCTAGTTTCCCTCCATTGTATCAAAAGAACCCGACTTCATGTGAATCTGAAAAAAGATTTTTGAAGAATGGGTAAATTTGGAGGGGAGAATGGTCCGGGAAACAGGACTATTGGGTTCGGTGGAAACTCTCATGGCTCGGGCAAACTGTGAGGGCAATTTTATCAACTGTAAGGGCAATCCAACAAACTCTAAGGGCCCGAGCGGAAACTCTCATGGCCCGAGAAAACTGTGAGGGCAATTCTAGCAACTGTAAGGGCAATCCAACAAACTCTAAGGGCCCCGGCGGAAACTCTCATGGCCCAGCCAAACTGTCAAGGCCCCAACGCCAACTATCCCACCCTCCCAAAAACTCCAAACAAAAACCCGGCAAGCCGCCGGGCATCGATTTTCGTTCATCTACCTGTAATCTTATGATGCATATATCCGATAGCCATTTGCAATTGGCTATCGTTCTTACTATCTTTCCGGTACGCTTCCACCTGTTCACGCAAGGCGGTGAAGAAAACGCGATCCATCGCGTCTCCCGCGTCCACTTCGGCATCGATCCGGAACGCATGGACGGCTTCGGCAGTGGACTCGTCGAAATAACCATCATCCCGACCCGTGCTATAACCCAATCCCGTCAACAACCGCTGGGCGTAAGCAATGTCGTCGTGGAAATCCCCTTCCGCATAAATCTCCGCCACCATCCGGATATGCTCCTCAAACAGATAATTCTGCTCCACTTTCAAATCGGCCTCGACTCCCTTGCCGTGGATCCATTGCTCTTTCGGTGTCAACCATTTATGAGTCGATAACTTCATTTCCCCGCCATTGGACAGGTCCATCGTCTCTTGTACAGTCCCTTTTCCGAAACTTGTCGTCCCGGCGATGAACCCCCGTTTCAAGTCCTTCATTGCCCCACTTAGAACCTCACTAGCAGAAGCGCTTCCTTCATTTTGTAAGATGACAATCGGCATCGTTTTCAACTTCTCATCGAATGCCAAGCCTTCTGCCGGCTCGGTCACTAGCGGTGTCAGTGCCCCTTTAGCATCCTGCATGAAAGCGAAAACCGTATCATTTTGCAATAAACTCCCCGCAATGTTGCCGACGCTATGCAAATAGCCCCCTGGATTCCCGCGCACATCGATCACAAGGCCTTCCGCCCCTTCCTTCAAAATCCGAGCGGTCTCCTCCTGCCATTCCTTCGCCGTCTCCTCGCCGAATGTCGTAATCGATATGTAACCGATCTTCTCACCGCGTTCCTCTAACAGCTTTGCGGACACCGTCTTCACTGGAATGATATCCCGAGTGACTGTCACTTCCAAATGTTTTTCCAAATCCGGGCGGAAAATCGTCATCGACACATTCGTCCCTTTTTTGCCGCGGATCCGCTTTACGACATCCCGCAACGTATCGCCGTCCAACCGTTCGCCATCGATCCGGACGATTTCATCATAAGGACGCAACCCCGCCTTTTCCGCAGGCGAAGATTTGATCGGTGCCACGATGATAAATTTTCCATTGGACCGGGTAAGTTCCGCCCCTATACCGACCCGTTCGCTGGCCAACGATTCCTTATGAGCCGCCGCTTCCTCTTTTGATAAATACGTCGAATAGGGATCCCCAATGACATCCGCCATGCCGCGCAAGGCCCCTTCGACGAGCATGTCCCCCTCGACCGGATACACGCCCTTCTTTTTGATGACCTCAAACGCTTCATCGATGACACTGAACGAACTTTTCGATATCGTCTCCTTTTCCGCTTTGCCCGTGCAGCCATCCAGCACAAGCAAACTAGCCGTCACGATCAACGCTAACGCGGCAAATAAAAGAAACCGGCTCCTACGCATTCACAACGCCACCTCCTCCGTTCACTATATGAACCAAGGACAGACATTACGACCGAAGAAGCCGGCTTTTTTCAATTCATTCCTTGTATAATGCCCTTCAACATTTTCTCATCCAAGGCACCGACATGCCGGTGGGCGATCACCCCGTCGGTCCCGATGAAGTAGGTGGTCGGGATGATCATCACTTGATACTGTTGAAGTAATGCTCCAGTTTTATCCAATGGAATCGGGAAGGTCAGGCCGTACGCCTCCACAAATTGCTCGACCGCAGGAAGCCCTTTCTTTTCCCCTGACGTCAAGTTAACCGCCAAGATTTCCACATTATCTTTGTCCGCACTTTTTTTATAATACTTCTGCATATGCGGCATCTCCGCCTTGCACGGCGGGCACCAAGATCCCCAGAAATTCAAGACGACCTTCGTCCCTTTCATCTCGGATAACCGGACCGTCTCGCCCTCCAATGTTGTCAACTCAAAATCCGGCGGTACCTCCCCTTTTTTCAACCCGGGCAGGGAATCCATCGCCTCAATCGCCGCCTGATCATCTGCCGACAAAACAATCGGCTCCGGCTTATCCAATTTTGTCTTCACCATCATGACTACCATCGCGCCAATGACCAAAGCAGCGACGATATAGCCAATCGTTTTCTTGTTCACGCAATTTCCCCCGATCTTGAAACTATCTGAAATAAAACCCCGAACGCCAAACTAACCACGATTGTCACGGCGATCGGAATGCCCAGCCATCCTTCCGGCTGAAACGACGCACCAAATACATGGACCGCCGCGGCTAACCAGATCCAAGAACCTGCAGATAAATCCGCCTGTTTTAACCAATATACGACGAGGAACGAAGTGAAAATGACAACCGTCGCCCAACTTCCAAGTGGATCACCAGGGTTCAAAACCGCCATCGCCAATTGAAAAACGGTCAGCGCCACAATCCAAGCGGTCACCAGCGACGCCGAACCGATTCGGTTTTTCATTCGCTCCCAAAAAAGTTTCACGATGACAGCTGCCAACCCTAAGAAAAACCCGACCACCCCCCCGTGGAAATAAAGGATGGAAAGCGGAGCCGACATGACTGATTTGAAATCCGTCAACACAACGGAAAGTTTCCAAACGATGACCAGCCAAAAGAAAGAATCCGCGACAAGATCCGCCTCTTCCTTCTGGTACAAAACCCGAACCGCAACATAGGAAAGGAGAAAAGCAAGCAAAAGCGCCAGCCACGTAGAAGGCACCGTCACACTCCAGATAATGAACCATTTCGTAACCGACATCCTTCACAACTCCCTTCCGCTTCATATACCCTATATCGTATCGAAAGCGGGAATGAAAATCGATTGTTTTGCTCAATTTAATACGCTATTCAAGCTGCAGTGGAAATACTGGATTTAGGATTGGGTAATCCGAGGTATCGGGAACGGAAATGCCTGGCATTCGTTGACTGCTTTACCCGAGTTTACGGGACAACCATGCAGCTTGGTTGGACATCTCCCGCAATTAGTTGGACAACTACAAGAGATCGTTAGAAACCTCGTTCTTCGTTGAACGCCCTTCCTCGTTCGTTAGACAACCTCGCAAATTGATTGGGCATCTCCCATGATTGATTGAACAATTATACCAATCTTCTAAAACCAAAAAATCCGCCCCCTAGTAGAGGCGGATCGAGTTTCAATTAAAACGGTACATAGCGGAGCGGGTTGACGGCGCTTGGGCCGCTTGCCGACCAGTTGCCGATGTGGAATTCAAAATGGAGATGCGGACCTGTGGAACCGCCTGTATTCCCCATTGCTGCGATATACTGGCCTTTCTCGACATGTTGGCCACTGCTCACGCCAATGCTTGACAAGTGGGCGTATAACGTAGTGTAAATCTGACCATCTACCGAGTGGGTGATCATGATGACATTCCCGTAAGTCCCCATCGTGCCCGCATAGGAGACGACTCCGTCACCTGCGGCTACTACTGGCGTTCCGACCGAGTTGGCCAAGTCGGCCCCCCGATGTTGACGTTTCGTTCCGCTGATCGGATGAGTCCGCCAACCGAAGGAAGAGGTGAATCTTCCAGTGGATGGCTTCGTCCACGTTCCGCTAGAAACTGCAGGAGGTGGTGTATAACTTCCTCCGCCCCCACTATTTTGCTGGGCTGCTGCTTCTCTCCGTTTGCGCTCCTCTTCGGCTTTCCGCGCAATTTCGGCAAGGCGTTTCTGCTCAGCGACAATCTTCTGTTCCACTTCTTTGCTCACTTCATGAGTTTCATGAAGCTCACTTTCCAGTTGGCCTTTTTCATTCTCCAACTTCTCCTGCTCTTTTTCGAGCTGGTCAATCAATTTGTTTTTCTGCGATTTCTGTGATTGCAAAGAAGCTCTCATTTCTTCCAGCTTCTTTTTATTCGCTACCTGCTCAGCGAGCTTCTGTTCTACAAGCGCTTTTTCCTTCTCTAGCTGCGCGATGTCCTCGGCTTGCTGTTCCATAATTTTGCGGTCCGCGTCCATCAATGTATTGACTGCGGAAAAACGATCGATGAAATCTGCGAAACTATTTGCTCCGAGAAGCACGTCGATATAGTTGACGGAGTTCCCTTTCACCTGCATCGCGCGAACCCGTTCCCGAAGAACGACATCCCGTTCCGCTATTTTCTTTTCCAAATCCTCGATGGAAAGGCGAAGGGCATCAATTTCTTCTTTCGTGACCCGAATCAATTCTTTTACTCTTGCAATGTTTTGATTCGTTTCCGATATCTCGCCATTCAGTTTCGTGATTTGATCCAGGATTTTTTCGATCGTCGTCTTTTTCTCGGCGATTTCTTTCTTTTTCGTGTTGATGTTGCTATTTATTTGGTTCTGTTTTTGTTCGAGTTGCTTCTGCTCTTTTTTCAGGTCGTTCAACGTATTGGCCAAAGCGCCCGTCCCACCTAATAGGGTGGATAATAGAAAGACCGCGATCACGCTTGAGAGTAACAGCTTGTACTTTTTCAACTTCCCAGTTCCCCTTTCAGCATCTCTTTCAGGCTTAGACTTTAAGAAACTTACGGACTGACATGAAACTTCCCCACGCGCCGATAAAGACACCCATGAACAGGATAAGCCCGTTCAATTGGAAGATGAACGGTGTCACATGAAGCAGTTGAAACAGCTCATCTTGCAGTTTAGGTGACCAGTTTTCATATAGTTTGTAATAGGCGATCGATATGACGACCATCGGGATGATCGAGCCCAAAACTCCGAGCCAAATCCCTTCCAATAGGAACGGGATACGTACGAAATTATTGGTCGCGCCGACAAGTTTCATGATTTCAATTTCTTTCCCTCTTGCAACAATCGTGATGCGGATCGTGTTGGAAATTAAGAACATGGCGGTGAATAGAAGGGCTAATATGAGGACCAATCCTACATTACGGCTCGTATTCAACACTCTGAACAGCTTTTCGACTTTGCCTTCCCCATACACGACTTCGTAAGTGTAATCATATGTATCGATTTTCTTTGCGATAGCCGCTGTCGCATGCGGATCTTCCGCTTTTACATAAAGCGCGTCTCCAAGCGGGTTATTCTGTTTATATAAACTTAATTCATCCCCAAACGAGAGGATCATCTTCTCCAGTTCTTCATCTCGGGATGAATAAACGACATCCAGCACACCGTCCGTACTCCGGACCTTTTCTTCCAACTCCTTAACAGATTCAGTGTCAGCCGCAGGATCGGCAATGACTTTGATTTCCACATCGCTTTCGATATTGTCCGCGAGCTGGTTCAAGTTCATCATGATGACAATGAACACCCCGACTAACAGCAGGGTGACAGTGACGGAGCTGACAGAAGCGAAGGTCATCCAGCTATTCCGGCCCAAGCTCTTCATACTTTCTCGAAAATGTCTTCCGATTGTTCTAGCTTTCATAGCCGTAGTCACCTCCGTACTCGTCCCGAGTGATCAGTCCGCCTTCTACGGCAATGACCCGGTGACGCAACGTATTGACGATTTCCCTGTTATGGGTGGCCATGACAATTGTCGTTCCACGCGCATTAATCTCTTCAAAAATCTTCATAATCTCCCATGATGTTTCAGGATCCAAGTTTCCGGTCGGTTCATCGGCAATTACCACTTTCGGGACATTGACGATAGATCGGGCAATTGAAACCCGTTGCTGCTCCCCGCCCGACAACTCGTTCGGGAACATGCGCGCTTTCTGTGTCAGGCCGACCAAGCCGAGCACGTCATTCACTTTCGTCCGGATGTTGTCCACTGGTTCTTCAATCACTTCAAGGGCAAACGCCACATTCTCGTAAACATTCAATTTCGGTAATAGTTTAAAATCTTGGAACACGACACCGATCTGCCTGCGCAGAAACGGAACGCGCTTATTCCGCAAGGTGGCAAGATTGATGCCGTTGATCAGAATTTCACCACTTGTCGGAACCTCTTCGCGGTACATCATTTTGATGAACGTCGACTTCCCAGCACCGCTCGGACCGACGACATAGACAAACTCGCCCCGCTCAATTTCGACATTGATGCCATTTGCTGCGACGACACCATTCGGGTATTTCTTGTAAACATCTTTCATAACAATCATGTTTGAAACCACCTGATTCGTAATCCTTTTTTTGACTCAACATGCCCATTATAGCACGATTCGCCAACAGGTAAGTATTACAGATATATTTCATTTGAAACCGACAGCATTCGTTGTCACGAAAACAACACAGTACCAACTTACCAACCCCGGACCATGACAGAAATCCTATGCTATTTTTCAGTTCGATGTCGATTTTTGATAATATCTTGAATAGAAAATATTGAATGAAAAAATTATAGGTGATTTTGTGGAATAAAGTGTCGTATGGCTTATGGGGAAATTTCAATTGATGGAAGGTAGTGGAGGCGTGGGATCAGCACTTGTCACGAATTATCGTCGTTGGACGCGAGGTATCGGCCTTTGCCACGAATTATCAGCGGTGAACGCAAAGTATCAGCGCCTTGTATAAGTTATCAGCACTTCGCGTAAAGCATCAGCACTTGACACATGTTATCAGCGCTTCGTACGAAATAAGCACTCGACACATGTTATCAGCGCTTCGCATGAAGTATCGGCACTTGGCACAGGGTATCAGCACTTGGCACGAAGTAACAGCACTCCGCACGGATTATCGGCACTTGACGTAAGGTATCAGCCCTGGTTTTGATCACGGAACCCCAAGTTATGAGCGCGGAGCCATGGAGTATGAGCGCAGTTCCGAAATTATAAGCGCAGAACGTAGATGTATGAGCACGACACCATGAGATATAAGCGCGGAATGTAGATATATGAGCGCTAAACACAGATAAATAAGCGCCAAACACAAGTTATGAGCAATCGAGTAGGAGGGAGTGATTAGCTCCCGACCTCTCACACCACCGTACGTACGGTTCCGTATACGGCGGTTCAATAACTTAAGTATCGACGCTCATACAAGTGATTCAGGTCTTTCAGACCCCACTTGGTGAGCGTTTCTGCTTTGATTGCTTTATGTAGAGTTTCGCTTTTGGAGACTCTCCAATATCCCTTTCGGGAATTTGATACTTTCCAAGCTTCTTCATGTAAAATTCCCAGCCTTCGTAACTGACGGTATTTTGTCCATATCTTCTTCCAACGTTTCCATATCAGTTGACGTAACCGATGGTTCAGCCATTGTGCCATGGATTTGATAAAACTTTTCATAAAGCCAATTCCATAGTAGTTTATCCAACCTATTGTCACTTGGTTGATTTCTTTGGCAATCTCGTCAAAGCGGCCCGGGCGATTCCGTTTGGTGATTTTCTTTAATTTTGATTTGAATCGACTTTTTGCGGAGTGATGTGGTCTACAACCCACACCTTTAGATGTGGAATGGAGGCAGAAACCGAGGAACTTGAGTTTGACCGGAGAACCCACCTTGCTCTTTTCTTGGTTCACTGTCAGCTTCAAATCATGTTCAAGGAACTTTGTAATGCTTTCCAAAACACGTTCCCCTGCTCGCCTGCTTTTCACGTATATGCAGAAATCATCCGCAAATCGTACGAATTTATGCCCCCGTCTTTCAAGTTCCCTATCTAATTGATTCAAATAGACATTGCTAAGAATCGGGGAGAGTACGCCACCTTGCGGAGCACCTTCTTCTGTTGGACTGATAAGTCCATCTTCAAGGATGCCACTCTTTAGAAACTTCCATATCAACTTTAGGACAATCTTGTCGTTTATGAACTCTTTTAGATATTCCATCAGCTTCTGATGATTAATGGTGTCGAAGTAGCTTTTTAAATCACAATCGACTACCACTCTATAACCTTGTTCATAATATGTGATGGATTGCTTAATGGCTTGATGCTGATTCCGTTTTGGACGAAAACCATAGCTCCTCTCCGAAAAATGAGGGTCAATGATTTTACCAATCACCTGATAGATGGCTTGTTGAACCATTCGATCCCGTACACACGGTATGCCGAGTTTTCGCATTGACCCATCTAACTTTGGAATTTCAACACGTTTTACTGGCAGTGGTTCGTACGAACCGTCTTTCAGCTTTCTAATAAGTTGGGTTCGGTATTTGGCTACATGACCTAAAAGTTCATCTACTGTCATTTCATCGACACCCGGCGCCCCTTTATTTGCCTTCACTTTCTTACAAGCGTTAAAGAGGTTGTTGATGTCGACTACTTTATCAATCAAATCGATACCATCCTGTCGCTCCATTTCTGTAAAGACAGGACTGCACGCTCCCGCATATTCTTCGGTTTCCAACCTATCCCTTTGCGGCCAGCCATCTGCCGATGTTTTCTGTGGTCTTTGCACTGTCTTTACCTCCATTTCATTTCAGGATTATTATTGTTCAGCCCTTCGTCCTTATGGACTACTATGGCTTCTGCTGACTTCTTACAGTTCAACCTGCCATCACTGACCGGTTTGTTCCTGTGGGATATTCCATCCCTCTTGTCGGGAACCCCTGTAAGACCTCCCCGGGTAAGAGCTATAACCTTCCTCCCATGTAACCGCTGCATTTACTGTATGGAACTCGGGCAGTATTGGACTTTGTTTTGTACGGCAAACTCGTCCGTTCCAATTCAGCCTCATATGCAGTTTCTGTCCGTCGGTTCGGGATTTTGCCGCCGGCTTCCTTCAGATTCCACCTCACGGTGGACACCCTTGCCTTAAGCTAACAGTTCCTACTGCCAAGCCTGTAGTGGACTTTCACCACCAAGTTATAGCCCATGCCGGGCACACCGAAAAAACCGCAATCAGCCGAAGCCGATTGCGGGTAGGGGATCACATGTATTATTTCTTCTCAGAAAGCCATTTCGCTACAGCATCCGCTTCTTCACCTTGAAGAAGACCAGGAGGCATGTTGCCTTTACCTTCCAGAATGATTGTGTGGATTTCTTCTTCGGATAGACGGGAACCTACATCACTCAACTTCGGTCCGCTCGCACCTTCCAAGTTACCGCCATGGCAGCCGATACAGCTTTTGCTGTAAAGAGCCTCAGCGTCGGCCGAAGCGGTTTCGCCGCCACCGGACGTACCTGTGTTTGCATCATTGTTCGTGTCACCTGCGTTGTCATCGTTGCCGCCGCCACATGCCCCAAGGACAAGTCCAGCGCCGAGCATCATTGCTAACAGCTTTTTCTTCATGTTGTGACCTCCTATTGTGAAATAATGTGCTACAACCTTAAGTATACCAAAACCCACCATCGATTCCCGTCGGCCGACCGTCCGAATTTTATCAAATCCATGACAAACGAGAATGACTTTCGGTTTCGGCAAAGTCCTTTCCACTTCACTATTCCCCACTTTCCGCAAGTTAACCGCGGAAAATGAAAAAAGCGCACCGAAGTGCACTTTTTCATCAAGAAATTCTGGAACGCAAATATGCATTAATAAATAAATCGATTTCTCCATCCATGACCGCGCCGACGTTTCCGGTTTCGGCGTTGGTCCGATGGTCTTTTACCATGGAATAAGGATGGAATACGTAGGAACGGATCTGGCTGCCCCAGCCGATTTCTTTTTGGTCGCCCCGGATTTCAAGCAACCGCGCTTCCTCTTCTTCCAATTTGATCTGATAAATTTTCGCTTTCAATAAATTCAACGCGCGTTCCCGGTTTTTGATTTGCGAACGTTCGGTTTGACACGTCACAATCGCCCCTGTCGGAATATGCGTCATCCGCACCGCGGAATCTGTCGTGTTGACGTGCTGTCCGCCTGCGCCGCTGGAACGGTATGTGTCGATCTTGACATCTTCCATTTTGATTTCCACATCGATGTCACCATCGAATTCCGGCATGACTTCAATCGATGAAAACGACGTATGGCGTCGGCCCGACGAGTCGAACGGGGAAATCCGCACGAGCCGGTGAACGCCTTTTTCCGCTTTCAAATAGCCGTACGCATTATGCCCTTTGATGGACAATGTGACGGATTTGACTCCTGCTTCGTCGCCCGCTTGGTAATCAAGTGTCTCGACCTTGAAGCCTTGGTCTTCCGCCCAGCGTGTGTACATCCGCAGCAGCATGGACGCCCAGTCCTGCGACTCCGTACCGCCCGCACCGGAATGGATTTCAAGCACCGCGTTGTTTTTATCGTATTCATCGCTCAAAAGCATTTGCAGCTCGAACGCTTCGACCTTCGTTTTGAACTCCTTTAATTCCGTCCCGAGTTCTTCTTGGAGATCGGCGTCGAATTCCTCTTTCAGCAATTCGAGCGTCATTTCCAAGTTTTCCTGTTCGTCATTCAATTCATTAAAATCGCCGACGATATCTTTCAAGCCATTCGACTCGGAGATGACTTTCTGCGCCGCGTCCTGGTCATCCCAGAATCCCGGCTCCAGCATTACCTCGTCGAGCTCCTGGATACGTGCCTCTTTGTTTTCTAAGTCAAAGAGACCCCCTGAAGTCCGCTAATTTCTTAGCTGTTTTGTCTAACTCGTTTCGTACATCGGATAATTCAATCATTACAGTTTCCTCCTGAAATTGGGTTGCCCGGCCGCTTACGCTTTGCCGTGGCAGTTTTTATATTTCTTCCCGCTGCCGCATGGGCATGGATCATTTCGTCCGATGTTCACCGCACGCCGTACCGGTTTCTTCTTCACTTGCTCGCCGTCCTCTTTCGGGTTGACGGCCTGCCCTTTTGCGACTTCCTCGCGTTCCAGGTTATTGCGGATTTCCGCTTTCATGACATATTTCGCCGCGTCAGCTTCGATCGCAGATACCATTTCTTCGAACATTGCAAACCCTTCCGATTGATATTCACGGAGCGGATCAGTCTGACCATAGGCGCGTAAATGGATCCCGCCGCGCAACTGTTCCATCGCGTCGATGTGGTCCATCCATTTTGTATCGATGGCGCGTAGCAGAACGACTTTCTCGAATTCGCGCATGCGCTCTTCCGACATTTCTGCTTCCTTCTCATCGTAACGCTCTGTCACGGCATCTATGATCAGTTGCTTCAACTCTTCAGCCGATTTCCCTTCCATATCGGCCTTTGTCAAACGGCCTTCCGGTAGAAGATTCGCACCTAGATAGTCTTCCAAACCTTTCAAATTCCAATCTTCCGGCTTCTCTTCGGTCGTATGGATTGCTACCGCATTGTCGATGACATTCGCCAACATCTGCTCAAGCACACCGCGGATATTGTCGGATTCGAGGATTTCATTCCGCTCCTTATAAATGATTTCCCGTTGTTGACGCAGGACATCATCGTATTGAAGGAGACGCTTCCGCGCATCGAAGTTATTCCCCTCTACCCGTTTCTGTGCCGATTCAACCGATCTCGACACCATTCGAGACTGGATTGGGGTCGTATCGTCCATTCCGAGTTTTGTCATCATGTTTTTCATTTGATCCGAACCGAAACGGCGCATCAATTCGTCTTCCAATGATAGATAGAACTGCGTGATCCCCGGATCCCCTTGACGCCCGGAACGTCCACGAAGCTGGTTGTCGATCCGGCGCGACTCATGTCGCTCCGTGCCGATGACCGCCAGACCGCCAAGTTCCTGAACACCGTCGCCGAGCTTGATGTCTGTCCCCCGGCCCGCCATGTTCGTCGCGATCGTCACGGCGCCCGGTTGCCCGGCTTCCAGGATGATTTCCGCTTCCCGACCGTGGTTTTTCGCGTTCAATACATTATGCTTCACGCCGAATTTCGTCAAGTATTTTGAAATGATTTCGGACGTCTCGATCGCAACCGTCCCGACAAGAACCGGCTGGCCTTTCTCATGCCGCTCCTTGATATCATGCGCGACCGCCTTGAACTTTCCGTCCATCGTCGCGTAAATCAAATCCGCCCGGTCATCCCGCGCAATCGGACGGTTCGTCGGAATCGCGATGACATTCATATTGTAAATATTCCGGAATTCTTCCTCTTCCGTCTTCGCCGTCCCGGTCATACCGGCCAGCTTTTCATACATCCGGAAGAAGTTCTGGAACGTGATCGTTGCAAGCGTCATCGACTCATTCTGAACTTCCAAGCCTTCTTTCGCCTCAATCGCCTGGTGCAAACCGTCACTGTAACGGCGGCCTTTCATCAGACGTCCTGTAAATGAATCGACGATGACGACTTCGCCCTCTTCGACGACGTAATCGACATCGATGTGCATACTCGCATGAGCTTTCAACGATTGACTGATCGCATGGTTCAGCGAAACATGCTGTAAATCGAAAAGGTTATCGATCGAAAACGCCTTCTCCGCCTTCTCGATGCCCGCCTCTGTCAACACGACGCCTTTTGTCGATTCATCGTAGGAATAATCCTCATCTTTTTTCAAGGAAATGACAAAACGGTTCGCCAACCGGTACAATTCCGCAGATTTCGCAGCCTGCCCGGAAATGATCAACGGCGTCCGCGCCTCGTCAATCAAAATCGAGTCGACTTCGTCAATAACAGCATAGAAAAGCGGTCGTTGCACTTTATGTTCACTGTACAGCACCATATTATCGCGCAAATAGTCGAAGCCGAGCTCGTTATTCGTACTATATGTGATATCTGCCGCATACGCTTCGCGTTTTTCCTCTTTCGACAGACTGTTCAAGTTCAAACCGACCGACAGCCCAAGAAACTCGTACAACTGTCCCATCTCCGTCGCATCCCGGCTCGCCAAGTATTCGTTCACCGTTACGACGTGGACCCCTTTGCCTGCTAGCGCATTCAAATAAACCGCAAGCGTCGACGTCAACGTCTTCCCTTCCCCGGTTTTCATCTCTGCGATATTGCCTTCATGCAAAGCCGCAGCCCCGATGAGCTGGACACGGAACGGATACATTCCAAGCACCCGCCGCGATGCCTCGCGGACGACCGCAAATGCTTCGACTTGGAGATTGTCGAGCGTTTCGCCTTTCGCTATCCGTTCTTTGAACTCCTCCGTCTTAGCCGTCAGCTGTTCATCTGACAAGCGCTCCATCTCCGTGGCGAGCGATTCAACCTGGTCCGCTACCTTATCCAGGCGTTTCAAATCCCGTTTATTCATATCAAACATTTTATTTAACACGCCAAGCATTTATAGGTCACATCCTCATTTAGTTCACCCTTCATTTTAACACTGCGAAAAGCCCCATGCAAATGAGAGCAGTCAAGAGGTAAGCGTGCCAGTCGTCACACACCGACACCGCCCCAATTCAAAACCAATCCCCCGGACAACCACACTGTCCGGGGGATTGCAAACACTGCTATTTAGTTGGTTTCAATCAAACCGTACTTGCCGTCTTTGCGTTTGTAGACGATGTTCGTCCCATCGGATTCTGCATCGGTGAAGATGAAGAAGTTGTGGCCGAGCATGTTCATTTGCAAAATCGCTTCTTCCTGGTCCATCGGTTTCAGATCGAATTGCTTCGTGCGGACGATCGGAAATTCTGCGTCCTCTTCTGCCTGCGCCGGAGCATCGTTCGATTTGTCATTGCTAACGGATGCAAAGAAAGCGGCGACGCCTTCGCGCTCGCGGAATTTGCGGTTGACTTTCGTTTTATATTTTCGGATTTGACGTTCGAGCTTGTCGACGATCAAGTCGATCGCCGCGTACATGTCGTCGTGACGTTCCTCTGCTCGGAGTGTCAAATTTTTCATCGGAATGGTAATTTCCACTTTAGTCTGTTTATCATTATACACTTTCAAATTAACATGGGCTGTTGCGTTCGCGCCTTCTGTGAAGTATCTTTCAAGCTTTTGGACCTTCTTCTCCACATGCTCGCGAATTGCTGGAGTCACCTCGATATTTTCACCGCGGATGTTAAAGTCTAGCATATGAACTCCTCCTTTATTTACCGATAATCTTTACTTCTACATGATACCCGGTAAACCCTTTTAAAAAACTCGCCCTTTTTCTAAAAAATGTCGAAGTGTGACGGATTGTTGAATAAACTGCCCGTCCTTTGCTAGCGCGATTCGTCACCGTTCGGAATCTGCTTCGGCACGTCGTCGCAACTTCAATTCTCCGACGATCAACTCACCAATTTTCCGGTCTTCTTCGAATTCGAACCCGTACATATGGCCTTGATTGAACGGCTTTTTCCAGAGCACCTTCCCAGAGATGTCCAGCGGATAATTATAGACCGTGAACTTCAGCGACAACCGTACATCCTTCTGTCCAACCGGGATATCATACGTCGAATACAATTTCGCCCCGCCCGGACTGAGATCGAGCACCTTACACTCGCCCGGGTTCGACTGCCCTTCCGCCTTGAGAATCCGGAATTCGGCCTCCAGCGGCTCGCCGAACGTATATCTGAAATACTCGGTACGTTTATAAAGCATAGATCACACTCCGTTCCCTAGCTTATTGTACATCTGCCCCCAGTATAACAGATACTATCCCATTTTTTAAATTTTCAATAGGCTTCGGGTGCGTTTAGTGTCCTCTCTAGCATGGAAATGATTTGGTTATTATACCGCGTTTAATTCTTCCATGGACACACTCTGCATCAATCTTTTTAAAGAGCGCGCTCGTTCATCTAACCCCTTGATTTATTCTCGGATCCGTACCGCCTCTTCATGCGTCCCTTGGATATATCGTGCAATTCTTTGCTGTTCTTCCGTCAGCTCGGTTAACGTTGCACTCAACTCCTCGATCATCGCCGTACTCTGTTGCATGATTGCCGCGAACTGTTGTGTCCGCTCGCGAATCTCGTTGCTATTCTCATTGATTTTACCAAAGCCTTGGAGAAATTCCGATAACTCCTCACGTAACGTCCCCATTGTTTCGAATAAAGCCCCAAACGAGCGATTCGACTCCTCGGAAATTGCTATCTGCATGGCAACTTGTTGCGCCCCTTCCTCAATCTTCGACAGAGCTAGTGCATTGTAACGGTTCACCTCTGCCAGATTCGTATCTATTTTCGTCAACGTTCCGGCTGTCATACCTGCCAGTTTCCGGATTTCACTGGCCACGACCGAGAACCCTTTTCCATGCTCCCCCGCACGTGCCGCCTCAATGGATGCGTTCAGCGCCAGCAAATTCGTCTGCTCCGTGACTTCCTTGATCGAACTCGCGAACCCGTTCGTCTCCGCAATCTTCTCGGACAGAATTTCGAATGTTTTCGTAAGTTCGTCGAAGAATACAGAATACGAGTCGATGCTTTCCTTTATTTCCACCATTTGAGCTGACCCTTCATCCGCTTTTCGCCCTGCTTCCTCGGCTTGCCCAACAATCTCCTCCAAGCCTGCCGTTATATGCTGCACCGCCTCATGCGTGTGCTCCGCATTCAACGCGATAGTCGTAATATGGTCTGTCTGTTCCTGGGTGCCCGCGCTCACTTCATTCACAGCAGACAGCATTTCACGTTGCGAATCCGAGGCAGTTTCCGCCCCGGCTCGAAGTTGCGCCAAGTTCGCCGTGATGTTGCCGACCGCCTCGTCCAACCGCTGTACATGTGCTTCCTCTTCCTTAGCCTTCTTCTCCGTCATGGTGACCAACGCCTCGATACGTATGAACATCCGCCGGTTTTGCCGGACCAAGAGAAACAGAATGACCCCCGACAGGAAATGCAAGATCAGTAGATTTAACCCGCTCCCCTCCACCAAGCCGGGTTCAATGAAATACCGGTTATTGAGCAGAAGTGCGATGAAACTCAGCATATAGCCAAAAATGAGAATCTTGAACACGCCATGGATCGATCCGACGATAAGCAAAAGAATGATGATGCCGATGGACCCCAAATTCGCCTCTGATAGAAAAATGACACCTAACGTGATACAAAAATTTAGAAGAAGCAGGATGTAGGGGATAGTCTGGAAAATCACTTTCACCCGAAGACTAATAAGGTAAAAAAGCCCTGCCAGAACAAACGGAATCGCCACTGATAAGATGATGGCCTGATTCGACCGCTGTACAAATTGTGCCAACAGACCAAGCCCCGATGCAATCAGAAATCCCGCTGCCATGATCCTATTCTTTTGAAGCCAATCACTTTCTTTTAATTGAACAATCGACACCCTCACTCACCCTTCCCTCGATAGATATATCAGAATAATAAAGTATGTAAAATATATCATGAATGAATAATCATTCATATAGGATGAAGAGCCTAATTATTGGAATATTAAGAGATTTCATTTCTAAATTAGTTGTTTTCTTCAGTAAGTAAGAATGGTTATGAAGGTTGTCATCAGGGTGAGGATGAATGGGTATGGATTCCAAGCATTGTTGTGAGAAGTACGACAAAGTACCGCATAGTTCCCACATCGTCCAAAAATAAAAAGCCCGAAAGAGAAAAATCTCTTTCGAACTTCATTGTTTCGTATCATAATAAGCGCCGTCTCGCCCAAGTTTGCTATAGGGATTGACGTAGCTGTTCATATTGTCTTTTTTCGCCTGGGTCTCGGAGATATTGTTTCGGATTTGCTTGAGGAACGCGGCAAGTTCACGCTGGACCTGCTGTTCGAGCACCACGAGTTCTTTCCCGAAGGCGGCCTCCTCCGGAGAATGCGGAGCGGCGATGTGAGGCTGCAGCTTGTCCCGCTTGTCCAGCAGACCTTCGATTTCCACGATTGTCTCGTCGCGTTCCGCCTCGCTGTTCCGTCGGGTGGCGACCAGTAATTGCTCCGTCACATCACGCCAAGCGGTAAGTGCAGGACGAATCATATTTCATCCACATTGGCATATTGTTTTTGCCGGTTAATCTGAATCACTTGCTTCCAGGTATCACGGAATTCAGTGATGATGTCTGCCGCCTCGTCGAACAACTGGCTATCGTTCTTAATATTGCCATCGAGCAGCCGGTTGTTAACAAATTCATAGAGAACCATCATATTTTCCGAAATCGGCATCGACGTATCCAACGTCAACATCAATTCCGTCACAATCGCTTGCGCCTTCTGCACCGACTTGTTCTTCTCTTCAATATTGCCGTCTTCCAACGCTTTTTTCGCCTGTGCAATGAACTTCAAGCAGCCATTGTACAGCATGAGCGTCAGCTCGCCAGGCGTTGAAGTGTTCACCGAGTTGTTCTGGTACGCTGCATATGGGTTGTTAATCGCCATTGTGTGTATCTCCTTTTATCTTGCATTATCCTTACATGCCACCGCCGAAGGAACTCATCAATTGTGCCGATTGCGCATTCGCGCGCTGGATCGCCCGCTCCATCGCCGTGAATTGTCGCCAGTAGCGGTCTTCGGTCATTTTTAGGCGGTCTTGAAACCGGTCGATTTGGGTATTCATATCTTTTAAAGTCCTACCAAGCGAAAAGGCATCATTCGTATCACCAGCACGACCCGCCTTACTCCGAATATCTTTTTGCGCGTCCAATAACACTTTACGGTATTGAACAGCAATCCCGTTCTTTTTCTGATCATTATCATCCACTGAACGTCCGATCAATTTATAAACGCTATCCGGGTCGGCCGCAATCGCCTCTCTTAACTTGTCTTCATCAATAAGCAATTTCCCGTTTTCAGTGTAACTTGTGGAAGCCGTTATGCCGAGATCCCGCAGACTCATCTTGTCGTTTTCGGTTTCACCAACTTGGACAGAACTACTCATGATTGTCCGCATTTGTGAAAGCATGCTGGAGATGGTCGAATCGTTACGTAATGTACCGCTTTTCGCTTTCTCTTCCCAGAGCTCGATCTCCTTCTCTTTCATCTCTTTCTTCTGCTCGTCGGAAAGCGGTTGGAAGTTCCGGTACTTCGGCTCCCTAAGTTTGGCATTCAATTCTTCGATCATTTTATTATAGTCATTCACAAATTGTACGACAGAATCAACAATCTTGTCCGTGTTAGGCGCGGAGCTAAAGGTTACAGCGTTGGTAGTTGGGAATGAGTCTTTCTCTACTCCATTCTCAGTAATTTTTACTGTTGGATCCGTCACTTGCTTAAGATTGATTTCGAAGCCGTTAATTTGGAATGTGTTGGATGGACGCTCTGTTTGTAAGCCATTGAATGTGAAAATGGCGTTTTGTCCCTTTTGTGAATTCCCAGTTGTCAATCCCAAAAGGGCGGCTCCATTCCCTTCTACTTCAATTTCACCTTCTCCACCATCCTTGGCAGTCATCGCAATCTTTCCGGTATGAGCATCATAAAACGCTGTGACACCCGATTGTTTATTGATCTTTTGCAATACCGATCCAATGGTATCTTCACTAGTAATTTCGATTTCTGCTGTCTTATTGCCGGGAGCTTTAATGATAAGTTTACCTTCCCCAAGTTCACCCAATTCAGTAAGCTTCTTAGCGTCGACTTCCGGGGAAGTCAGTCCCCCCTCCCCAATTTTGTCACCCTGCAACGTCGCCTGCGTCGCCAACTGATGCACCGCAATCGTTCCCGAGAAATCAGACGTTGCATTGAGTGACCGAATATTGACGGCATCCGTATTGGAGACTGTCACTGTTTTTTGCAGATAGTTCCCTTGCTTTTGGACAGTATCAAACAACTTGTCGCTCTGTGCCAACAAATTCCGGTTGATACTCCGGTAATCATCCAACTGCCATTCTAAATATTGTTTCTTCTGCGTAATCTTGTCCAACGGAATCCGATGGGCCTTCATCATGTCGCGGATGATTGACTCCGTGTCCATTCCTGTTGCTAAACCACTGATTCTCATACATTTTCACACACCTTTGTTAGATTTTCCGGTCAATGAGCAGTCCGAGGAATTCGCGCATGGCCGCGTGCATGTCCATCAGTTTCTTTGATGGAATTTCACGGACGACTTCGTCTGTTTTCGAATTGACAATCGTCACATAATATTCATGCAACTGATCATGGAATTTAAAGCGTAGTTGGGTATTTGTGCTTTCCAAAAAATTGTTCATGCTCTCGGTTAGCTGCTTCGCTTTTTCCAGCGGCAATACCTGTTGCTCCGCCGCTTGCTGATTGTCTTGTATGGCTTGCATTTCGCTGACTATTTCCACATCCTTGTTGGACGCCGTGCTGTCAGCTACTGCGCCTGTCTGTGCTGTGACAGGACTTCCCCCAATCCGACTGACCATCTCCCATACCCCCTTGTATTTGAGAACGTTCGTTATTTCTAATATCGGCGAACCCGTCCCGATGTTGAGCAAAACTTGGAATTTCCAGTTGAAATGAAAAACCGGTCCTCTTTCGAACCGGTCTTCTCTTAAAAACTATGTGTTGTTTCATTCAACGCGTCTGCCGAGTCGGCGATCTGCTCTGTCGCCCGTCCCATGTGCCCGATGCCCGCCACCAACGCCTGCAATTCACTGACCGCTGAAGTGACGCAGCGAATATTCGCATCCATGGCGGCCACAATGCTCTCGAACGTCGTTTTCGTTCCCTCCGAGTCCTCGCTTCCTTCCGCAGTCCGCTCCTGCATTTCCGCGAGCGTGTCCAAAGCGTTGCCGATGTACCCGCCATTACGTTGAATCAAATCCGTAATCTGCCCGATCGACTGTTTCGTCTCATCCGCCAACTTCCTGATTTCCTCCGCGACGACCGCAAAGCCTTTCCCGTACGCTCCCGCCCGTGCCGCTTCGATGCTCGAGTTCAATGATAGCAAATTCGTCTGATCCGCAATCGTCCGCACAATGGTAATCACATTTTGGATTTCCTTCGACGACAGATCCAACTGCCCCATAATCTGCTGCATGTCATTCGCACTCTTTTCGATCTGCATCATCTTTTCGTGCAGAGATTCCATTTGCGTGTAGCCTTCGCGTGCCAACTCTTGCGTGACTGTCGATTGTTCTTTCGTCTGCTGCACGGTCGACGCCACCTCATTGCTGCTGGCGATCAGCTCCTCCATCGATGCTTGCGTTTCCTCACTAATCGTAACGAGATCCCCGCTTGTCGCCCCGATCCGCTCCTTCACTTCCGTTCGCACTTTCGCATTTTCTTCCGCTATGCCTCTCAGATAGCTTTTATGGTATTCTTCCAACACCAGTTGCTGCTCGAAATTAAATATTTTCGTAAGTGCTTGCATAGAGCGGTACATGTCCCGCGGGTCGTCCACTTTCTCCTGCAAACATTGCAAGAACGCATCCTGCAACAGCTGGAAGGCCCCGATATACCATTGCGGATCGAGCCCAATCTCATAATGAACCCGCGCAATCGTCATCCGTTGCTGGATATACGCATCATCGATCTTCCCATCCAGCATTACGGACAGATGATGACTGAGCTTCCCAATCAGCCGTTCCGGTGAACTATGCCGGAAGATGATCGTTTCCAATAGAGGGACTTCCAACAGTTTCGCATAGAACTTGTCCACCATTTCCGGCAAGTGCAAAGCGATGATCGGCTTCATACGCTTCAGGACTTGCAAATCCTCTTCCGACAATCCGATCAGCGTGGCCTGTCTCGTCATCTGCCCAGCCTCCAACTCCATCGTCACCAACAGTGGCTTGTCCGTGTCAACAAGACCTTCTTTCCTCTTTCGGAATACGCTCAATAGACTGCTCACGAAATACCCTCTCTCTCCAATTGTTATCTACCTATAGCATCATGCGAAAAGCTATATCTATTATACTAATTTTTTTGAAAAACAACGAATACTTTACAAACATTTAACCTAAATGACCTACCACAGTCTAATTTTCGTCACAAAACAAGGAGAACCCTGCCAATTGTCGAAAATGAAAGAAAGAATGGAAACTAACAATTCAACTGGGGGTTTGTAAATTGCAGCAGAAAGCACCGATCAAACTGGACGACCGCATCTACATATTGGATGGATTCGACCTCGGCTTGGAGGAACGCACGGGGACATATGTCATCATGGAGGAAGAAATCACACTGGTCGATACAGGACCGAGCACGTCGATTCCTTATGTTAAGAAGGGATTAGAAACGCTGGGGATCTCGTTAGATCAGATTAAATACATCATCGCAACACACGTCCACTTGGACCACTCAGGTGGGGCAGGGCTGCTCATGACGGAATGCCCGAACGCCAAAGCCATCGTTCATCCTAGAGGCGCACGCCATCTGGCGGATCCGAGCCGGTTGGTAGCTGGGGCCCGTGCCGTCTACGGCGAGCGGTTCGATGAACTATTCGACCCTGTTGTCCCCATTCCGGAAGAGCGAATTTTGGCGATGACAGAAGGCGACACGTTGAAAATTGGGGAATCATGCACGCTGGAATTCTGGGATACGCCAGGGCACGCCAATCACCATATTGGCATTTACGACCCAGTCAGCAACGGGATGTTCATCGGCGACACGGCAGGCATCCGCTATGCGCCGCTGATCCAAGACGGAGTGGAATTCTTCCCGCCGTCCACTTCGCCAAACCAATTCGACCCGGACAAGATGCAGCAGTCCATCAACCGTTTCAAGGCGAAAAATCTAGACGTCATCTACTTCGGTCATTTCGGAGCAAACACGACGCCGAATGAAACATTGCAACAAGTTTCCGAGTGGCTCAGAGTATTCATGGAAGAGGCCAAAACATCAGCCGCCAATGAGGAAGGCCACGAAGCCTTAGCTGAGCGCTTATTTAAACGGACTCGCACCCATCTCCGCGAACTCGGCATTCCCGACGACCATCGAGCATATCAGATGATCAAACTCGACATGGATGTCAGCGCGATGGGGATTGTGGATTATTTGGAGAAGAGTGCGAAGCGGGTTGGGTGATAGAACCTCGCACACCCAATCATGACATATAGGAACAAAAAAATCTCGCCGAACCTAATGGAGGATTGGCGAGATATTTAGTTTTAACCCCATTCAAAAATGGTTTACTTCTTCAACATCCGCAAAACCCAAAATAACCCCAAAGTACAAACCGTCATGGCCACAATCATTTTCAAATCACGTGTTGACTTGAACTTCACGTCTTCAGGAGTGATTTCGTAAACGCCGACGGGAGTGATTTTAAAACCACCGCCCCCTCCTTCGCCACCCGAACCATCGCCTCCACCTCCGACTGCGTATCTCACTTTGGCAACCGGAACGACCTTTTTTAAACCCAGTTCGACCGGCTCGCCATAGACAAGGGACACGTCTTTCTGGTCCGCAAACTTCTTGAATATCGTTTTCACCGGCGTTTCGATCAGCTGCCCTTGCTTCACTTCCGCACTTTCCTGTTGAATGGATGTCATTATCTCATCCCTCCTTATTCGTTCTTATTCGGCTTGGATGGATTGTATTCCTCCTATGGTTTTATTCCGATGCGGACGGGCTAAACTAGATAGGATGAAGTTTATTGCTGAATAAATCCGAAGATATCTTGTATAATGTTCCAGTATAAAAAAGAAATGAGGGGAACAGACGATGGCTACACTGAAAGAAAGGTTGCTCGCCGACATGAAAACGGCGATGAAAGAGAAGGATCAGACGAAGAAAGGCGTCGTCAATCTGCTGCGAGCTGGCCTACAAAATGAGGAAATCGGACAGAAACGCGAATTGACGGAGGAAGAAGAGATCAAGATCGTCCAACGCGAGCTGAAACAGACAAAACAATCGTTGGAAGAAGCGCAAAAGGCAGGCCGGGACGACATCGTGGAAGCCGAACAGGCGAAAATCGCCATCATCGAGCAATACTTGCCGAAACAACTGACCGAAGACGAATTAAAAGCCCTCATCCAATCACTTGGCATCACGAAAGACATGCCAATGGGACAAGCGGTCGGGCTGTTTATGAAAGAAGTCGGCGGACGCGCGGAAGGGAAGGTCGTGTCGCTGGTGGTGAAGGAGTATTTGCAGGGATGACAGATTCACGCAATTAAATTCCCGTAACACACATGGGGTTGTCTAGAAAAGATAAGTAAAAACCGTTATTCCAAATGGACTTAACGGTTTTTTGTCGTATAAGTATATTCCAAGCCAAGTTATTGAACTGCTCCGATCATGCAAATTTCGATAATTCGTTTCCAAGGCTAGATAACGAAAGTTGTTTCAACACCTTGGAATGTTTCCGTCATTTGCGCTATCTATCGATAGAACCTTCGCCGTTAGCGGTTCACCGCAAAACTCGGCTCCGACAGCAACTCATCTGCTGAAACGTATTCCAGTCCTTGTGCTTCCGCAACCGCCCCGTACGTAATATGCCCAGCCAGTGTATTGATTCCTTTCAATAGTGCGGGATTGTCCAAGCATGCTTGCCTGTAGCCTTTGTTGGCGATTTGCAACGCATATGGAACCGTCACATTCGTCAGTGCCGTCGTGGAGGTTTGCGGGACAGCACCCGGCATATTTGCGACAGCATAGTGAACGACCCCATGCTTGACGTAGACCGGATCATCGTGTGTCGTTACCCGGTCGGATGTGGCAAAGATGCCGCCCTGATCAATCGCGATATCTACAAGAACAGATCCCGGCTTCATCGATTTCACCATCTCTTCGGAAACGAGTTTCGGCGCCTTCGCCCCTGGGATAAGGACGGCCCCTACTACAAGATCCGCCTCCTTCACCGATTCCGCGATGTTGAACGGATTGGATACAAGTGTCTGGATGTCATTGCCGAAAATATCATCCAATTGACGCAAACGGTCTACGGACAAATCCAGTACAGTCACTTGCGCACCCATCCCGATTGCCACTCTTGCCGCGTTCGCACCTGCTTGGCCGCCACCGATGACGACTACTTTTCCGCGGGAGACGCCCGGGACGCCTGCCAGCAAAATACCTTTTCCGCCTTTCGTCTTCTCCAAATATTGCGCTCCAATCTGTGTCGCCATCCGTCCGGCCACTTCGCTCATCGGCGATAATAACGGTAATGAATTGTTCGGAAGTTGTACCGTTTCGTACGCGATGCCTGTCACTTTTTTGTCGACCAATGCTTTCGTTAGCTCAAACTCCGGCGCCAAGTGCAGGTATGTGAATAAAATCATCCCTTCACGGAAATACCCATATTCGGAAGCGATCGGCTCTTTCACTTTCATTACCATATCGGCATCCCACGCTTCGGCGGCCGTTTCAACAATTTTGGCCCCTGCCGATGCATACTCTTCATCTGTGAAACTCGAACCTAGGCCTGCTCCCGTCTGAATGACTACTTCATGACCCGCCGACTGCAACGTCAGAACTCCTGCCGGCGTCATAGCAACTCGATTTTCATTGTTTTTAATTTCCTTTGGCACACCAATACGCATGGGTATTCCCCCTCAATTCGAATTCTCACGTGGCGTCGACAGTCGACAAATGTATGAAATCAGCGGCCTGTAAGTGAACCGCAAACTTCCCTAATCGATTCTTCCAGAATATCCATCGCTTCTTCCAACTGCACATCTGTAATGACTAGCGGAGGTGCAAGGGTAAGGACATTCCCTTGAGACACCTTGAAGCTCAGTCCCTTTTCCATGCAGTGATACATGACCGCTTCCGCTTCCGTCAGTGCCTTTTCCTTCGTCCCTCGGTCCTTTACGAGCTCTACTCCGTACAGCAGTCCGATTCCTCGGACGTCTCCAATTACCGGGAAACGTTCCTTCATTTCTTCGAGCCTGCTTTTCATGTATACACCGAGCGTCCGACTCCTCTCGAGTAGCTGATACTTCTCCATATATTGAAGCGTCGCCAAAGCTGCGGCGCATCCGACCGAACTCTTTTCATGTGTGAAATGTCCAAGAGCAATCTCTTCCGCAACATCGAGACTATCGTTCACGAGCATGGCTGCCATCGGAAAGACTGCTCCTCCGAGTCCTTTGCCAAGCAATACGATGTCAGGGAGAATGTCATAGTTCTCAAATGCGAACATCTTCCCGGTACGACCGAGCGCCGTCGGAATTTCATCAAAGATCAACAAGGTCCCATGCTCGTCACAAATGCGCCGCAGCCTCTCATAATAAAACTTTGGCGGGATTTGCACATCGGTGCATCGGATCGGCTCTAGGATGATTGCACCGACATCACGCTCCCTTTCCAAGACATATTCCAAGTAGTCCAGGCTTTTCGTCGCACTCTCCGCACTCCCCCCTAAAAAGCAACGGTAGGAATTATACGGCATGATATGGAGACTCCCCGGCAATAAAGGCCCCATCCCTTCGCGAAAAAGAGCTTCTCCACCGACGGAGATCGCATCCAACGACGCACCGTGAAATGAATCCCAGAGCGATACCGTCTTGAACTTGCCCGTCGCTTTGCGAGCCAGTTTCAGCGCCATGCTGACTGCAGACGTCCCTCCGGGTGCGAACAGCACTTTATTCAACTTTCCAGGAGCAAGTTCTACAAGCTTCCGTGCCAGCTCAATCGCCGGCTTGTTCGTATACCGCCTCGGTGAGAAAGGCAGAATATCGAGCTGCTCCTTGATCGCCCGGATAACTGATTCGTTACCATAACCGACCTGGTGGACGCTATTTCCATGGAAATCCATATACTTCCGTCCATCAATGTCTTCTATATAAATGTCGTAGCTTCTCCCGATAACATTTAAGCAAGGGGTGGAAAGCGATTGCTGTAAAAAATATGCCTGGTCTTCCTCAAGCAGCCTGAATGCTTCGGCGCTCAAATGATTCCGTTGCCATTCCTTCCGGCCTTCTGTTAAATTAACATCGCCTTCCGTCCGTAAAAAACCCTGTTCTCGAATCAAATCCGTCGACTCCTTTCCTCATGCTTCCATCCTGTCAACCTAAAAACCCCAACACAGTAATGCCCAAAACGATGATTAACGAACTGACAATTCTGCGCTTCCCTTGCGTTTCTTTAAGAAACAGCATTCCAAGAATAGCCCCAAAGACGATGCTGATCTCCCGCAACGGTGCGAGCTGAGCGACTTGCGCGAGTTGCATCGCATACAGGAACAGCGCATAGGCGCCCGGCACGAACAGTGCTCCGAGAAGAATGATCTTCCAGTTTACTTTCCACTCTTCCTTTAATTGCCCAAAGCCGCCGATTCCCCATAAAAGAGAAACCCCGTAAATATAATTTTGAAATTGAATGATCATGAGAGGGCCCATGAATTCAAGTAAAGCTTTATCGCTCAGCGTATAGCCCGCAATTGAAAAGCCTCCCCCGATCGCTATGAAAATGGAGATGCGGGTTTGCCGGTCCATCTTCAGCCGAAAATCACTGATTGCCAAAATACCACTTAAGATGAGCAATAAACCAATCCAGCCCCAGAAAGATAATGTCTCTTTGAACAGCAGTACACTCGCAACCGGGATAATTAGGGAAGCGCTTCCTCTCAGTACTGGATAGACTACAGATAATTCCCCTTTCGTATAGCCTGTTATCAGACTAAATACATAAAATATCTGGAACAGCATTGAAGCGAGAAAGAGCAGAATCCCATCACCGTCCAAGCGGAGTTCCGGCACTTTCCAAAGAAAATAGGGCAATAGCAAAATGAAAGACACAATATGGATCGACCAGAGAAAGGTAATTTTACTGACACTTTTCTTTGCAAATAAATTCCACAACGCATGCAGTAAACCAGAAAATATTACGAGCAGAAATGCAAGCAGTACCAATCCGAAGACCTTCCTCTCCTACGGCTTTCGAACCCGTTCCCGTCATGCCTAATTCACTTTTGCCACGCGTTCGCACGATCCCTTATTTTTTTCGTTAAGAATTCATATCCGAAACGGACGAGTACATTCGTTAACAGAATGATGACTGCCAAGGCAGCGGCGGCAGACATATCCCCCGCCCCGACCATATCGACAATCGCAACGGATGCCGGACGCGTGCTCGGTGCGTACAAGAAAATGACCGCCGAAATGGTCGTCATGGAATTGACGAAGAAATAGACCATCATCTCCAAAATTGCGGGAAGCGACATCGGCAGCGTCACTCTCGTAAACGTTTTATAGAACGGGATATTCATCGACTCCGACACCGGTTCAAACTCTTTATCCAGCTTCTTCAGCGCAGTCGTCGCTGTGAAGAAATTGACCGAGTAGAAGTGGATGAGATTCGCTAGCACCAGGATCCAGATCGTCCCGTATAGCCCATTCAGCGGATTCGGAATTGACATATTCGTGAACGGGATGGCAAACTCCGCTTGGTTGAAAAAGAAGATGTACGCCAGACCGATTGCCAATCCTGGCAATGCCAACGGAATGATGGAAAAGAAATATCCGATTTGCCTCGTTGTCTTCATGAAGCGGGATTTCTCGAAAAGATAGGCTCCGAAAAACACCATCAAAGTACCGATAATTGCCGTCGCCAACGCAATGAACAAGCTATTATAATACGGTTGGAATCCGCCGATGACATTCTTAAACGTGTAATGTTCGCTCGTGAACGTAAAATTGTAAGGCCAGTATTTTACGAATGTAGGAGCCAATACTGCCGCTATCAACGCGAAGATCATTCCCGTCATCACAAGGCAGTATGTAAAATACAGACGGTCTCTCAATTTATTTGGTTTTATTTTGTAAGAGACCGATTTTGAGGAAATCCCCGAGCTTTCCTTGCGCTGGACAATCCGATCCGCGATGAACGCAATGACCGCGGGGATGATCAATACTACTCCAACTGTTGCACCCATAGACATGTTGAACTGCCCCACAACTTGCTGATAAATATCAACGGCCATCACTTTATAATCGCCGCCTACCACAATAGGAGCTCCAAAATCAGTGAAACTCAAAATAAAACCAATGATGAACGCACTGAACAGACCATATTTCACACTCGGCAGCGTCACGGAAAACATTTTACGCACGGTGCCTGCCCCAAACGAATCCGCCGCCTCATACAGCCGGTAATCCGTATTCGCCAATGAAATGATCAGCAATAGGAACGTTTGCGGAAACGTATAGAAAATCAAGGAAATGATAATCCCGACCGGCCCATACAGGTTAATATCCACCCCTTGGAACAATCCAAAAAAACCGGTTGTAATCAGTCCATTGTTTCCGAATAAATTCACCAGGCCGATCCCGTACATCATGGTCGGTGCAAATAACGGAATGAAGGCAACATACTTGAAAAATGATTTCCAGCGAATATCGGTGCGGACCAAGGCGTAGGCATAAAAGAATCCGAGCGTTACCGAAATGACTCCCGTCACGCTGGCGACAAACAATGTATTGAACAACGGCTGGATCAGGGAGCGCGTCGTAAAGTACTTCACAAAGTTGTCTAGGCCGATATAATCTCCATTCCGGTCCTGCATGGACACAATGACTAACTGGATCAAAGGAAAGATCAGCGCCACGACAAGCCCAAGAACAACGAGGACGATCAGCAGCTTTTGCAGTAGATCCACCGCACTTGTCTTCTGCTTGATTTTTTTCTTGCTTATCACTTGCGGCATGGCCGGATTTATAGCGTCTTCATTCATATGGATTCCCTCCTTTCCTGATTAAAGGACTTTAGCCAGGGAAAGATTCGGCATTCCCTCGGCGTGAGTCTCTGTTCCATACTTGATCAATTGATGGTCGGGGAGTTCCGCATAGAGCACTTGGCCGACTTGGATATCGAGCCCCCGGGTTGCAGTTGTCGGGATATCGGACATCAGATACTCATCTTCAAATTGGTAAGGCCCTCCATTTTCCACTTCCATATAAAGCCGGTAGGAGCTGCCCCTGAACTCAAGCGCACGTAACGTCGTCTGGATCGCCCCCTTTTTAGGCTGCCGGGAAATCGTAATATGCTCAGGACGGATAGCTACATACGAACCGGTCCCTTGGAACTGATTGACCGTCCCGATGAAGTCCGCGACAAACGGAGTTGCCGGATTCTCGTAAATTTCCTGTGGCGTCCCGACTTGTTCGAGTGACGCATTGTTCATGACGACAATCTTGTCGCCCATTGTCAACGCTTCCTCCTGATCATGCGTTACCATGATCGTCGTGATGCCAAGTTTCTCTTGGATGCCCCTGATCTCCATCCTCAGTTTCACTCGCACTTTGGCATCCAGAGCAGATAACGGTTCATCGAGCAGTAGAAAACTTGGGGAGATGGCGAGTGCTCTTGCCAACGCGACACGCTGTTGCTGTCCACCCGACAGCTGTCCCGGGTACCTATCCATCAGATGGGCTAAGTTGACAATGGATAATGCTTCCTTCACTTTTTCCCGGATATCGTTTTTGGAGAGCTTTTTTATTTTCAATCCATACGCCACATTCTGAAAAACAGTCATATTTGGGAAAAGCGCATAGGATTGGAAAACGATACCGAAATCCCTCTTCGCGGGCGGCAATTTGGTGATATCCTTTCCATCCATAACGATTTGGGAGCCGACATTCGGTTCTTCCAAACCAGCAATCAGCCGGAGCAGTGTCGTCTTGCCGCATCCGCTCGGACCGAGCAAACAAACGAACTCTCCTTTTTGGATTGAAATATTGATATCATTGAGCGCTGTAAAATTTCCAAATGTTTTGCTGACATTCTTTACGCTTAGAAACTCCATTTGAATTTCCCCTTTCATTGTGTAGTGTCAGATGGTCGAAGGGGATGGCTAGGTCATCTATCACCGCCATTCCCCCGCAAATTTCAGCACAGCCAGGCCTTATTCCGCTTCACTCTTGCCGTCATATTTTTCAATCCACTTATCCACGATCTCAATCCGGTTGTCAGCTGCCCAATAAAGGTCATTTTCTAGCAATTGCCCCATCGGATCATCCGGATAACTGGCCGGTGGAGTCTTGCCTAAATCGATGCCCGTAATGGCAAATTGCTTATTATAGCTTTCCATGGCTGACCGGCTGTTCGCCCAGTCGAGGAACACTTTCGCGCTATCTTTAACATTGTCCTTTTTCATAAGGGCATTGGCTTCTAACGTCCAGCCCGAACCTTCCTTCGGGAAAATGGTCACAAGTGGGGCCCCGCTCTCTTCCTGCTTAATGGCCCTTCCGTCGAATGAAATACCGATTGGAAATTCGCCAGTTGCCGCTTCGACGGCCGGTTTAGAGCCGGAATGGGTATACACGCCGATATTATCATGGAGCTTGTCAAGATATTCCCAGCCCTCTTCTTCCGTATCGAACATCTGCAACAAACCAGCCACCGTCAAAAATCCGGTTCCACTGGAAGCCGGGTTCGGCATCGAAATAAGCCCCTTATATTGCGGGTCGATCAAATCTGCATACGACTCGGGAATCGGCAACCCTTTCTTCTCCATTTCCGCCGTATTCACTGCAATGGCGGTCATATAGGCAGCAATCCCGGTCCAATGCATCGGATCATTTTTCTGATCCGTAAATTCAGGAATCAAATCTTCATAGCCGGCCGGATTGTACCCCTCCAACATGCCGTCATCATCGAACATGATCAAGCTGTCCACACTCAACCCCCAAATGACATCCGCTTTCGGATTATCCTTCTCGGCCAATATGCGTGAGATGATGATTCCGCTTGAATCGCGGACCAAATCCAGCTTGATGTCCGGGTGCTCCTTCTCAAACAGATCCAGATGGTCCTGCAAGTAGTCCGTCTCAATGGCCGTATAGACAACCAAGTTTTCCTTCTTGCCGGCTTGCGCACTTTCCCCGTCCCCTCCGCATGCCGCC
Organism: Sporosarcina sp. FSL W7-1349; assembly: GCF_038003045.1. Classification (NCBI taxonomy): domain Bacteria; kingdom Bacillati; phylum Bacillota; class Bacilli; order Caryophanales; family Caryophanaceae; genus Sporosarcina; species Sporosarcina sp. FSL W7-1349. Next base: position 1,823,194 of record NZ_JBBOOK010000001.1, read on the forward strand.
ATCATCATGAAAGCGATTACAAGAATCATTGGAAATAGTAGTTTTCTCATCATTTGACCCCTCTCGTTTCTTCCTTGTAATGTAAATCATTTGCGCATGGCATCGAAACCAAGATTTCTGATTGTTCTAAGGAGGAAAACAAGCTGACTTCTTCAAAAGGCAAACCGTTAACTGGATAAAAAGGACATAAGGATAGCGCCTCACCACTGTTCTCTCAGTACCGAAAGTGCCTTAATCTCTGCGTTCTTTGCGGAAATTAAGGTACTTTCAGGACATCGCATATTTAAACTGCATGTGCGAGCCGCCTATACTTATAAGTAAGCTCAATTCAAAACCGGAAGCAATTACGCAGAGGCGTAATTGATGGAGTCCAGATTGGGCGTGACGGGCACGCCATCTAAATCCGTTCAGACATGGGTTTGCAAAAGCTTCATGACGGAGCGAACCGACTCCGCCGAATTACCCAAGGCCAACTTCTCTTCGTAATTCAAGTCTAGTTCAATAACGCTTTCAATCCCTTGGCCACCGAGCACGGTCGGTACACCGAGATAAAGGTCATAAAACCCGTATTCACCTTCCAAGTAGGCAATGGAAGGGAGAATCCGTTTTTTATCCTTCAAGATTGCTTCCGCCATTTCAACAAGCGAAGCGGACGGGGCATAGTAGGCGCTGCCGTTGCCAAGCAGGTTGACAATTTCGCCTCCACCTTTTCTCGTCCTTTCGACAATCGCATCCAAGCGGTCTTTGGGCATCATCTTCTCCAGTGGAATTCCGCCTGCATAGGAATAGCGGACGAGCGGTACCATGTCGTCCCCGTGTCCCCCTAGCACGAACCCGGATACATCCTCGACCGAAATGTTCAGTTCTTGGGCGACGAACGCCCGGAACCTCGCTGTATCAAGCACTCCAGATTGCCCAATAACCCGGTTTTTCGGAAAGTTGGTAGTTTTATAGCAAACATAAGTCATCGCATCGACCGGATTGCTTAGTACGAGGATATAGCTATTCGGCGCAAACCGTTTCACTTGCTGAGAAATGGCACGCATGATTTTCGCGTTGGTGTGTACAAGGTCATCTCGGCTCATGCCGGGTTTCCGGGCTACTCCTGCCGTAATGATGACCATATCGGCATCGGCAATATCGGCAAAATCGGATGTCCCAATAATCCCCGCATTGAATCGTTGGACAGGACCGGTCTGCAAAAGATCGAGCGCCTTCCCTTTCGTCGGATTCGTCTGTTCCGGAATGTCCAAGAGGACGATATCCCCTAAGTCTTTCTGGGCGAGCAGTAGAGCCGTTGTCGCTCCAGTGAAACCCGAGCCGATTACCGCAATCTTATATCGTTGGAATCCCAAAAAATCACCCTCTAACAGTTAATAGAGCTTCCAATCTAATTTTTCCCGTGGATGTTTGACTGATGGAATGTGTCGGGCAAAGGGTTTCCCCTGTCGTCCGACCACCCGATTCATTGATTTACTTCAAAAGAGTCGACAATCCCGACGACGGCAGCGTCGATCGGAGAAATTCTATCGCCCAAGATCCGCTGAGCGGGAGTGCCGCTCGTGATAAGGACGATTTCGCCGACGCCCGCGCCTATCCGGTCTACGGCGATAACAGCGTTGCCTTCAAGTTTGCGGTCCAGATTGAGAGGTTGCACGATGAGCAGCTTCAAATTCTCCATTCCCTTTTCCTTTTGCGTCATCCACACGCTGCCAACCACTTTAGAAAGATACATGCTGATCACCCTACTTCATCACTTTGATCGTCAGTTTCTTCTCTTTAATCAAATCTTTCGCAAGAGGGGAGATAATGACGTTTTTGGATAGGTAAATCGTGTTATCCGGAATGGAATTTTGTGATTGGATCCACTTCTGCGTTAGCAGTTTTTTGGTATACGTCAGTTTACCTTCGTACTCCTGCAGTCTCTCGGTGTCAGCATTCACTTCAGCCGTCTTTTGTCCCTGTTCAGGTACTCCGAGTTTGCGGGCAGCCGCAGCCGCCATTTCCTGTACTGGTACGAACCCGATTCCGAGCTCTTTGAGCCGTCGCAGATACTCCTGGAACAGCACTTGGTAGGGTTCAGGCAGATGAACCTTTTGCAGGTACCGACGATCCGCCCGTTTGACACCGGTTACATCATCGCCAATCAGTACAAACTTGCCAAGCAGCAATGCAGCAAAAATGACTTCTGCTTTGATTGTTCCCTTCAATCCTTGGACGACCCTTGCCGCATTGTCCAAATCGATCTCCGGTATGATGATCCCGTCATATCTTTTTGCTAATTCCATCGGTGAAGGCGCGTTCCCATCTGCTGCGATGATCCGGTTAGAGCTTGTCGATTCGACTTGGTTCATCCCAATCCATGATGACGTTTCCCCATCCAGAAATAGTGAATCGTAGCCGATGTTGTCATCCTTCAGTTGGATGAATTGATCTGTATGGCCTTCGTGCGCAGAACTGTCGCAAAAGATGAAAAGCACTTTGCCGTTTTTCCGCTGTTCCTGCTGCATGGATTTCACTACTTCAATGACTGCCGACTTTACCATTTCGCGAACATCCATCGTCTTCACCCCCCTTGCCTTTGCATGAACATCCCGTTTTTTCCAATGACTGTTGCCAGATCACCCGTCTTCAATCCCGCACTATTGCCTTCGTCAAGATCCAGATGCAGGTCCAAGCTGAATTCCGGATGGACCCGGACGACAACGTCTGGAAAAATGACCGGCCGCTCACCTGCCGTCCGAATGATTAACTCATCCCCGTCCACTACACCAAACGTCTTAGCGTTTTCAGTGGACATGTGGATATGCCGCTTGGCGACGATGACGCCCTGCTGCAAGACAACGACCCCTTTCGGACCGATCAGCGTGATGCCGGGCGTATCAGCCAAAGAGCCCGATAGACGGGTGGGAGGATGGATTCCTAATTGGAATCCATCCGTCACCGAAATTTCCACCTGTGACTCGGAGCGTACAGGCCCAAGGATTCGAACGTTTTTAATGAAGCCTTTCGGACCTAAAATCGTAAGCTGTTCCGTAGCTGCAAATTGGCCTGGCTGTGATAAATCACGGTATTTCGTCAGTTCGTGTCCGTCACCAAATAACACTTGAACATGTTCTGGAGCCAGATGGATATGCCGGTTCGATATACCGACCGGAATTTGCAGTTCAGGCTCCCTTTGACTGGATGAAGACTTAGGGCGCTGAACGGATCGGCCGTCTTGTATCTCGATGTTCCTGTCTCTTAAGAAATCTGTCGCTGCCGGTGTTATTTTATCCCCCGCCTGGATGGGGAATGGGTTTGGAATCCCGTTTTTCAACATCATTCGAAGCTTGGATTCCGTAATTAGCGTCATAGGCTACCCATTATCCTTCCAGCTTCGGAAGAATGAGCTCGATATCGGAATGTGGTCGTGGAATGACGTGAACCGATACCAATTCACCGATATTTTCCGCAGCCGCTGCCCCGGCATCAACGGACGCTTTCACCGCTCCGACATCCCCTCGTACCATGACCGTCACCAAACCGCCACCGACATGCACTTTACCGATCAACTTGACATTTGCCGCTTTTGCCATGGCATCCGCCGCTTCAACCGCTCCGACCAAGCCTTTTGTTTCAATCATTCCTAATGCTCCCATTTCTCCGTTCATAATTCTTCCTCCTCATATCAAATTCATAGTTTCAATTCCTGCATGACCGCTTTAACGATGTCAATGATCTCATCCCTTGAAACAGATGCTTGCTGTTGTGTTCCGACGCTGACCGGCTGCTGGTAATTGGCGGAAGGCGTTTCCATCTCCAACTTACGTACGCCATAGGCAACCCGTTTGATATTCATCAAATGATCTACCGTAATGTTGTCTGAAGTGATGTTGTTGCCGAGCGTCCCACAGCCTAGCGTCATGGACGGCATAATCTCTGTCGTCGCACCAATGCCGCCGAATGTCGTGCCTGAATTGACAACAATGCGAAACGTCTCCTGTGACAATGCCACCTTCTCGACGATTTGCGGATCTTCACTATGGATGCCGAATGTATGACCGAGTCCGCCCATTTTCAACAGGCGGCGGCTGATATCCATAGCTTCCTGCCAATCATCCGCTGTGTAGAATGCCAAGATGGGCGACAATTTCTCAAGTGAGAAGGGATACTCCTTCCCGATATTCTCCTCCTCGGCGACAAGCACTTTGCAGTCATCCGGTATGGCAATCCCCGCCATTTCCGCAAGCTTTTGAGGTGATTGCCCGACGATCCGCGGGTTCAATCGCCCTCCTGAGAGAATAATCGATCCCACTCTTTTCTTCTCGTAGTCATCCAGGAAGTAAGCACCTTGGGATTCGAGTTCGCTTTTGAACTTCCTCCGTATGGAACGCTCAACAACAAGTGCTTGTTCGGAAGCGCAAATCGTCCCATAGTCAAATGTCTTGCTTCTGATGATATCCGCGACAGCCTGGCGGATTTGAGCACTTGAATGGATATAGACCGGAACATTACCCGGACCGACGCCATATGCCGGTTTGCCCGAGCTGTACGCCGCTCTCACCATATCCGACCCGCCTGTCGCGAGGATGAGATCCGTCAAAGCATGAGTCATAAGTTCGTTGGCACCGGCCACGGACGGTATCGCCAGGCAAGAAATCAGGCCTTCCGGCGCTCCGGCTTGCTCAGCTGCCCTTTTGACAACTTCCGCTGCCTCTTTCGTACAATTCGCTGCGGCTGGGTGCGGACTGAATACGATCGCATTCCTTGCCTTTACGGCAATCAAAGCTTTGAATATAACAGTAGAAGTCGGATTGGTCGACGGGATGATCCCAGCTACGATGCCGACCGGCTCCGCAATCTCCCATACTTTTTTCTTGTCATCCCGTGAGATGATACCCGCGGTCTTTTTATCTTTAATGGATTCATAGACATCGCGAGCAGCAAACATGTTTTTGGTCAGTTTGTCTTCCACTTTTCCGTAGCCGGTCTCATCCGACGCCATCTGCGCCAGTCTTCCGGATTCTCTCATGGCGGCTTGCGCCATGCTATGGACGATTCGATCAATCTCCTCTTGTGTCATGTCCGTTGCTCTAGCTTGGGCCGCTTGGGCTTGCGCCAAAAGGGTTCTTGCTTGCTGGATGGATTCAAGATCTTTATCCATTATTTATCGCCACCTTTCCCAACCTGTGCTGCAGATAAGAGTTTGACCAGTTCTTCTTTTTTAGCGGTTGCGATCTTATCTGCCGGGAGTGGAAAATCAGATTGTAAACTTGCCTGCTTCCGTAGTTCCTGCAGACTTGCTTTTGTATAATCAACCGCTTGTTCCGTCTCCTCTTTCATCTCCACAACTGCTTTTGGTTGTTCTTCTTCGCTACTATTTGGCTTATCCTCTTTTTTCTCTTCCGCTTTAGAAAGCAATTGGAATATGAGCTTCTTCGTACTATCATCCGGTCTTGCGATGACATGAGAATGATGCAGTCGCCCGACCTCCTTCGCTTCCTCGGCTCCGATCGAAACGGCGGACTGTACGGAGGCGACATCTCCGACAATATAAATCGTGACCAGACCGGCATCCGCGCCCTGGTATGTAACGACTTTTACATCGGCAGCCTTGGAAGCTGCATCCGCCGCCGCTACAAGTGCTGGATATCCAATCGTTTCGATCATACCCAATGCAAAGTTCTGGTTCTCCACCTTACTTCACCTCTTCACGTATTTGGCTATCCCCCACTTAATCTCCGTTCAGCAGTCTGGCATTGATTTTAGGGAGAAGGGTGTCCAATTCGCCAATACTGTCAATTACATAATGGGCTCCCGCTTCTTTAAATCTTTTCGCAACGGCATCCATTCTATCCGCCAATTCATCCGGAGCCATGGCGGCCGCCTCTTCCTGCTTTAGCCCCATTTCACTGCTACCGAGGATGACGCCGACACTCCAGGCGCCAGCATTCAGCCCTTCTTTGATATCGCTGATTGTGTCGCCCACCTTGATAATATGTTTCATTGGATAGACTCCTAGGTTCATCGCGTTGATATAGCACATCCACGGGGATGGCCTTCCGCCAGGTACGTCGTCCGGAGTAACCATATAATCCGGCGCATATCCCTTTTGCTTTGCACCCGGAGCGACGACATCCATCATCTTTTGTGTGTAGCCGGTCGTTGAACCTATCTTGATCCCTTTAGCCCTTAGCCGGTCTACCAGTTCGAGTACTCCAGGGACCGGTGTGCAATAATTTGGCAGGATAGAGAATAAGAGCGGCTCGAAATCCGCATACAAATCGTCTACATCCTTTTCCTCGGGAAGACGGCCGAACTTGTCCTTCCATAGCTGCGCGATTCTGTCCATCTTGCACATTTCATTGATGTGATCCCACTTCAGCATCCCCATTGGTTCCCGTGCTTCCTCATGCAGCACTTCAATTCCTTTTTTAGTGAACACTTCTATAAATACATCCAGTGGGGCAAAACAGCCGTAGTCCACCGCCGTGCCCGCCCAATCGAAAATTACCGCTTCAATCTGGGGAGATTGTATACTCAAAACACTGACCTCCTTTATTCAAAACAATACGATGAAAGTAGTTTATAAAGCCTCTGTCAAATTCTTCGATTCTTCAACTGTTTCGATCTCCTCGTGCATCTGGATTCCCCGCTTTTTAAGCTGGTCAAAGATCATTTGCGGCTCAAACGCATCTTCCGGGATGAGGATTCCCGTTTTCTTCACTACACCTTTTGCAAGAAGTTCCGTTGCGATCGCCATCGGGATACCGACATTCCGGGTATACGCCCGCAGCCCTTCCCAGCCTTCTACGGAGCCGTCGCTAGAAGGATGAGTATGATAAAGGATATGGCGTTTTTTAGTGCCATCCTTCACGCCGACCACTTCGACATGCAAAGAGTAGCCGTATAATGCGGTTTCCTGCCCTTCCTTGGAATTCATCAAGTACTCGCCGATGATGTCCATCACTCCGACCTCTTCGCCGTTCACTGTCACTTTTGGATTGCGCATAATGCCATATTCATACAGCCCGCGCACGAGGTGCATATTCTTCTCCGGCCATGTGCCGCGCACTTCAATCAGTTCGACACCTTTTCCCGACAGCGCTTGCGCCAACGTTTTTGTCTCGGAATGGGGAATGATGTACTGTACCGTTTCGCCGTATGGCTCTGGCAATTTGATATTCCTTGGCCGGGCGAATGGAGGGACTTGCACAAACCTCCCTTTCTCGTACACGACTCTCCCTGGAAGGTCCGGGTCGTATTCCAAAGTCGTTGTTTCGGTGATCGACTTCGAAAAAGCGATCGGGCGGAAAGAGCCATGGCTTACTCGGACGCTTTCTACCGTATCAAGCTGATTGGCCGCGTGCATGGCCATCATTTGAGTAACGCCTGGAGTCATTCCAAATCCCGGGACAGCTGTTCTGCCCTTCTCTTTGAAGAGGTGATCGAATTCATCCTCCGCACCGAAACCATTTAGATTAATGCCATGGCAGCCGGCTTCGGCGATACAGGCTGTCGATAGGCCATTCAATGTGATGGTTGTCCCATCCATGACAACGTCATAGCCTTTCATTTTCTCGACGGTCTCTTGGTGGTTGTAGACATTCACTTTAATGAAATCAACTCTTGGGTCATTCAACTCTCTGACGAGTTGTTGTCCGATCTCCTCGTTGAAGTCCCCGATCGTAATGGTGTCGAATTCCGAATGCTCCACCAAGTCTAGTACCGCTTCTCGTGCGATTCTTCCTGCCCCTCCGAGACAAAACACTTTCATAACTCTTTCACTCCTCTATTCAAATATTCTAAATAATTTGATACAAGGAGAGCATATCATAGATTAATTGTTTTGTCTTGTTATTTTTCAATTTTTATTATAGTTTTATTTGCTTTTAATTGGTTTACAATATATTCAGTCAATTTAAAAACTTTTTTTCTCTACTTTTTTTATAATAAATAACTACTTTGTTCAATCCAAAAAGTAATCTATATATAGAAGACATTTTTATCTTCCCTATTTCAAACCTAAAAGTGCCAAGTAAAAGCAATATAAAATAGAATAAAACCAAATAAATCTATTCCCAATCCTCAAATAATATGATATTGTAATCTGCAAGCGTTATCTGAAAACGCTATCAATTCAAAATTATCGGAAGGAGGGTGTTTGATTATGTGAAAACCTCTCGCCATCTTTTCAATATTGCACCGGGGGCTTGACGCCTCTATTGGAAAATGGGGAGAGGCATTTCACATTAGCTTTTCTACAATTGCTTACAAACAAAGATATAAGGAGGTATACATGACAAAACCAACCTATTCCAAGAAAGTACAAAGGAAAGCGTTGATTGCCAGTTTAGTAGGCAGTTCCATTGAATACTACGACTATCTTTTGTACGGAGCTGTTGCCGCACTAGTGTTTAATAAGCTGTTCTTTCCAAATTTCGATCCGACAGTGGGACTGCTGATGGCGTTGGCCTCTTTCGGATTGCCGTATTTCTTCCGCCCGCTCGGCGGCGTGATTTTCAGCCATATCGGAGATAAATTGGGAAGGAAGAAATCGCTGGTCCTTACATTGGGAATCATGGGGGTCAGCACAGCGTTCATCGGGCTGCTTCCGACCTACGACATGATCGGTATTTGGGCACCAATCCTGCTCGTATCGCTCCGCCTGATCCAAGGCGTCGCCGTCGGGGGAGAATGGGGAGGCGCCGTATTGCTCGCCGTAGAGTACTCGGATGAAAAGAAAAAGGGTTTTGCTGGAAGCATCCCGATGATGGGTGCCGCTGTCGGCATCATTCTAGGAACCGGCACGATGTCACTCATGCGATTGCTGCCGGATGCTCAATTCCTTGCTTGGGGTTGGCGGATTCCTTTCGTGCTAAGCTTGGTCTTGGTTTTGCTAGGGATTTGGATCCGTGGCAGTCTGGATGAAACTCCTGACTTTCAAGCGGCACAGAAAGAAGGTAAAATCCCGAAACTGCCAATTGTCACGACATTCAAGCATCATTGGCGGGAAATCATCTTGACGACAGGCGCCAAAGCTATTGAAACGGCCCCTTTCTACATGTTCGCTACGTTCGGGATTTCCTATGCGACCAATACGCTAAGTATGCCAGAGAATACGGTGCTCAATGCTATAACGATCGGTACGTTGAGTTCCCTGCTCTTCATACCGCTAGCCGGAATGGTATCCGACCGGATTGGCAGAAAAAAAGTCTTCTTCATTGGTTCCATGAGTGTCACGCTGTTTGCCATTCCCTATTTCATGCTCCTTTCTAATAGAACGATGCTTACTTTGACGGTCGCTGTGCTCATTGGATATGCACTCTGGTCAATCATCACAGCTGTTTTAGGAACGATGTTTTCAGAGATGTTCAACCCGGAAGTCCGCTATACGGGGATTTCGGTAGGTTATCAATTAGGCGCTGCCATTTTCGGAGGAACGATGCCGCTGGTCGCAACTGCTTTAATTACCAAATTTAATGGGTCATGGTTGCCGGCTGCTGTTTATTTAATGATTCTTGGCATCATGTCGATGATCTGTGTCGCGCTCATCAAGACGAGACCAAATCAGGACACGGGAGCCAAAAGCGGAAATGATTTTGAGAAAGAAGTGGCTCTGCTCAAGAGCCATCTGCAAACTCGGATAAATCAGGCACCATCCAAAATAACAAACCCTTGAGGAGGAATATGTCATGTCTACTGTTCAATTTACAAACAACCCTTACCTTCTACTAACACCAGGTCCACTCACTACGAGTGATGGCGTGCGATTGGCGATGATGAAAGACTGGTGTACTTGGGACGATGATTACAATAACATCGTTCAAGGAATCCGCTCAAATCTTGTTAATCTTGCTACAAATAATCCCGGGAAATACTCGACTGTTCTTATGCAAGGAAGCGGTACATTCAGCGTGGAATCCGTCATCGGTACGGTCATTCCGAAGGACGGCAAACTGCTGGTGATCGGAAACGGGGCGTACGGATACCGGATCGGCGAAATCGCCAAGTATTTGAACATTGATACCGTCATGCTCGACAGCGGAGAGACGTCTGATCCCGACCTAGTGGAGTTAAACTCCATCTTGGAAGCTGACCCGGCCATTACGCATGTGGCGGTCGTCCACTGCGAAACAACAACAGGCCGGCTAAACCCGATCGATAAAATTAGTGAAACTGTCAAAAAACATAACCGGATCTTCATCTTGGATGCAATGAGCAGTTTTGGCGGCATCGAAATGGACATTGATACGTTAGGTGTCGATTATTTGGTGAGCAGCGCTAATAAATGTATCGAAGGAGTCCCTGGGTTTGGTTTCATCATTGTAAATAAAGAGGAATTCGAGAAATGTCAAAACAATGCCCGTTCCCTTTCCCTTGACTTATACAGCCAATGGAAGACGATGGAAGAGAACAACGGAAAATGGCGATTCACATCACCGACACACGTCGTCCGCGCGTTCGCACAGGCTCTTAAAGAACTGGGAGAAGAAGGTGGCGTGGCAGCACGCGCGGCCCGGTACCGCGAAAATCAGCGGACGCTCGTGGAAGGCATGCGGAAACTTGGATTTACAACTCTTTTATCGGATGAACACCAATCGCCAATCATCACTTCCTTCAACTTCCCAGATCATGAAGACTTCACTTTCGATGAGTTCTATAACCGATTGAAGGAAAAAGGGTTTGTCATCTATCCGGGTAAAGTGACCGATGTCAATACATTCCGTATTGGCAACATCGGAGCCGTCACCCCAGCGAAAATCAAAGATCTATTAGTAGCGATCGAAGAAAGTTGTTACTGGAAAGAAGCTGTAAATTAACAGGGAAACAACTACCCTGACAGAAGATTCCTTATAAATTATACTGATGCTATAATAGGATAATATAAGGATTTTCATATACAGTGGAGGCGAATTGGTTGTCATTAGCAAGCATTGAACGCAAACGTAAAATACTAGACATATTGGAGAAGAACGGCAAGGTAAAGGTGAAAGACCTTGCCGTTCATTTAAAAGTATCCACCGAGACGATACGCAAATATCTCGATGACCTGGAATATGAAAGCAAGTTAAAAAAAGTGTATGGGGGAGCGATTTCCCTGACGTTCTTCAACCAAGAACCCCCAACCGTGGAGAGGGAGATCATCAATAAAGAAGGCAAGGAAAAAATCGGTGCCTTGGCCGTCTCCCTTATTAAAGACGATGACGTCATTGCAATCGATGAAGGGACAACGCCGCTTTATATGGCAAAGAGTTTGAAGAATAAAAAGAATATCACTATTGTCACCCCATCCATCAATTCCTTGAATGTCTTGATGGAAATGCTGCAGCAAAATGTATTTACAGGAAAAATTATTTTAATTGGTGGACAAGTTGATGTTTTTCATCAAAGATTGGTCGGCGAACACACATTGGAAATGATGAACAATATCTATGTAGATAAAAACTTCATCGCCGCTGACGGCTTATCCGTAAAAGACGGCCTGACCAGCTATGACCTCTCCAAAGGAATGGTCACGAAAAAATTGATCGAACACGCAAATGAAACAATTTTATTGATTGACCATACAAAATTGAACAAACGGACCCATTATAAAATGGCACGTCTTACAGATATAGATATCGTCATCTGTGATCAAACAGCTCCTCCGGAATGGGAGGAAACATTGACCGAAGCGAACGTCCAATGGTTCACGATAGATGACTGATTTTTGAGAAACTGCAATTTGACGAACCCTCCAATGGATAAGAGAAGCTTGTCTCAGGAGGAGGAGAAGGATATCGAATACGTACAATGGTTTTACGATGAACATATCGTGAAATATGCTGAAATCTACTTACGGATTATTGTCAGTGCCCTAGTCGGAATGTTCCTCGGCTGGGACCGGTCCGCAAAAAACAAACCGGCCGGCTTGAAAACATTCACATTCGTATCGGTCTCTTGCACTCTGATTACTCTCGTTTCCATCCATAGTGCTGTCGACTTCGGTAGCAGCAACATCAACAATCGGATGGACCCGATGCGGCTTACCGCCCAAATCGTCTCCGGGCTCGGTTTCTTGGGAGCAGGCCTAATCATGAAAGACGGTTTCCGCGTCACCGGCCTTACCTCCGCCGCCATGATCTTCTTCGCAGGCGGCGTTGGCATCGGCATCGGCGCCGGCTATTATGGCTTCGTTCTCTTCGCCGTCCTTGTTACCTTCATCCTTGCCAAAGTCAGCCAGTGGATTGAACATCGAGAAACGAAAGGGAAGGAAAAACAGGAAAAGAAAAAGGATAAGAAAGAGAAATCGGAGGAGAAGAAAGACGAGAAAGTGGAAAAGGAAGCAGCGAAAGAGAGAGAAGCAGAGAAACAGGTAGTATGAAGGAAACCGGGCAGTCGGACGTCAAATCGAATAAGAGATTGAAATGATCAAAGACAAACACTTCGTGTACAGATCGACTGGGTTTGTCTTTTTTCTTTTGCAATCAACCAGGTCTGAAGCATATCTACTTGAGTCGTTAACAGTCCTTGGTTTAATACATCTTGTTTAGCATCGATCATTTTGATTTTCTCGCTCATCTTTTCACGTCTTCTTTCAATCTCCTAATGTCGACACTCCTGTTTTATTTTCTTAACTCGGCAGAAAATCCTTGGTTGATTCGTTTGCTCTTTTCCCAGCTCCTTCCCATGCTATGCACACCAAAAAACCGTTAACCACAAAGGGCTTAACGGTTTTTTCTTAATCCTTTACTATAAATCTTCGTCCTGCTTTTTCAATTCATAATTCACTTTTCCCTTTGGCTTGCTGATATAATAGCAATTCTGTTCCTCTCTAACTATTTCAGCAGGCTTCTCAGACCTTCTCTCAATTTTTCCTTTCAACGTGTACGCACGCATTTCTCTTTTGGTCAACGTATAAAAGCTAGAGTCAATCACAATTTTATGCCCGCCTATCAGTTGAACCTCAGTTTGTGCTTTGCCGAATGCACGGAGTTTCACGATATGATGCAACGCAAACCAAACACAGTCGTCACTAGCCGGGGATTTGCTCGGAAGCCAATAAATATTTTGCTTCTCGCTGATCGCCACCGGATTTATATAGGTGTTTCCTAGGATTCGGCTAGCCCCATCGGTCGCTCCTTGTAAACTTGATCCGTAGTATAATAGGTTTTCATTGATGAGATCTCTCGGTTTCATATCCACTTTAATAAGTTGCCCATTTTCCACGATCATCGAACAAGGCTTTCCCTGATCATCATAATTCGGGACACAAATCACAGTCTCCCACTTGATAATAAAATTAGATTTCATTTTCCTTTTTACGCCTCCTCGTTGTTTTTAAACCTTACAATTTCCACAAAAAAGGCGTATACTGGTATTGTACCGGTATACGCCGGTGCTAGAATCCTCGGGTGTGTCTGGCAAGACTAATGACACCCGGGGATTTCTGTTTCCCTATTATTCACACATCACTCACCTCCTTTACGGCTAAGCCAATTGGTGATAGCCTTTATATTTTTTTTATCATTTTTTAAATAAAAGTATTTCTCTTTTCCTCTTTCAGAACCGTCGAATTCTCTCCAAACTGGATTATCCCTGGACCAATCGATTGATCTTAATTTCTCCATTCTTCGTTTAATCTGTGTTTTTAGTTCTGTTTCCTCAATCTCTTCTGTTCCCTCTATTGCATAGCTTCCTACTGCGTAAAGTAGGGGGAAACTGGCAAATATAGATATATCATAATTGCCAATCGTTTCGACGGGATGTAGTTTGAATAGCTCCTCAAACCAAAAATTGATCAACTCAATCGTTTCCTCAGTTTCTCTCGTTAGAACCCTATCTTGCGCCAATTTACTGCTGACGGTACCTCCATCAATGAACAATGCAACCAGTTGTCGCAACTGCGATAAAGAAAGCAGGTTTTTGTTTTTTGGGCGAACAACAGCTATTTTCTCCTGTTCGACACCCGCTTCCCGCAGTTTCTCATTCGCTTGTAAAACCTGTTTGGTCGCCTGGTTGATAGCGTTTCGTGAATCATAAGCAATCCGTTTTGACAGGGAGACTTTTTTACCTTTCGTATTGAAGTCGATGTACATTTGATCGGCTTCTGTTGAAGACACCCCTTCGAATACTTGGACGGAAATCACCACACTCTTTAATATATAGTTCAAATGCAATCCTTTTTTCCGTTCCAAATCGTCTTCACTGCTCATAGACTTGACCATCATAGCCCGCAATTGGGAAAGCGCTTCCATTCTTTGTGACCCATCAATGACTGTCAAACGATCCGGCTTCCCCTTATCCAATTGTCCTTCTTCCACGTAAGCGACGATTGGAGGTATATAAACCTGTTCCTCCATAATATTATCGAAGATATACCTACGAATTGCCCTCGCCTGTACTTGGTTCGTTTCCCGCAATATCATTTGTTCTTCCTTTAACATTTGCAACAACTCTTCTAGCGAATAGGTAATCATCGTTTGCTTCTTAGAAAAGACGGGAAGAATAATCATTTTCCATGCCCCTTTCTTGCTCAATAACTGATAGAAACTCCAGCGCCGTTCGTTTAATGGCAGTTGTGGAAGAATGATGACGCAGTTGTTTCGCTTCGGAATGATACATATGTTTAAATAAAGGATCGTCATGCTTCCAAGTGCAACGTCGATTCAATAATCGAAGCATGTCAATCGCCTTGTAATAAGTGATATTATTTTCCCGCATCGTAAGGAAAGCCGTGTATGCCAAAGCGATTTGAATACCTGTCAGACCAGAAACGTAAGTAGACCGGTTAGCCATCTGCCTTGGAAACAAATCGTTCCAGGACTGAAAGAAGTACTTTGCCACTTTCGGCATTTCAGTCAGCTTGCACCTGGGATATGGATCTCCCGTCTTAACGGTAAGAAGCCCTTCGAACAATGCAATCAGACAACGGCGCATGATGGTCAGGGAAGTAACTGACGAGTTTTGTGCGGTCAAGCGTGATCGTTTATGTTCAATATCAAGAGTGTCTGCCAATTGATAGGCAACGTTTCGAGTTAACTCAATATATTTGTCACGATGATCGTACTGCATCAGCAGACCTGGATGGGCCTCCTTCCTCTCAGTATTATAGTCCGTAAAAAGTTGCTGTTCCGATTGCGTATCTAATTCCAGAAAAACCTGCATGGCGACAGGATAATTTACAAGTTGGTCTATATGTTTTTTTGCCTTTTGGCTTTCCGTAAAATCCCCAATTTCTTCTGCAGCTTCCTTCATTGTTTTTAAGTGACTAATAGCGGAAGATAGCGCGGAACTGCGGTGCTGCCCGTCCAGAATATAAATTTTATCCCTTGGTTCAATTTCGAAACCATCATCCGCCACTCGGATGTTTCTCCGACTTGAGAACACAAATGGAGCAAAATAGAACGGCTTCCCTTGCTCTAAAGAGTCCAAGATAAATTTCCGGATCTCCGCCCGCCTACCAGCATCCAGTTGTCGTTGGACATCATAGTCGATGCCAAAAATAGATTCCAATGTTCCAAACGGCAGTTGCGTGGATAGGACCTGTTTTCCAAATTGGCTATGTAAGGATCCTTGGAACTTTGTCAATACTCCCTTATTCGGCATAGGCTAATTTCCCCTCGTCTTTTTACTCATTGTATATCCATTATTCTGTAAAGTCCAACTTTTCTTGACAGGTTAAATAAAATTTAGTCGTTTTTGATATTACATGATTGTTTTTCTCTTATGTCTTTACAAGTCTTAAAAGTTCATGTATATTTAAAAGATTTTGTGTTGAGGTGGCCTTCCTAGTAGAAGCAAAGGCACATAAAGGGATACAAAGTGAAAAAGACAAGCACAGCCGGCGAATCGGCTGCACTTGTCTTTTTGGGTTAACTATCAGGGCATTACGCTCTTTTCAAGCGGTGAACTTCGGCTTGGGTTGTTAGCAATGATTGGTTCAACACTTCAAATTTAGCATCAATCATTTCAACTTTCTCGCCCATCTGCTTCATGTCTTCTTTGATAGTGTTTACATCTTCTTTCAATATACAAACATCTTCTTTCAATACACTAACATCTTTTTTTAAATCGCCAATACCTTCTCCGAATTCTGTCCGCATACTTTGGATCATGCCGGATAATTCCATGATTGCTTGGACAATTTCCCCTTGATAAGGCGATGAACTCATTTTCTCCTCTCCTTTCCGTTCAAGCTTATACAAATATATCTATGTCTACGTTCATCAGGTAACGGTTTTACTTTATTTATTATAGCATGACTAAAAGGTCATTTCTTCTGAAATTTATAGGGAGAGTCAGCTATATTTTTATCATTGGTACCGGACTGACTCCCCCTAATCGATGCCCAAGCCTAACTGAAATTCTGTTCCAAGTACAAGATTGACACAATCGAATTCAATCATACAGTCTAGTCATTTTTAAAATGAATTCATCAGCTAGTGTGGCAAGTCGGAGCACAATGTTTACAACCGTTAATGCTTTTGAATGGATGTCTGGCCTTTGCTTGTTCTACCGCGCTTTCACAGCCATAGTGTTTTCCCAATTCTTCAAAGTTATTTACTGGAAAATAGTAACAACCATCTTTGTGGACCTCGTAATCTCCATTACTTTGACTGTTTAGATTTAACACATACCGATACACTTGAATCCCTCCTTCCACGAATTATTAACTTCCTAAAAAAGAAACATTTGTTCTATTTACATTATTATCATACACTATAAATCCTTACCAATCAAACGTTTGTTCTGTTCTATAAAATATCTTCCCCGCCACTATCGACTAAAATGCAAATACCTGCATATTCCAAAATTAACTGTCTAACCAAGGATAACTACTACTTCTAAAAATTTATTTCGGGATTATCCAAAATTTCATTAATAATAATACTACTCAAGTAGTAGTATCTTGTGAGGGTGATTAAATTGAATATAGAGAAAACTATCGATTCGCTAAAAGCAAATGGCTTTACCGAGTACGAATCTAAAGTTTACTTATCCCTTTTAAAGCACAATCCTGCCAACGGCAATATGATAGCGCTCTCATCCGGAGTGCCGGGTCCTAAAGTTTATGAAACTTTGAGGAAATTACATGCAAAGGGATATGTGTACTTATTTTCAGGAGGTGACAGATCAAATAGTAAAAGTTATATTCCAATGCCTTATCGAGACCTATTGAAATTATTCGAGGATTCCTTTAATGAAAACCTTAATCTTTTGAGCAAAGGACTCAAAAACATCTCGACTAGCAATAGCAAAAGAGAGACGGAACTGTTCCACATTGACGGATACGAGGCCTCCTTGAACCTTATTACAAATGAAATCGCCCTGTCTTCCGCCGAAATTTATTTAAGTGGCTGGTCTGTAGATGTTGCCAAGATATTCAAGCCACTGCTCAAGGCCCACAAGGACGGAGTCAAAATTAACAGCGTCATATTTGGTGATAACTCATTAGAAGTCCCGTGGACCAATATTCCTCATTATGACGTTGATATTTTTAACCAACGCCATAGCAACGAAATGAACATTGTGTTTGATCAAAAGAAGACCATTATCTTCAATTCTTCAACTGATGATGGATATTCGGTTGTCTCCGATCATCAAGCCATGATCAATACGACAACCAATTATATCCGGCACGATATGTATGTAAATATGATTATTCACGACTTTGAAAAGCAACTGTTAGAGAAATATGGAGAAGAATTCAACGGTTTAATAAAAATGTTCTAAATCAGCTAACCATCTTATGAAAGCGAGGAATCATCTGATGAAATTTGTGGACTTATCTGTAGTGATCAAAGAGCCGAACCCAGGAGAATTCTCTAGTGATGAACTAAGAAGAAGCTTGTCCTGCTCCATCGAGTACCAAGATCATGAGGGAATTGGAGCCCAGCAAATGATGAACATTTTTAACTGTCAAAAGGAAGACTTGCCGAATGGATTAGGATGGGCAGCGGAAATTCTCGAAATCTCAACCCATGCAGGAACTCATTTGGATGCCCCCTATCACTATTATCCAACCACAGGTGGAAATCCGGCGAAAACAGTGGAAGAACTTCCATTGGATTGGTTTTTCGGGAATGGCGTTGTCCTGGATTTTCTCCATAAACAAAATGGAGAAGCTGTAAGTGTGGAGGATGTGAAAGAAGCTCTTAGAAAAATCGATTACACACTGAAAGCCGGTGACATCGTTTGCTTAATGTTCGGGGCAGATAAACGCTATGGGCAAGCAAGTTATTGGACTGATTTTCCGGGGATGAGCGGGGATGCCACCCATTGGATTATCGACCAAGGTGTTAAAGTAATCGGGACAGATGCGATGGGTTTCGACATCCCATTTGAAAAAATCCGAAGTAATTTCGAAGAAAATCAGAACAGGGATACTATCTGGGAAGCCCACAGGGTTGGAATGGAAAAAGAGTATTGTCAAATAGAAAAGATGGCAAATCTAGACCGACTGCCGCCTCACGGATTTAAAATCTGTTGCTTTCCAATCCCAATTGAAAAAGCAAGCGCAGGCTGGGTACGACCAGTCGCCATAATCGATTAAGAATAATACCGATTAAGCCCTCTCTAGACGGTGGTTGTTTCACAGTTTGCTATACAAATGCCCGCCAGAACTAGAAGGGCTTTCTTATTTTCACTCTTTTAAAATTCAATACTGCGAAGGAGAATCATAATCCATGAGATTAGTAATGTTTACAGTGAACTCAAGCTTTCCACATGTACCTAGGTTAGGTGCATTGCATAATCATCAGATCATTGATTTGGCTGCTGGCTATCGTTCTTTACTTCTTGCCAGGGAAACATGCGACATCAATGTCGTACACCAATTTGCCGCCCTCTACCTCCCCAATGATATGAAGAAGTTTTTAGAAGGAGGCGAACTTTCCTTGCACGCAGCGAAGGAAGCATTACAATTTGCAACAACATCATCCCAAGACATCCTCAACCACGAAAAACTTTCCTATCACCAAGATGAAGTTAACATTCATGCACCGATATCGAACCCGCCCACCATACGTGATTTCATTTCATTTGAAGAGCATTACCGCAACTCATTAAAAGCAGATGTACCGCAAGTTTGGTATGACATCCCCGTCTATTATAAATCCGTTGCCTCGACCTTGATCGGCCCTGACGCGACTTGCCATTGGCCGGCATACTCCGAAGTGATGGATTATGAATTGGAATTTGCATGTATCATCGGCAAAAGAGGTAAGGATATCCCCGTTGAACAGGCAAAAGAGTATGTAGCTGGTTATTTTATTTACAACGACTTTAGCGCGCGAGATACACAATTAAGAGAAATGGAAGGAAAACTAGGTCCTGCCAAAGGAAAAGACTTTTGCACTGCAATCGGGCCATACCTCGTAACAGCTGATGAAGTACCGGATCCTTATAACATGGAAATGACCGCAAAAGTGAACGGTGAAATTTGGAGTAAAGGAAATACAAACACCATGTTTCGTACCTTTGAAGAAATTATAGCGTATGTCTCTCAAAGTGAAACATTGGTTCCTGGTGATATTTTTGGTTCGGGAACCGTTGGAAACGGATGTGGATTGGAGTTAGGGAAGTTTTTGAAAAACGGCGATGTCATTGAGTTGGAAGTCGGTAATCTTGGTGTATTGAAAAACAAAGTAGTCACCCATCAATAAGGAGGGATTCTTTTGAAGAGATTAAAAGCGAGTATTGCTTCGATTGGCCTTGTTTTCGCCCTACTATTAACAGCATGCGGTTCGGATTCAGTCAGCGAAGCAAACGGAACAGCCACTGACGCCGCAGAAACTGATAACAATAAAACCTATAAATTCAAATCAAGTATCCAAGCACCTAAAGAAGCAAAACTGTCCCAGGGCTTTGATGCCTATCTAGACGAAGTCGAAAAGAACTCGGATGGACGAGTGACGTTTGAACGTTATTACAGTGAGTCTTTAGTGAAAGCTGCGGATACTTCCAGTGCAGTCGGTGCCGGCATTGCCGATATCGCTCTGATCGTTCCTGGCTATACTCCTGCGAATAATCCATTGGCGACTATTGAATCCTTGCCTGCCTTATGGGTTGATCAATGGACGGGCACTAGAGCTATGCAAGATTTATACAATGAGTTTCCCGAGCTTAAGGAGGAGTATGAAAGCCAAGGAATTCAAGTAGTCGGAAACTTTGTTCTACCATCCTATTATTATATTTCCACAAAAGATGTCAAAAGCTTTGAAGATATCAAAGGACAAAAGGTGATTGCTGCTGGTACGCAAAGTATTTTAGCTGAAGCGTTAGATACAGTGTCTGTTGGAATTGTAATCACCGAGAGTTTTGAAGCAATGGAACGAGGCGCCGTAGATTCAGCAATGCTCGGGTTTACATCTTCAGCGACTTACGGAATTCATGAGTTGGCTAAAAGTGTTTGGAAACTTCCATTGGGAAGCCAAGGCGGAGTATTGGGCATGAACAAAGACAAATTCGATGCGTTACCGGACGATTTGAAAAAGATATTTGAAGAAGCTGCTGTAAAAAATGCCGTGGACTTCCATAATATTTATCAAGTCGAAGGCGAAGAATCATCGTTACAAAAGTATTTGGATGCAGGCGTCACCATAAATGAGCCAAGCGATGAGGATGTTGCAAAATTACAAGAAATTGCAAAAGAAGCTGTTTGGAAAAAGTGGATAGATGGCCCAGAACGAAAAGGTAAGCCCGCCGAGGAAATACTAGATAGATTCGTCGAACTGATTGAAAAATATGATGAAGAATATCAAACGAACGGAATTCCAGAGTAAGGGCTGTGAATAAGATGGAAATCATTCGAAGTTTTGATAAATTGCATCGGAAAACTGAGAAATTAAGCGTCTATTTGGCTGGGTTTTTAATTATGATCATGATGGCTCTCATCACGATGGAGGTCATTTTACGGAAGCTTGCCAACTATAGTATTCCCGGGGTTTTTGAAATCTCTTCCCAGCTGATGGTTGGCGTTTGCTTGTTGGGCATTTCTTACGTCCAGAACGAAAAAGAACATATCGCTATTGATTTTGTAGCAAAGAAATTTCCACCGTTCATTCAAAAGATCACCAACATATTGATATTCTTGCTTGGATTTTTTATTACTCTCGTTTTTGCTTGGCAAGGAATCAATTCGTTTGTCGATTCTTTCAAAATTGGTGAGCATACTATCGGGATTCTTCCCGTCCCAATTTGGCCCGGGAGATTCCTCGTAGCTTTTTCAATGGTGTTAATTGCATTTCGATTTTTACTAGATATTGTGAATCAATTTAGGAAAGCTAAAGATTAATTGAAGAAAATCCCAAATAGAGTGGTGATGAAATTTGTCAGCTTTAGTTATAGGCATTGTAGGTTTAGTGGTACTTATCGGGTTATTGTTACTACGGGTACCTGTCGCATTATCAATGGCTGCTGTCGGCTTTTTCGGTTATTGGTCCATCAGCGGATTGAATCCCACATTAAAGCTGATGGGGCTTGTTCCCTATTCCACTGTTGCTAGCTATACATTCACAGTCATCCCGCTTTTTTTACTAATGGGTTACTTTGTGTACTATGGAAACCTTGCCACGGATATGTTTTCTTCGTTTAATAAATGGTTAGGCAATATCCCCGGCGGCATTTTATATGCAACGATCATCGGCGGAGCCGCGTTCGGAGCAGCCAACGGATCCGGACCAGCTTCTACTGCCACATTGGCCAGGATAACGATTCCCGAGATGGAAAGGCTCGGAGTGAATAAAAAATTGGCATACGGGGCCGTCGCGTCAGCTGGCCCCCTTGCCCAAATGATTCCTCCTAGTATGTTGATGATTATTTATGCGATCTTAGCAGAACAACCGGTTGGAAAACTATTAATTGCAGGGATTATTCCGGGAATCATCATCACTCTTGGCTATATTGTCACGATTTATATAGTACTAAAGAAAAATCCAGATTGGGCCCCAAAAACGCAAAAATACAGCATGAAAGAAAAAGTCCATTCGTTAAAAGGGATTTGGGGAATTACCATACTCATCGGCTCCATCATGAGTGGTTTATATCTTGGAGTCTTTACCCCTACGGAAGCTGGAGCGGTCGGAGCAGCCATTGCCTTCGTCATTACAATTATAACCAAAAAATTGAAATGGAGCGGTTTTACCTCTTCTATTTTTGAAACGATAAAAACCTCCGCAACCGTGTTCTTCATTGTCATTTCATCATTTTTATTTGGGTACTTTTTAGGAATCACGCAAATCCCGGCGTTTGTATCCGAGTTCCTAACGGGGCTCAATGTCAGTCCTATGGTTATTATGATCTTTATCTGCTTGATGTATCTTTTCCTAGGAATGTTTATTGATATGATTTCCGCGATGTTTCTAACGATACCAATCATTTTACCAGCCATTATTCAATTAGGCTTTGACCCCATTTGGTTTGGTGTCATCGTCGTTTTCCTGGCTGAAATTTCGCTAGTCACCCCACCATTTGGAATCAGTATTTTCATGATTCAAGGGGTAGTGAAGGGGAGCGAATACGGGGATATCGTCAAAGGGTCCATCCCTTTTATCATTGCCGATTTATTCATCTTAGTCATATTCCTCGCGTTCCCAAAACTGATCTTGTTTCTACCTAGCTTGATGTAGGGAGATGTTTAAAATGGGAACATTCATTGGCCATTATATTATAAAGAACTTACAAAATACAAAGACAAGTTGGCTATGAAACTACATGACAAAGAGATGACCTATCGGGAATTTATCGTCGGTTCGATGGTCTCATTATCTTAAAGAGTTAGACTTAAAAGGAAACTGCGCGCTTTTGCTTTCCAATTCTGTGGAATATGCCATTGCAGATGTTGCAATCATGTTTGCTGGAAAAACACGCGTTTCGATCAACACGATGACAGGTGTAAATGAACTGGATTACATTGTAAAGGATGCGGACATCGAGGTAATTTTTGTCGATGGCACGACTAAAATGAAAGTTTCAGAGTTGAATATTGAAGGATTACGAATCATTCCAGTAGAAGAATTAAATAAGTTCGATGCAATGGATTTATCGAAGCCATTAGAACTGCCTTTTGAGAATATAACAACAAGCCCCGCCATTATCGCCTATACCGGTGGGACAACAGGTCAGCCAAAAGGAGCTGTCTACTCACACGACAAGCTCTTGTTGGTATTATTAGCTCACATAACGGAATTGGAACTCTCAGCAGATGACAAGCTTTTATTACTATCTCCTTTTGCGCATAGTGCGGGAATGATTCTATTAGCGGGATTGTTGCGAGGAGCGACCATCATAACCAATGCGACTTTCGTACCTGAGAAAACATTGGCAACCATTCAGCAAGAAAAAATAACGTTCACATTTATGGTACCTACGATGATTTATCGTTTACTCGATGCCTTCAAAACGAATCCATCATACGATGTTTCAAGTGTCAAAACCATTCTATACGGGGCCTCCCCGATCTACGAAGAACGATTAAAAGAAGGCATCAATCTGTTTGGTCCCATTTTCACCCAACTGTACGGCCAAACGGAATCGTATAACTTTATCACACGCCTTACCAAAAAGGATCACATCAAGGCACTCCATAATAAAAGTGAACAATTAAAAAGTTGCGGCCGTTCCGTGCTTCTATCTACAGTAAAATCATCAATGAACAAGGGATGGAGCTGAAGCCTTTCGAGATTGGAGAAGTGGTCGTACTGAGCCCTTACAATATGGATGAATATTATAAAGATGAAGTGAAGACACAGGAAACGCTACAAGAGGGATGGTTATACACGGGGGACGTCGGATATATCGATAAGGAAGGCTATCTGTACCTGATGGACAGGAAAAAGGATTTGATCATCAGCGGCGGCCTCAATGTCTACTCCGTCGAAATCGAGAACTGCATACAAAAAATGGAAGGAATTTCCCAAGTAGCCGTGTTCGGCCAACCCCATCCGGACTGGGGAGAAATCGTCGTCGCCGCGATAGTCCCGACAGGTTCACCGAAACTCACAATCAAGCAATTTTGGATTACTGCAAACGGGAGTTATCGGCCTATAAAGTACCGAAAGAAATAAAGTATTATGATTCTCTTCCTCTTATTCCTTATGGAAAATTGGATAAAAAGAAGCTGAAGGAGGGGTAGAAGGGGACTGTTTTTGGTTCCCCCTTTCATGACAGGCCTCTAAATTTTCCAACGTTTAGGAATGATCCATTTCGATTCCAAAAAATCAGCAAAAAACCGACTTAATTAAAATCGGCCGGGAGAAAGCCTTACTGCAACTCCCTCCTGCATTTACTTGGCCTGTCCCAACAGCGCTCGTTGTGCTTGGGGTAGGATTTATAATCGGGGCATATTCATGAATTCCTTGGCCATATCGGCGTCTACAATTTGACTGAGTAAGGCGGTGAGTTGCTCCTCACTGTTGACAGGGTTGGAAGTGATGTGACTCAAGCTGTTCTAAGCAGCCCCTATGTTCCCAAACTCTTTTAGAATAAACGACATCGACTGATCAATCACTTTTAATCCTTCTTCTGCGTGGTCATATTGTCGGACGTAGACAGCGCTGATTCCTTGCAGCATATTATCAAATACCGCAATGTGCAACGTCTTCTGATTCCCTATATTCGCTCCAACTTAAACTTGCCATCCACATGCCCGTCAGCCATGGCGCCCTGTTATCGCTGATCAAGCAGACCAATCTGACACCTAAGAAGTCACCCTTTCCTGAGGATTGATGATTTCGCCTTCCGCAAGGGGCATACGTACGGCACGATGATTTAAGTTCACCAGCATGGAATTTCCCTGCCTTCCTTTTTACCAGATCTGCTCCCCGAGCAGACGGCCATTCCCTTGATGGCCAAAGAAAGGGGCTGCTGAAAGGCGGCAGAGGAAATAGTCTCTCATCCAGGAGATCTTGAAGAAGCACGCAAACGGAAGAACATCTCTGAACTTTCCCGGGAGTACCAACTGAATCTCAGGACCATTCGGAAGTATGTAGATCTGTTAATCGAAGGCCAAGGGCCAAACCCGTTGACGACTATTTGGAGGTGGTGTTCAAGCTCGAACAGGCATGGCACACCGTCCGGTCCATCCGGGGGGGAAGGGACCTATTCTGCGGTCCACAGTCTTGTTCAATCTAAACCGAAGAAGCGGAAGCATGGAGCGATTCCGATAGTCTCCGTCTACAGAAGAAGATTCGCCGCAGCCAGCTGGAACAGAAAGATGAGCTCGGCGAAGTGGACAGGCCAATCCTTCATCAATGCCTTTCCCTTTTTCCCGCATGGAACCATTCTACGAATCCATCCAGACATTATGGTTTTCATCTTGGAAGAGGACTATACTAGTTTCCAGGAATAGCTCACCGTCCAGCTCTCAGACCGGGCTTCCCCATTTCATTATTTCGCATGCCGTCAGCGTAGTGAGCTGCGCGCCATATACAATCCGGAACGCTATAACCAATGCCTATAGCAATAGCCCGTTGGAAGGCCAGATCAATCGCATGAAAACGTTGAAAAGGATCACCTGTAGTCGAGCGGGTGTAGAGTTATTGGAGAGTTGTGTTCTCTATCGAACCCATTGATATTAGTGAAAAAATAAACAACAACCATAATGGGACTATCCGCACCTAGTCACCAAGTTCATGTAAGGCATTTCTATCGAGCCATAAACACTTGTAGTCAGAAAGGCAACTCTATTCATTTATCCGGAATCTATTTTCTTTTTCTCTCAAGTTCTATTATTTCTCTGATTCCCTCTCTTATATTAATTTGTGGTTTCCAATTTAATATATTCATCGTTTTATCATTGTTCAATAGGCTATGCTTGATATCTCCAATTCGATTATCCTCATACTTAATAGATAAATTACTATTCAATTCTCGTAAAATTATATCTACGATGTCTCTAACCCGAATACTGTTATTTGACGAAACATTGAAAATTCCCGTGGTTTCATTAAACGCAGCTAATATTATTGCATTAACAACATCTTTTACATTGATAAAATCTCTTGTTTGATTTCCATCGCCGTGAATTGTGGGTGCTATCCCTTTCAAAACATTATCGATAAAAATAGAGATTGCTCCACCCTCATTATCCGAACGTTGATTGATTCCGTAGACATTACTAAACCTTAGGATTGTGGAGTTTAATCCATTGTTTTTTGAAGCCAAACTTAAATATTTTTCAGCCGTAAGTTTGGATAATCCATATGGGGATAAAGGATTTAATTCATGGTCCACAGTAATTGGAAGATTATTAGGTTCGCCATACACAGCTGCACTAGAAGCAAAAACAAATTTTTCCACATCGTGTTTTACTGCCAAATCAATTAAGTTTAACAAGCCCAAAATATTCACTTCAGCATCATGATTCATATCCAATAAAGATTTAGATACACTTCCTTGGGCAGCCAAATGTATTATGCAGTCAGGTTTAAATTCAAAAAAAATATCAGATAAAGATTTATTTAAAATACTAACTTGATAAACTTCAGCTTCTAAATCTGAAATATTTCTCAGAGAACCAGTACTAAGATTGTCTATAATTGCAACACTACATCCTTTTTCTTTCAATGCTTTAACAACATGTGAACCAATAAAGCCACAACCACCAGTAACTAATACTTTGTTTACCAAAATCTAAAACTCCTTACCAACTTCAAATTGCTGTTGCTTTATAGAACTATTTATCTCTACAATATTCTTTCTTTCATTTAAAAAGTTCAAAATTTCTTTAGTTGCTAAACTAGTATCATCACCTAATTCACTTATAACTTTTTGAAAAAACAAGTAATCTTCAATCGTATCGCAAGTGAGTCTTGCATTTTGATTAATCATATAATCAAATGGCTCTAATCGAGTGGTTCTAAATTGGTTTAAATGTTCGTCAATATATAACGTAATATGCTCTTTATAAAGTGCATTTTTTAATTTAATATTTAATAATTCTAACACTTCTTTTTTAATGACGGAAACCTTTAACCCAATTGGTATTTTATAGGATGAATCAATATAGCCATAATCACTTTCTTGCTCGACTGTTAATGCTATTAATTCATCTGCCATTTCATAAGAGAAGAATGGACAATCTCCTGTAATCCTAACGATATAATCCGCTTCATATTTATGGGCACAATTTGTAAACCTCTCTAATAAATTCTCTTCACTACCCCGAAATACATCAATGTTATTTAAAATGCACCATTGTTCAAGTACATTATCTTTAGGATTATTAGAAGTAGCCACTACTATTTTGTTAATAGTTTGGACCTTTTGAGCCCTTTGATATACATAATCTAATAACTTTTTTTCTCCAAAAGCTAACAAAGACTTATTAGGTAAACGAGAAGATCCCATTCGCGCTTGGATAATTGCAACTACTTTCATTTTTATCACCTTTATATCAGTTTCCAGGTTAGTATGGTGTCCTCTTCAATATCTTCCTTCACTTTTCTTCCTACGACTTCATCTATTAAAGCTGGAGAAATACCAGTACCGGGGCGCTTAAATGTTAGATCACTTTTAGATATATTGGATCCCTTTGGAAGATATTTATTAACTACAATACTTCTGCGCGCATATTTTCTTGCATCCGTTTCGCAATCTAATGGTCTCTTAAATGATGTGTCTATAATTGTATTTAATAACTCGATATTTTCCTTAAACTTTTTAATATCTTTCGAATCCATAGCATGATAGTGATCGTTACCAGGTAATGTTTTGTCTAATGTAAAATGTTTCTCTATTACGGTTGCTCCTAATAGGAAAGCAGTTGTTAAAATAAGCATCCTTTCATCAGGTAATGTATGATCTGAATAACCAATTTTACATTGTGGAAACATTTCTTTTAATCTATTTATAAATTGTAAATTAGCATCTTTGTTCTCAGTTGGATATGATAAAACACAATGTAGTAATGTAATGTCCACACACCCAGCACTTTCTAATATCTCAACAGCTTCTGCAATTTCACTATATTTAGAAGCTCCAACAGATAATAAAATAGGCTTATTAAACGAAGCTAGATACTCTAAAAAAGGCTTGTTTGTTAAATCCGATGATGATATTTTAAATACTTTCATGTATGACGCTAAATATTTTGCAGCTTCAAAATCAAAAGGTGTTGATAAGAAATCAATATTATTTTTTACACATTCATTATAAATTAACTTGTACTCATCCTCTCCAAATCTATCGTATCGAGTAAATAATTCATATTGCGAATTTGCAGGTTCTTTAGATTGATCCCAGTAAGCTGGAGAATTTTTCGATGCTATTTTGGAAGCCTTATAAGTTTGAAATTTAATAGCGTCCGCTCCCGACTGGGCAGCAACCCTAACCATTTCTAAAGCCGTTTCAATATCTCCTTCATGGTTCACTCCGGCCTCCGCAATTAAATATGGCTTATTCATTATTTTCACTTTCCTCATTTAATATAATTTTCACTACTCTATTTATTCCTTCAGAGAAATCATTCTTTCTCATTCTTTCGTTCATTAATTGTCTCAATCCAAAGTCAAGAATAAGCTCTCTCGCAACATTATAATAATTATCTTCGTT
The DNA here is from genome assembly GCF_038003045.1 of Sporosarcina sp. FSL W7-1349. Classification (NCBI taxonomy): domain Bacteria; kingdom Bacillati; phylum Bacillota; class Bacilli; order Caryophanales; family Caryophanaceae; genus Sporosarcina; species Sporosarcina sp. FSL W7-1349. The sequence continues at coordinate 1,851,712 of NZ_JBBOOK010000001.1, forward strand.
TACCTCAGCCCAATATCCAAGATTATAAAATCCATTGTAGGGATGTCCAAACGTATGTGTTATCTCTCTATAATTTTGGGATGTTACTACTGCTGGCGTTCCAACCGTAGCTATTTCATACATAGTTCTACCGGCAGAAGTAAATATAATATCTGCCCTTTTCATGAATTTCACCATCTCATTCACATTTTCATATACAGATATTTTATTTTCTAGACCCATTTCCATAATTGCTTTGTAAAGTTTTTCATGATTGTTAAATGCAGGTCCTAAAATGATTGTAATATGAAAATTAAATTCATCTTGTAATTTATATATCCCCTTTAAAGTTGCTAAGGTCAAGAATTGTGGATCTTCTCCTCCATAAGTTATAAGAATTTCCTCAACATCTTTTTTAATAGTTTTTTTAGAAATTCCAATAAAATCTTCCCTTATACAGTAATAATCTTCCCCTGTATAAAAGTTTTTTTGTGGTACATTTCCAGGATATAGCGCATTTATCACTGCATCTGCGTAGATTGCACCTTCGCCTATGTCTTCAAAATTTATTACTCTAATATTCGCTTGTTTTAATTTTAAAATATAGTCTTTAGTTGTATTTAATAGATCATTAATTACAATATCAGGTCTGTTCATTATAATAATATCCGCAGGATTTTCATAAACGTCATATGTTAGCACCTTAAAACCTTCTCGGCGAATCATGTTTATTCCTAATTCTTGATCCTTCCTAAACAAGAAAAGAACATCATGGTCAATTAGTAATTTTGAACCTATTGTTAATCCCCTGTATATATGACCAGTCCCCAAAGCTTTTGAGGATAAAGGATGAATGATAATTCTTTTTTTCTTTAACTCCTTTTCTGCAATCCACCAACCAGATCTTGTCTCTAAATTAATGCTCTCCAGAGAATTCATTTCCTGTACTTCGAAACAATCTGTTTTTATAATCTCATTTATTTTTGAAAAATTGTCACAAATAATTACATGTTTATTAAATGTTAGTGTCTTTAATTTTTTTTCAATAAAAACAAAATATGTTTTTTCTGAAACAAACGGATAATTAGGATTAATAAATCGATACCATTCACTTTTTATCTCTGAGACTTCATCAGCACTTTGAAAAAACCTGATTTTATTTCTATCAAATTTCGTTCTAAACTCTTCAATATTGGTCCATATTTCATAATCAATTTCCATTGTTTTTTTTATTTCTTCTAAGGTTTCAACCATATACTGAGTTACAATTTTATTATTTAATAATCTAGTATATTGTTTGGTTATTTTTTCATATTCTCTAAAAAGAGGTATAATAAATTTTATCATTTCGGCTTCTTTCCTTGATCTATTATGGTAATGTCTCAATAAAGCTTCTCATATTTTGGTAATATGCTTGAAATGCTTTCTCCATCCCTAAAAATCTTGAAAAGTCATTTTCCTTTTCATTCAAAATTAGACTCATAAAATTATCTAGCGCATTCTCTTCGTACGCTGGAATATCACTAGAAATATTTAATGCTTTTGAGAATCCTCTTCCTCTTCCATCCTCTTGTAATAAGAAACTAGGTTTTCTTATACTCAAAAAATATATATGAGCATGAACACGATAACCGAAATGTATATCACATTCTTTGTAAAAATCTATCTTTTTAACATCATAGGATGCATCTACTACTTGATAGTTAAGTTCATCAGCTACAGCCTTAATCTTTAATAAGTCTCCTTCTTCTGAACGTGGGGTTTCGTGATCTGATAGAATTCCCCTATGAAAAACACAATACTTTTCAGCTTCCGGAAACATACTATGAACTCGGCGTAATAATTCCATATTCTGTGGATGAAAAACATTATTCTGTGCAGTTGTAACAACTACTTTTTTTATATCACTAACTGGTTTAAATGATTCTTTAATTGAATTTAATTCGTACCATGCAGGGCAACCTGTCATTATCGTATTACTAAATCCATTCTCCCTTAAAATCTGTTCTGTATAATAATCTCTTGTACTGGAAAGTGGTATAGAACTATGGATTCTATCAATCATTAAGTATGAACTATTCGAAAAATTAAATTCGTCCCAGTCTTGATTAGCAAATTCACTAAACCAACCTAAACCAAAAGGGATGATAGGTACCTTAATAGATGATAATTTTTCAGTGAGCGGATAAATTCCAGGATAAAAATCTTTTTGATATGCTGGTCCCCCACACAAAAGTATTGCTTTAGAGTTGTTTATTTCTTCTATGTGATCGTCTATCGGTAACCATCTTTTGACTAGGTTTAACTTTCTGTCCGGTCGATGTTCTTCTAATAACTTTATAGCACGATCAAGAATTAAAAAATCACCTACGTTTTTCTTTGCACCATATAATAACGTATACATCCCATTTTCACCTTTCAAACTTAAATATTTTTTGGAGTATGATACAAGTATAAATCTATGGATACAACTTGATTAAGTCATTATCCTAAGATAGAGAGTACGTGTCCTATATAAAACAAAAACTATATAATCAAAACTAGTTTAGATTTATAGTACCACCTTTACGCAAGTTCTCTTATTCTTTTACATCTCGAAATTTCGTAATTGTATTTTCGCTAACAAATCTTTTTCGCTGATATAAGGAGCCCCCTTAATTTTTGCCCCCTTAAAAGATGTGTTATATATATTTATAAACGTTTGTTTAGCTTTTTTTTCAAACCATCGATGATAAGCCTGTAAGTTAGGAGTTGTATAAATAAACTCCCCATTATTCCCCTTTACTTTCCTAAACCGGCTTTTTTCACTTACTGCTACTCCAGAAGTTGAACCTTCTGCATGTGTCTTGCCTTCCCTAAAACCCAAATCTTGTCCAAATAAATAGACCTCTTGGAATCCCATATATTCGAGTAAGGATAAAGCCGTTGTTGCAACAGAGCCCCCCGTCTCTAATAATGGTGCCTTTGTGTTTTTCGCATATATTTCTGCAGCCTCAAACCCCTTTTGATATATGATAAAGCGTTTAAAGTGATGTAGCTGGGTCATTTGATGGTTCGCTGTGGATAAATAAAATAAGGGACCCTTATAATTAGTACCATCTATTTGCTTCATGACATTGGGAGATGGATCTGTAATAATGACAGCATCCGGTATAATGAATTCATTTAATAATACTTTTAGTGCTGACCCTACTGATATAACAAAAAAATCTTTTTGGATTTTCTTTAATAGATCGATTCCTTCGTTGAGGGATGGACCTGCTGATATTAAACAGGCTCCTACGCTAATAGAAGTGCGTTCCCAACTACTTATAGATGGATCTCCATTCACTATATTTAAGTGAAAGTTTCTATCCAGTTCTACCTTAGATGCGCTAAAACTCATTTGCCTTGTTTTTATATCCTCTAAAACGGCAAATAATGGATGATCCTCCCTCATCACTTTCATCCATTGAAGCGGTAGTATCACTTGAACTTTATCAGTTGAAATGATAGAGGGAATCTGTTCCATGGTGACTATATTGACTCGCTCATCATTTAATAATTCACTATTTCCATATTCATTAAATAGATTTTCTTCACTTCGATTTATACAATATACATAAATTCTTTGAGATGTCGATTTGTTTAACAGAGCTTCCAAATGGTATCCCAAACCTAAACCAATTAGTAAATAGATTGCCTTTGTAGAATCCGTTTCTTTTTCAATGAATGCCTTCGCTTCTTTTACAGGATCGTATTTACTATAAAGGTAATAGCCTCTATTTTTTAACGTAAACAACCCATTTTTAGCTTTTTCAATTTCCCAATTCATTGCTCAAGTTTAACCTCATTTACATACTCTTCAAAAAAAGGGCGTATTTCATATTCAAACATATCAGCTACTACAATATAGTCTTGAATTTCAAGACCTTGATTGATTTCATTTAAAAACTCATGAATTTTCTCTGTAGGTAATTCTACCGATATATTATTTTCCTTCAAGTAAGAACTTACTCTTAACAGCCAATTCGCCCCTTCTGAAAAATTGACAATATCCCTCATTGCCTCCACTATTGTATCCACTCTAAGCTGATCTGCGATTGTTTGACAGCCTTTTGGAATCTTTTTTATATATTCATTATAAGAATCAATAAGTTCTACCATTTCCGTCATCGTATTCACCCTTCAACTTATTATCTACTTCATTTAGTAAATCAATTGTATATTGTTTCGAAAGCTTTGTCGCTTCTAACAATCTACTGTACAGTTCATAATTTTGTTTATAAACACGTTCAAATTCTTCAAGCTTACTTTCAGTTTGTTTCGATAAAAAATTATTTAAAGTGTCTAATGTGATGGGATTAACTATGCTATTCATAGAGACTTGATTGAATACCTTTTTTAGTTGTTTATCAACATTATTTAAACCTTTAACGACTTTTGTGTCAAATATTCTATTACTTTTGTTAGATGTAAGCAGATTTATCCCTTTCTCTAAATGGTTAGCCAGTTGGTCGTACATTTGGACTTCGCCTTGCACTTTATCTTTAAATAAAGTGAAATCCGTCTTTTCAATAGTACTTTCTAAAACAATGTCTACTTTCTCCGGTTGTATGAAACTACAAAACATATCAAAAGGAATCTGTTGAAACCCGTTTATTTTAGCTCCACCTTCTGTACAATTATATAATCTGTCATGCTCCTTTGAAATTTCTGCAACTTGCTCAAATCCTTTTTTCATCGATAGAAATGGTGTATCCGTTAAAACATCCTCACCATAGTAGCCCTCCGTGAAAAATGTTCCTCGCTTTTTTTTGTAGTTTTCATCGACCTTTCGAAAATTCTTATTATGTTCTGCATGGGTTTTATTATCAGTGTAGGCTAGATCTTGTCCTATTAAAGCAACTTTTCCAGATGAAATATAAAGAGCAACCGTTAAAGCATATACAGCAACTGAAGTACCGCCTAAAAGCATGGGCAATTCTTTTCCAGTTATCTGTTTTATATGCTTTGCCACGTCAGGTTCAATTGACGGAATAAAAGCAAAACCCGTTTCACAAAATTGGTTGCGGATTTTGTAATGGTTCCTAATACTATATATTAATTTTGAATTTGAAAAGGTTGTATCCTTATAGTGATTATAATTATTTTCTCCTCCGTCAATGGATATAACAAAGTCTGGTTCAATTTTATAATGAAGTAGCGTATTGACTGTTGATCCAGAGGCGATAAGAATTATCCGATTTCTTACTTCTTTTAATTTTGGAATCTGCTTAATTAGTGATGGACCACCGGATGCCACCACAACCGGAAAGTCTAATTTGCTTTCAAGTTCGCTTAGACTTGCATCTTTGGCAACATGAATAAGGTTACGTATATAGTTTTCCTGCCATGCTTCAGCAAAAAAATTAATCGTATTCCGCTGTAATCTATTAATTTTCAAAACTTCTTTTACTAAATTTAAAACGGTTTTATATTCAACAGGAAATAATTTTTCATAATTAGGAGAACAAATTATGGTTGCATTTATATTTGATGCCAGTAATATCTTATTTATTTTAATTTCAATTGTTCTTCCTTCTATTTTGTTTACAATATCAACATTAGACATTTCGACCATATCTTTCAGTTCATTAAACATAGGATCAATAATTAAAAGATTATCATTATCTCCCAACTTGTTTTGCAAGGCTTTTACAAAATATCCTAGACCATAGCCGAATAGAATATGTAGATGATTTTCCTTATAATTTTTTTCTGCGAATTGCTCTGCTTCTTTTATAGGGTCGTATCTGCTATGCAAAAAAAAACCATTTACTTTTAACGTTTTTAAGTTCGTTTTTGTTTGAACAGATTCTATTTCATATGTACTTGACAATACTTTCACCTCTTTCTTAATATCGGCTAATCTCGTCCAAAATAAAGAGACCCACTCCAAATTAATTAGAGTAGGTCTGAAATATGATGTGAAAATTATCGTAGTAATTGAAGTACACCTTGTGGCTGCTGATTCGCTTGCGCTAACATTGCTTGTGCTGCTTGCGTTAGGATGTTGTTCTTAGTGAACTCCATCATTTCTTTTGCCATATCAACATCACGTATACGTGATTCCGCTGCTGTCAAGTTTTCGGATGACGTTCCAAGGTTATTTATAGTGTGCTCTAAACGATTTTGAACTGCACCAAGTTTTGAACGTTGTGTAGAGACAGCTTCGATTGCATTATTAATTGATGTAATTGCAGCACTTGCACCTGAAGTATTGCTTACAGAAATTGAATCTATTGATAATGCAGCTGCAGTCATTGTAGCGATTGTCAAAGTAATCGCTTGTCCAGAGTTCGCACCAATATGGAATGTTTTATCAGAGAATGTTCCACCAAGCAAGTTTTGTGTGTTGAACTCAGTATTTGCAGCGATTCGATTAATTTCAGAAGTGAGTGCTGTCAATTCGTCTTGGATTGATGTACGGTCAGCAGTTACGTTTGTGTCGTTTGCAGCTTGTACTGCAAGCTCACGCATACGTTGAAGAATAGCGTGTGTTTCGTTGAGCGCCCCTTCAGCAGTTTGGATTAGAGAGATTCCATCTTGCGCATTTTTCGCTGCCATATCCAAACCACGGATTTGTCCACGCATTTTTTCGGAGATTGCAAGACCTGCTGCGTCGTCACCTGCACGGTTGATTTTAAGACCAGAAGATAGTTTTTCTAGGTTTTTAGATGCTTGTGTGTTGTTAGCACCTAGTTGGCGGTGTGTGTTAAGTGCCGCAATGTTGTGATTGATTCTCATTGTAATTTCCTCCTTGAGTGTTTGTTGGGTTCACATCCTTGTGACCCGTTTGTTTGGCGGAGTCAAGAGCCGGCCGAACTCTTTCCTACCGCTTACAATACTAATATCGGATGTGTTAATGGAGTGTTTAGTAGTTTGAAAGAAGAATTTTGGAATTCTATGAGAAAATGTGAAGGAAGTGTGGCGAGGTATAGCTTGAATGCGGGATGCCAGGTACGGTCACAATTCGCAGAGGGCGCGAATGGTGTCCATACCTGGCACACCTGGTGAGTGGAAAGACGTGATTAGTCCTTTTTCATAAGCTGGGTAAATAGATCGGTGTCTAGTGTGATGGCTTCAGTGTTTGTATCTGAAATCGATTGGACGAGCTCGCCTCGCAGGATGTCCACCGACTTCGGGGCTTCGATGCCGATGCGGACGGTGTCGCCTTTGACCTCAAGGATACGGAGTTCGATGTCTTCGCCGATTTTAATCGTGTCGTTCGCTTTTCGGGATAGGACGAGCATGTCAGTTTCCTCCTTTGTCGATGGGTTGGCGGATATCGAAGCGGTTGTCGTTCAGGATCATCTGCTTTGCTTTCCGGTCGTTGAGCTGGAAGATTAGTGGTGCTTGTAGGTTGATCGTTGAGTTTTCGAATGGTTGTTTCAACGATACTACACCTAGCACCATAATGTCTTCCGGGTTCTGGATGCCAAGCAGTTCAATTGTCGGTTCGTCGATGTCGAAGGAATAGTCATCGATCAGCGTGTATGGATTGGCGACGATGAAGGCGACTGCTGGTGTTGTTATGGACTGAAGCACTTGGAACATGTTGTTGCCTTCGATTGGCAACAAGATGAATTCTTTTTCTTCCTCGAACCCTGGCAGCCCCTTTGGAAAGCTCCATTTGTCGTTGTCTTTGATTTCAAGGGATCCATGGAATTTTGTTTCAATTTGCATGGCAATTGCTCCTTTGTCTATGATCTTATAACTGAGAGTACCATTGTTATGGAAAGAAAAAAAGAACGAGGGGTCCCGTTCTTAGGATTCTACCATTTGATATCAATTTGAATGGAAGGATACTGCTCCATGACGCCTGTCACTTTACCTGGTGTATAGTTGTGGATCGGTTTGTTGATCTGCACGTCATGAATCGGCTTCTGTGGTGTGGCGTTGATGTTTAGCTTACCCGGCGTAATGTCTGTTTGCACTTTTGTTCGGTCGCCTACAAAACGAATGCCAAGCGGGGCGATGGGCCGGTCGGTGTTCTGCTTAATGATGTGCACCATGGCATTGCCACCGTTCTCGATTTGGACAAGTTGCTGTCCTTCCTGCGCGCGGCGGGCGATGCCTTCCATCACCTTCTGCATGCCGTACTGTGCGTTCTCGTTGCCTCGGCGGATTGCGCTTTTCATGTCTATTTCGGCCCGGTTTTCGGTTGTATCCAACGATAGCTGCGGTCGAGTTGTGGACATTTCCAGGACGGCTGCCGGTTGTTCGATTTGTTGGGTTGCTTTCGGCTGCTCGATTTCTTGGATAGACTTGTCGATTTGCAAGCCAAGGATTCCACGGGTAGTTTGGATTTGGAGTTGTGGAATGTTCATATGTATCACCTTTATAAGAAAGCGTTTGGAACGGGTCCAAACGCTTTTGAGTTTATTTTATCTCAAGAAGTCTACTAATGACGGTTGAATAATCCGTGCACCTATGGAAAGAGCAGCACGGTGAATAGATTCTTGAGTAATCATTTCAGTGATCACTTTCTCATATTCGGTATCTTCATTTTCAGAACGTTGTTTTTTTGCCGCTCCTTCTTGCATTTCAAGACGGTTCCCCATTAGTTCTGCGCGATTGGAGCGGGCACCGATGTCTGCGCGGGCCGTAAGGACGTCATCCATTAAGCCATCAATGGTCGCAATCGATTCGCTAAAGCCTTCGCCGTCATCACCTATTGCCAACATAGTATTAAAGGCCTCATCGATATCTTTGAACAAATCTGTACCATTAGTATTAACACGTAGACTGACCCCGTCAAACACTTCGATTTCAATGTCTTTAGCAAATCCCGCACCTGTTTCAAAATCAGTGCCATTAAATAAAGGCTTATCTGTCATCGTTCCACTAAAAATATATTTTTCTCCAACTTTTGTGTTAGCCAAATCCCTAGCTTGTTGTTGGAGCTGTTCCAATTCCACTTTAATTTTTTCTCGGTCTTCCGGTGTCATGGCACCGGTATTCGCCGCGTTGGTAACCAAGTCTTTCGCACGAAGCAGCACTTCGCCGACCCCGTCCAAGGCATCATCCGAACTATCCAGCCAGTTATGCACTTCACCCAAGTTCTTTTGGTATTGGGCGACTTTATCGACTTGCATGCCGTATCCGAGACTGCGCATGACAACGACAGGGTCATCGGATGGACGGTTTACTTTTTTTCCGGAGCTGAGCTGTTCTTGCAGCTTGCCCATTTTATTGTAGCTTGACGTAAGATTACGCAGCATATTATTGGAAAGCATTGATTGTGTAACACGCATTTAAATGGTTCCCCCTTTTTATCTGCCGACAACACCCATGCCATTGATGATTTTTTCGAGTGTTTCGTCCACTACGGTAATCATGCGGGCCGATGCGTTATACGCTTGTTGGAAACGAATCATGTCGGTCATTTCTTCATCTAGTGACACGGAGCTGATGGAATCTCTTCGGTTGGAGACGGCGCCTAGTAATATGGCGGTGTTTGTTGTCATTTTGTTTGCCTGTTGACCCTCGACGCCAAGTTCGCCGATGATACCAGCGAAGTAGGATTGAATGGTGGAGCCATCTAAGCCAGTACCACTAGAACCAATTGGTTTAAACTGTATATCCGCCAGTTTCTGTGCATTTTTCCCATTGCCTACTTCGGCAGAAGCAGAATCGGAAGCTGCTACTTTATTAGAATCATTCTGCAAATCATCCGAAACTTTTATATTTCCGGCGGTTATCGGAGGTCCCCCCTCAAAGAAATCAATTCCTGGATCTCCTTTTAAGTCTGTACCTTGTTTATGTTGATCATTAAATTCTCTCGCAAACTCCTGCGCCATCTTGTCCAATTTGGCAAGCATTTCAGGATATAATCCTTTAACAGTTGCCCCGCCATCCGTGCTATATCCATAGGAGTCTACTAAGGATTTCAGTTTCCCAGACTTTTGCATATCGGCAACATCAAGTGGTCCACCTGTAGCCGCTCCTGTTGCTGTGAAAGTAAATCCAGACATATTATTTGGGCCTGTAGGGTTGCCTTCTGCATCGGCACCCACCACACTCATTTTCGCTGCGTCTTTTCCGCTAATTACAGTAATCGGATCTCCGGCTGTCTTAATCTTCACCGTCACGGTACCCTCGGCAATCGCCAAAGCACGCCCGCCTGATTTCTGATAACTGACTTCAATTGGTACATATGTAGCCAATTCGTCGAGCAGTAAATCACGCGCGTCATACAGATCATTCGGCATATAGCCGTTTGGTTCAACCTCACTGATCTGGCGGTTCAAATCGGCAATTTGCTGCATGATGGAGTTAATGTCTTTTGTGCTGACGCCGATCTCTTGGCCAAGGTTGGTTTGGATTTCAGTAAGTGACTTGTGCAAGTAATTGAAAGAGCCGGCTACCGCTACGCCCCGCTCTACGGCAACTGCTCGTGCCCCTCCGTTTTGAGGGTCGGTGGCAAGTTGTTGCAAAGATGACCAAAATTCACTTAGTGATTTTTGCAAACCGTACGCAGATGGTTCGGCGAGTACGTCTTCCATTTGGGAAATGGCATTGGATCTGGATTCCCAATAACCAAGCTTATTCGATTCCTGTCTATATTGCTGATCAACGAACGAATCGCGGATCCTCTGGATGGATCCAGCTTCGACCCCAGTCCCAAGGAACCCCGGCATCGTCGGTGTATTCAAACCAACGCCCGGGAAGCCAGCTGTCGCCTGCATGTTAACGCGTTGGCGGGAGTAGCCAAGCGTGTTAGCGTTACTGATGTTGTGCCCAGTCGTATAGAGTGCGGATTGTTGGGTGTACAGTCCGCGTTTGTTTGTTTCGAGTCCCATGAATGTGGAGCGCATTTATTTTCCTCCTCAGGCGTTTGTATCGAAAGTTGGTACGTCTTTCGACTTTTGGCTGCCTTGAATTTCTGTTTTTGAATAGTTGACCGATTCCGGGCGCGGCCGGACCATGTCCAGCGATAGATTCACGAACTGAAGGGATTGGTAGGTCAGTTTCTGGTTCAGGTCGTTTTGCCATTTCAAGTCATGAATCGCATGCAGGAGACGGTCCCTCGCCTCCGCCAGTTGTTGCTTTTCCGCTTCCGGTGCTGCGTCGAGCAGGTCGGCCACGGTCGGTTCGCCGGTGACGGGTCTTCCTTGATCCGTCAGGTATTGCACTACGGCTCGCTGCCGTTGTTTGTCCATTTGCACGATGGCGGCCAGATGTGCTTGCTCGTCTTTTAGCATCTGGTCGAGGCCAATCATGTCCCCTTCTTTGATAAGCTTCGTTTTGTCATATGCGAGCCGCAGCAGACTTCTATGAAGTTTTTCGAGGCTGTCGAGTGACGCCAAAATGGGTTGGATGGACATATGCTTGCCTGCTTTCTTTCCTTATTTCTGGATGTTGAAGTAATTGACCAGGTTGGATGCGAGCTTTTCGGCATCCACGTTGTACGTGCCGTCCTGGATTTGCGATTTCAGCTGTTGGACGCGCTCTTGTCTTTTCAGAGAGAAGGCTGACGTTTCGGATAGTTGTTTCGCTTCGGACGAGATTTCGATTTTGTCCGCTTTGACCTTCATCTGTTCCTTTGCCTGTTCCGCCTTGATCTGGTTGGCTTTGTACGGATTGATACGCGGTATGTTCATATTGTTGTTGATTTTCATCTGCATCTCGCTCCTTTCGATTGTAAATGAGGCCTTATTCTTTATTTCGGCAGCTCCGCTTGAAATTGAAGGGCATTTTGAACGAAAAATACCGGCAGGCCAAAAGCTGCCGGTAAAACTAGGGTGCCTCTGTTATATAGAAATCATGCCTGAAACAAAAACAACCCATGCCCCACCCTCTCCGGTGCCAGACAGGGACACCATTCGCGCCCTTTGCGAATTGTGGCCCTGCCTGGCACCATTCCACCTGCTAACACGGTATGCCATGGGATCCTGTTGGCTGCTTTTACGTGTTTGACCGACGCTCCGCATGGTACGTCGCTTTGCTTTGTTTATCCACCGACTCCCGAAACTCCTGTGCTGCTTCAAACGTCCGCAGTTCATTTTTAATATCGGCGGTGCAGCGGTCGCAGAGTTTCCCCTTAGTCGTCAGGCGGCCGCAGTTGTCGCATGGATAACCGAGGTTCGGGAAGAGGGCCGGCTGCAGGCGGCCTTTGCGGACCCATTTATGAAGCAGCGATTCGGTGCAGCCTGTCGCTTCGACGATTCGTTCGATGGTCGCCGCCCGGTTTTCCCGCCTTCTCAGGAAGCGGTACACTTCCTCGTAGATTTTCTCTTCGTCCATCGCGCATTTCGCGCAGACGTCCCGCACGCCGGTGTAGTTGAAAAAGTCGCCGCATGTCGGGCATTCGCGTAATTCTGCCATTTTGGTTGAACTCCTTTCTAGTGTGACGGTTCGGCACGGATGAGCGTGACCGCTTCGATCTGCGTGGCGCCGGCCTCTTTTAGGACGGTTGCCGCGTGGCGGAGCGTCGTGCCGGTCGTGAAAATGTCATCGATGAGTATGTATGGACCTGGTCCGACGGCTGCGTCCGGTTTGATTGCAAATAAAGGGCGCATCGCGAGCCGTTCTTCTTTCGATTTCTCTCCCATCGCTTCGGTGCCGTTTTTTTCGAGCAGATGCACAAACGGGATGCCCGCTCGCTTTAGCAGCTCGTCGACATGGGAGAAAGTGCGATCAATTTTCTTTTCCGGGTGCATCGGAACCGGGACGACGGTCGCCTTCCCTTTCAGCACCGCCCGCAATTCATTCGAAAAGACGCCCGCGAGTGCCACGTCTTGGAGGAATTTATATTGATGCAAGTATTCGCGCATCGCTTCATTGTACGTATAGATGGAGGTAATCCGTTCAAAAAGCGGATCTTCATCTATTATGTCGGCGCGCTGGAAGCTTTTTGAACAGTCCTCGCATATGTCTTTTTTGTGATCGATGCCGAGCAGCCCGCTAAATGTCGGTGAAGTCGCGATTGACTGCTCACATAAGAGACAGTGGCTCATGTCGTGTCACGCCCTTCATTCAACCTTTGGATTTCCCGTTTCGCTTCGTCCATGGCATACGTGATGCCATGATGAAACAAGACGAAATCGCCGGCCGGATGTTGCGCAGACCGTCCGACACGGCCGCCGATCTGGATGAGAGCACCCTTGTTGAAGATGAGCTGTTCTGCCCCGGCGACCGCGACTTGGACATTCGGGATCGTGATGCCGCGTTCCAGGATCGTTGTCGTTAGCAGTCCCGGAACTTCCTTATTGCGCAGCATCTGGACATGCTCCTTCCGGTGGGGATGCGCCGCATGGACCGCTTTAATACGCGGATCCAGCTTTTCAAATAACGGAAGCGCTTCCTCCATCAAGCCGATATGGTGGAAGAAGATAAGGAACGGTTCCTTCCTTTTCAGCCGGTCTTCCGTCCACGCAACGAGTTTTTTCGGCAGCTTCCCTTTTCGGATCCGTTTCGCGTAATTCCATAGCGTGCTGTACCTCGGAACAGGCAGCGGATGTCCGTGATAACGGCGGTTGATCGTTGAGATGTTGCCGTTTTTCTTCATGTCCGCAAGCAGCTTGTCCGATGGTGTCGCGGTAACAAAATGGACGGGCACTCCCGGTTTCGCGGCTTTTCGGACAGCCCGCTGGAGCGGTTCGTCCGCCGTGTACGGGAACGCATCCGCTTCGTCGACGAAGACAGCGTCGAACGCGTGCCGGAAACGGAACAGCTGATGCGTTGTCGCCAAGACAAGCTGCAGTGCGGTATCCGTTTTTGATTCGCTCCCGCCGTAAAGCGCTTCGATGGAAGTCTCGGGGAACGCAGCGCGCAGCCTTGGTTCGAGTTCGAGGATGACGTCGACCCGGGGCGCGGCGAGGCACACCCGCTTCCCTTCCGTTAGCAGTCGATGGATCGGTTCGAATAAAATCTCCGTTTTCCCAGAGCCGCAGACAGCATAAATGAGGTGCGACCGCTGTTTTGCAGTACTTTCGGCAAGTTCTTCGGACGCTTTTTTCTGGCGCGGCGTAAGTGTCCCTTCCCAAGCGAGCGCATGGTCGGTCGGAAAAACGGGCGCTTCGCCGTTCCAAATGATGAGCTCGGTACAGGAAGAAACGCGCCCCATTTTCAGGCAATGCCTGCAGTACGTGCACGGGCCGCCGCATTTGGCACAGTCGAATGTTGTAAACCTGGCCGGGTCTTCGTTTTCACATCGATTGCAAAACGGGTGGCGTTTTTTCACCTGTATGCCTGGAATGGTCAGAATCCGTTTTGATTCAATATGAGCATCGATCACTTCGCGCGGGAAAGGGGTGTGCCGGCGCAGCCAAATACGGCCGCTCAGAAAATCTCTGATGGCCGGGTCGAAGGTTGTCGTCATGGGCAACGCCCCCTTTCCAATCTATTCACAGTTTACCAGATTTTCGGACAATTAGCCATTTCGCTTCGTCCAGCCGAGCCCCATCGCGCCTTCCCCGAGATGGGTGCCGATGACCGGGCCAAAATGGCTGATCGTGAAATGCACGTCCGGGAAGCGGGCGGCCAATTCGTCGCGCCAAGTTTCAGCGGCTTCCGGACAATTGCCATGAATGATGCACGCGTCAAGCGGCATGCGGGCCGCCTCTTCGCCGAGCAGATCGGCAATCCGTTTCATCGCTTTTTTGCGCGTCCGGATCTTTTCGAACGGGACGATCACTTTATCCTGAAAATGGAGGATTGGCTTCACTTGGAGAAGCCCCCCTATAAGTGCTTGTGCGCCGGACAAGCGGCCGCCGCGCTGCAGATGCGACAAGTCGTCCACCATGAAATAGGCACGCGTCGTCTGTTTCATTTCATTCAGGGCGGCCATGATTTCGTCAAGTTTCTCACCCTGCTTCGCCAGTTGCGCCGCGCGGATGACGTAAAACCCTTGGATGTAACACGAGATTTCGGTGTCGAATGCGCAGACCTCCACCCCATCGACCATCTCCCCCGCCTGCACCGCCCCAGCATACGTGCCACTGATGCCGCTAGACAGATGGATGGAAATGATGGCGTCGTAGTCCTGTTTAAGCTCATTGAACAGCTCCACGAACCGGCCGACCGGCGGCTGCGACGTCTTCGGCAACGGCCCGTCCCCCCGCACTTTATTGTAGAAATCGGTCGTTGCAATCCCGATTTCTTCCTCATACGCCTGCCCTTCCAGCATCACCGTCAGCGGAATGATTCGGATATCCAATTCTTCTATTAAATGAGCCGGCAGGTATGCCGTGCTATCAGTCACAATTGCGGTTTTCAAAAGTATCAACTCCTGGTGTTTATTCTACTTGATGTGGGGAGGAATGGGAAACGGGATGGTGTATGGAAACGAATAAAAGCCACTGCATGGCGCGGTGGCTTTATTAAGCCGAGATATTTTTTAGGAGTCATAGACTCAAGATTATTATTATGTGGTTATTTACATAGCCGTAAGAAGGGTAGTGCTATTTCTCTTTTCGATTAGCGCGTACTTCTTATAGGTCCACTAGCGCCAATCTTCAAAAAATGGTATGTTTTAGTAGTATACATACGACAAGGGGGATGTTTGGTATGGAAACGATTCATTATGAACAAAAGGGGAACTTGGCCATCGTGACACTCAATCGGCCGGAGGCGATGAATGCGTTCAACTATGAAATGTTAGTCGATTTGGGGAATATTACGGAGTCGATCCGCATCAATCCGGATATCCGGGTAGTCCTTTTTACGGGGGCGGGCGACCGGGCATTCAGTGTGGGGGCTGATTTGAAGGAGCGGAAGACGCTGACCGACTTGCAGGTGAAGCGGAATATTTATAAAATCGGCGAAGTATTCACGGCGGTCGAGAACTTGCCACAGCCAACGATTGCGATGATGAATGGGTTCGCATTTGGCGGCGGGACGGAACTCGCGCTCGCTTGTGATTTCCGGATTGCGGTCAATACGGCGTTGATGGGGCTGACCGAAACCGGGCTCGCTATTATCCCGGGCGCGGGCGGAACCCAGCGCTTGCCCCGGTTGATTGGCGAAGCAAAAGCATTGGAATTG
The DNA here is from genome assembly GCF_038003045.1 of Sporosarcina sp. FSL W7-1349. NCBI lineage: Bacteria > Bacillati > Bacillota > Bacilli > Caryophanales > Caryophanaceae > Sporosarcina > Sporosarcina sp. FSL W7-1349. Next base: position 1,867,702 of record NZ_JBBOOK010000001.1, read on the forward strand.
ATCTTGACCGCCAAACGGTTGACTGCTGCCGAAGCATTGAGCTACGGCATGGTGACGAAAGTGGCCTCGGCGGAAGATTTGGAAGCGACGACATTCGAATTTGCGGACGCCATGCTTGCGAATGGCCCGATCGCGTTGCAGCAAGCGAAATATGCCATCAAAAACGGCATGAACGTCGACTTGCAAACCGGCCTCGCCATCGAGCGCAAAGCCTATGAAATTACGATTCCGACCGAAGACCGGATCGAAGCACTCAACGCGTTTGCCGAAAAACGCAAACCTAACTATCAAGGAAAATGAAAATATCCCGTACCGGCGCTCCACTCGGTACGGGATATTTCTGTAGTGTATGCCCGAATTGACAGAAAATAAACATTGGAAATGATTTTTTTTCGAATGCTTGGGTGTTGTGGATTGATTTGGTGATGCTTGAGGGCGACTTTGAAACATTTTGGCGATGCCTCGTAATGATGTCGTTCAACTTCGAAACGTTTCAGCTGAGCCACACAACATTTTCATTCAACTTCGAAACGGCTTTTCCTAACCGCGAAACATTTTACCCAAACCTCATAATGTTTGCGACCAACATCAAAACAAGTTACCTCAACCTCACTACATTCCAGGACAACCTCGAAACAGCCATCCCCTTATATCCACTGCGTCGTATATTTCTGCCTACGCGTTTCCGCCTTTGCAATTTCCCACGAGTCAATCAATTTTTTGATCTGTCGCGACACTTGTTCCCGCATTCCGGGGGTGTCGTGGATGCGGATTTCGATAAGGCATTGATTCAAATAAGCATAGTAGACTTGCAATCGTTCGCCTTCCGCGGTTTTATGGTCCACCGTGGCCATCAGCTCAAAAAGGAGAGTTTGGGCTTTGGCCAGCGCTTCTTTCCGTTCCTCGATACTGTCGGATTCTTCGTAACTCTCTACGTTACGCAGCACTTCATTCAAACAGAGGAGAACGTAATCGATAACGGGGAGCGTGGATACGTTCGTTTCCTGGTAGACTTTTGTGACTTTCCTGAAATCCACGTTTTTCCCTCCTGATGCCTTTTTCTTTATTATCGGCAGGCAAGCGTTCATTTCCAAGAAAATTTGCCGATATAAAGGGCGGATGATTGATTTTGAATAAAAGGTGGGTGACACGATGCGCATACATAGCCAAGAAAACATCGCGTTTTCGAAAACGCGGATGACGCGCAATAACACGCAGATCGAGAAGAGTTTGCAGAAGCTCGGAACCGGTTTGAAGATTGCAAAGGGGAGCGATAATGCTTCCGGGCTGTCGATTTCAGAGACGATACGCGCGCAGATCCGCGGCATTTCGCAGGCGCAAAGCAATATGCAGGATGGCCTTTCCGTTCTCGAAGCGTCGAATGAAGGACTGAACAACGTCAACGGTCTGTTGCAGCGGGCGCGTGAATTGGCGGTGGCGAACGCGAACGGGACGCTGACGGATAGTGACAGGGAAGCGGGACAGAAAGAGTTGGATCAGATCCTCGAGGCAATTGATGATACATCGACTAAGCTAGAGTTCAACACAAAAAAGATTTTGGGCGATCGCGCTCCGATTATTCTCCATGTGGGGGCGAATCCAGGACAGCGGATGTCGATTGATACGATTGATGTCAGCACGGTGAAGTTGGGGATTGACGGAGCTTCCTTGGAAACCCGGGACAGTTCGGAGAAATTAATTACAACAATTGATAACGCAATCAAAACGATTTCCGGCCACCTAACAAAGGTCGGTTCCCAAATGGAAGCGATCGAGCATCATCTGACGAACGCCATGGTGTTCGAGGCGAATTTGACGAAATCCCTATCGTTGTTGGAAGATACGGATATGGCAAAGGAAATGATGCAGTTCGTCAACTTGGATATCCGCCAAAAAGGGGATCATTTACTCGTTTCCTCTGTGAATAAAAATCTGAATGACATGCTTTCGTTGTTTTCGAGATGAGAATGGGCACCTTTCCTATTTGGGGAAGGTGTTTTTTTATTGGATGGGGTATCGGTTGTCAGCGGTTCTAACGATTTATCGGCGCTGACACACGGTTATCAGCATTTCCCACGAGTTATCAGCGTTCAGGCGATGTTATCGGCACTTCTCACGAGTTATCAGCACTAGGCCGAAGTTATCAGCAGTCCCAGCAAAATATCAGCGCTCCCGCCCCACCCCACAAAAAAACAAGCCCCTCTTCTAAAAAAGAGCTTGTTTTCTATCATATTATAACGTTTGGGTCAGGGGTTTTTCGTCGGTTGCGGTTAGGATGGCGTTGCCGCAGCGGGGACTGGCGGAGACGCGGCCGGCGGCGTGGGCGACGACGGAGAGGATGGTGGTCGCGCCTTGGCGGTCGGTTTCGTGGGCCGCCCGGACGTACGGGCTCAGTTCCGAGTTGACGATATAGCGTGCGGGCAGCTGGTTGAGCGCGAGCGCCATGATGTCGTCGAGGCACCGTTCACATCGACAGGTCAAATGCAATTGCGATTCATATTTCAATAGAACGTCCCGTACGACATCCTCCATGACATTTTTGATTGCCATTTCCCTAACCTCCATCTTCATCCAAGGTTTCACAATTCTCTTTTCATTATACCATTTCTTTCCTTAAAAAAGAGCGGCTAATACAAAATCAGCCACTCCTACCTATCTCTTATACACGCAATAGTTCTTTTTTCTCCAATAGTTCTTTGCCGGAAATGCCCGGTTCAGTCATTTCGTATGGGTGCAGAATGACGTCTAGTTCTTCCGCCGTCAAAATGCCCCGTTCGATGCATATGTCGCGGATCGGACGGCCAGTTTCCAAAGCTTCTTTCGCGATTTGTGTCGCCGCCTCGTAGCCGACATGCGGATTGATGGCCGTAATGATTCCGATGCTGTTATCCACATATTCTTCCATCAAATCTGCGTTCGCTTGGATGCCGTCCAAGCAGTAGTTGCGGAACACGGTGAAGACGTTCGTCATGATGTCCATCGACTGCAATAGGTTGAAGACGAGGACCGGCTCCATGACGTTTAGTTCGAATTGGCCCGCTTCGGATGCCAAGCTGATCGTCGTGTCGTTCCCAATGACTTGGAAAGCGACTTGGTTCATTACTTCCGCCATGACTGGATTCACTTTGCCCGGCATGATGGAAGAGCCCGGTTGACGTGCCGGAAGGACGATTTCCGCAAGTCCGGTGCGCGGTCCGGATGCCATGAGGCGCAAGTCGTTCGCGATTTTGGACATATTAATCATGCAGCCGCGAAGTGCCGCGGACACTTGAACATAGGCGTCCGTGTTTTGCGTCGCATCTACGAGGTGCTCGGCGGATGTTAATTCCAACCCACTGTTTTCGGATAGGAATTGGACAACTTTTTCGATGTACATTGGATCCGCGTTCAATCCGGTTCCGACCGCAGTCGCACCCATGTTCACTTCATATAGATGTTCACGGGATGCGTGGATCCGGGCGATGTCCCGGCTTAGCACGCGGCCGTACGCTTCAAATTCCTGGCCGAGTCGAATCGGAACAGCGTCCTGCAAATGCGTCCGTCCCATTTTCAACAATGGATGGAATTCTTCTGCTTTCTTCAGGAACGTTTCGTGGAGCGCATGACTTGCGTCCAGTAATTCTTGCACTTTATCGAGAACGGCGATGTGGATGGCCGTCGGGAAAGCATCATTTGTCGATTGCGCCATGTTCACATGGGTGTTCGGGCTGATGACTTTATAATTTCCTTTCGTCTCGCCGAGGATTTCTAGTGCCCGGTTCGCGATGACTTCATTCGCATTCATGTTCATCGATGTGCCGGCGCCACCCTGGATCGGATCGACGAGGAACTGGTCATGCAGCGCGCCCCCGATGATTTCGTCAGCCGCCTGGATGATGGCCTGCGCAATCTTGCCGTCAAGTTGCCCGGTCAGGCTGTTCGCCTGTGCCGCGGATTTCTTTACGATGGCTAGCGCTTTGATCAGATGCTTACTCACTGGATAACCCGTAATCGGGAAGTTTTCCACCGCGCGCAACGTCTGGATGCCGTAATACGCATCAGCCGGTACTTGCTTCTCCCCGATATAGTCTTTTTCCACTCGATAACTTCCAACTTGTTCCATTTCAGTCACTCCTAGAATTATCATGAGTCCATAGTAGACCTTTCCGCCCCGATATACAATCGGTTTTTCGAAATAATCATAGGAAATTCAACAAAACCGAGAAGAATTTCGGGAATGAAATCCGTTACATTCCCTGTTTTGCCAAACCATCCACCAAAAACCGGATCGTCCTCTCCAATTCTACGTCGTCCTCCCAACTGTCCGAGTTTCGGGCGATGACGTATTTTGTTGCGAAATACCCGAGAATCGTGGAACCGGCAAGCCGGACGACGGTCGTCGCAGGCAAATCGGCGAGCTGCCCTTTCGACTGGTAATGCTCTATGATTTCGATAAATCGGGCGAGCACTTTCTTGCCGACGTGCTCGATGAACAGCTCCCGCAATTCCGGGTGGAACGGGATCTCCTGAAGAAGGATTTTAAGGATGGACATATTTTTCTCCAAAAACTTTTGCCGATTCTCGACCATCGCACGCACGAAATCTTCGAACGTTGCGTACTCTTGATCTAGCACTTTATTCAAATCCTTGATAATGAATGGCGCAAGCATTTTCACCATCATCGGACTGACAATGGACAGCAGGAGATCCTTTTTCGTTTTCCAATGACGGAAAATCGTCCCTTCTGCCACTCCTGCCTTTTTGGCAATTTCGTTTGTGGATGTGGCGGCAAACCCTTTTTCCGCGAAGATGTCAATGGCCGCTACCACGATTTGTTTTTGCTTTTCCGTCATCTCGCTGTCGAACAGTTCATCCATCATATTTTGATCAGCCATATGTCCTCCTTACATTTTACGGTATTTGCGCAGTGCGATTATATTAATGGCAATGAATAACAGGGAAAAGCCCAGAATTGCGAAAAGATCCAAATAGATATCTCCCCAACCATACCCCCGGACCATCACATTGCGCAAGGCATTCGCCGCGTAGTACAGCGGCGTGACGTGACTGATCCAGCTTAGCCATCCAGCAATCGTTTCAAGGTTGAATAAACCTGAAAAGAAAATTTGCGGCACGACGACAATCGGGATGAATTGTATCATTTGCAGTTCATTATGGGCAAAGGAGGAGAGTAGAATCCCGAGCGTCAACGCCGTAAGAGCGAGCAATAAAATGATGAGCAGTACATATAGGAACGAGCCCTCCATGACCATGCCGAGCACGTAGATGGCATAGGCGGTGATTAATGTCGATTGAATCATTGTGAATAAACCAAAGCCGATGACGTAGCCCGCGACAATTTCCCATTTGCGCAGCGGGCTGGACAATAATCGTTCCAATGTCCCGGTCGTCCGCTCCCGCAGGAAGGAAACACCCGCGATGAGAAAAACGAAAAAGAACACGAAAAATCCGAGAAGAACGGGGCCGTAATAATCGAACTGCCCCATATCGCTTGAGCCATGGAGGAAATCGACTTGCGGCTCGGGCATCATGCCTCCGCCGGGTTGTTTCGGCAATGCCTGTTGGAACCATTTCATCGTCGCGCCGGTCACCGTCGGGTCACTACCTTCCACGACGAGGGACGGCGACATCCCTTCGAATTTGAGATAAGCGTCTATTTTTTGTTTAGCCAGCTGCTCTTTGGCGGCCGTTTCATCATTGTAATTGGTGAGGGTCGCCCCTGCGACATTCAGTTGCTGTTCAATCATCTCTGGGACATCCACCAAACCTATTTTAGGCTCATATTCTCCGCCTTCGAAAATGAAATACAACATCGTCAAGACGAGCATCGGCGCGAAGATGAGCAACCCGATCGTCCGTTTATCCCGGACGATTTGCCGTAGAATCCGTTTGACAAGTGCCGCGACTCTCATGCTTCCTCACCTCCATAGACGAGGAATGCTTCCTCGATTGTCGTGGTGTTCGTTTGCGATTTCAATTCAGCCGGCGACCCGACCGCGATCAATTTCCCATCCCGAAGGAGCGCAAGCCGATTCGCATTTATCCGCCTCGTCCATGACATGCGTCGTCACGATCAATGTCGTCCCTTGCGCTTTCAAACCGGCAAACGCCTGCCAAATGCTTTTCCGGAGGACAGGGTCGATGCCAACCGTCGGCTCATCGAGAATCAACAACTCCGGCTCATGAAGGAGTGCGATGGCGAGGGATAGCCTTCGTTTCATGCCACCTGAATAATTGGAAACTAATTTCGTCAAGTCATTGGATAATTGCACAAGCGCCATCACCTCATCAATCCGCTGCGCCTGCTTCTTCCCTTTCAAGCCATACAGCTCCGAAAAAAATTGAAGATTCTCCTTCGCAGACAGTTCTTCGTACAGGGCATCCGACTGGGCCATATAACCGATCCGGTTTATCAAATGCAAGGAAGGCATCTTTTCCTGAAAGACAAGATTTTCCCCGCTCGTCGGCGTGTCCAGCCCCGCCAACTCTTTCACCAACGTCGTCTTCCCCGCTCCTGACGGTCCAAGAAGCCCGAAAATCTCCCCTGGCATAATGTCCAGATTGATATCCTGAAGAACCGGATGATCCTTGAAACTCTTGGAAACGTTACGGATGGATACACAAGGTTTGGTGGTTGATTGCATAAAATCCGCTCCTTTCACGTAGTGAGTGATTACTCACTCCATTATAAAAGAAGTAGTGGTGGTAGTAGTAAAGTGAGTAATCACTCATTATTAAAAAAAGGTGCTCCCTATGCTGATCCCCCCTCGAATGAAACTCACACATCTTGATGGACAACTGGCATACCCTCAAGGGAAACGCTCACACCTTTCCGAAAAACCTCCACAACTTTATAACCAAAAACCGTCACTCTATTAAGAAATGACGGTCTCCTTTCCGGCAGTTTCCCGGATTTCATAAAATTGTCGCACTAAGGCTTCCTCTAATTCAGGTTTTATCCCAGCCAGCCGCCGTTTCCCGACCCGCCGATCCAATAAGCTAATGGCGCGTATGAATGGGTGTTCATGTGCCAGCGCCTGTTCGATTGGCAGTTGAAGGAATTCGTATAAAAGTGGGACCATTTCCCATGCAGGGAACAGCCCCTGCTCCTTCACCTCGAGTTCCGCGTCATCATAGGCGGCATGCAGCCGTTTCAATTCTGGTGACTGCCAAAGTTGCCCCACATTATCAACCCATGCCAACGGATCGATTTGCCGCTCCGCAGTTAATTCGATCCCGCGTGTATTGGCTGCCATCGAAAACGGGATGTCCGAAGCCCGAAAGATTTCGTGACCATCGAGAGTCACTCGGAACGTCCTCGTCTGATCATGGCTTTTGCGATGAACGACAAGTTGGTACGTAGCCCGACCTTTCAATGAATCGCAGAGGCAATCTTCCGCTAACTTTTTCAATTTAGTCCATTTCATTTGGATTGATAACCTCCAGTTTTTTTATTTGGACGTTTATGCCCGGGCCATGAGAGTCTTTGCGATCCCCATGACAGTTCGGGGATTTGCCATGACAGTTGGCCCGCGCCATGACAGTTTTCGCAAATCCCATCACAGTTCAGGGATTTGCCATGAGAGTTGCCCGATTTCCCATGACAGTTTGGCCACGCCATGACAGTTTCCACTGGCCCCATGACAGTTCGAGAATTTGCCATGACAGTTGCCTGATTTCCCATGACAGTTTGACCGAGCCATGACAGTTTCCACGATTCCCATGACAGTTCAGGGATTTGCCATGAGAGTTTCTCAATTTCCCATGACAATCCCCTACCTCCTCACAAATACCTTTCAAACCACCCAACAATCTCTTCCAACCTAGCGATCCGCAGGCTAGGAATCCCGGTCCTCGACAGGTTGTGATCCGCGTCCGGGAAGCGGACGAATTCGGTTTCCTTTCCGAGACTTTTCAGTGTGATAAAAAGCTGTTCCGCCTGTTCGATCGGGCAACGGAAATCGTTTTCCGAATGGAGGATCAGCAACGGTGTTTCCACCCGTTCCGCATATTTCAACGGCGAGCGGTCCCACAGCTTCCCGGTGTCCTTCATATCAGCACCAATTTGCCAATCGCTGAAATAATAGCCGATGTCGGACACGCCGAAGAAGCTGATCCAGTTGGAAATCGATCGTTGCGTCACCGCGGCTTTGAATTGATTCGTCCGGCTGACGATCCAGTTCGTCATGAAGCCACCGTAACTACCGCCGGTTACCCCGAGCCGGTCGGGGTCGATCCATTCATTTTCATTCATCACAAAATAGAGCCCCGCCATGATATCCTCATAATCTCCGCCGCCGTAATCGCCCCGCACTGCGTCGACGAACGCCTGACTGTACCCGTGACTGCCCCGCGGATTGACGTACAACACGCCGTAGCCTTGCGCCGCCAGAAATTGCAGTTCGTGGAAAAATGAATGGCCGTACATCGTATGCGGGCCGCCGTGGATTTCCACGACGAGCGGATAGCGCTGGCCTTCCACAAAGTCAGCCGGTTTCATGAGCCATCCGTGCACATCCCATCCATCCGGTCCCACGAAGGCAATTTGCTCTGGTGCCACAAGTATCGTTTCCTCTACATACTTCCGATTGAATGAAGTAAGCGTCTCCCGCTCGCCTGTTGTAATCACATGCTTGACCAACTCACCTGGATTCGCCGGATCGCTGACGCAAAGAAGGGCAAATTCCCCAGCCATCGAAACGTCATAATCGTACACATGCTCATCTTGCGGTGTCGCCGGAAACAGCGCGCCGTCGAGCGAAGCAAAGTACAATTGCACATCGCCCCTCGTCGATAATTGGTAGTACAAATGGTTGTCCTTCGTCCAAACGACACCCGGCGCAGCTGCCCCCTGCTGCAGATCCGCCACGACCGCATCCACGACCGGTGCGTCCAAGCCTTCCGTCAAATTCAGAAGTGTCCCATCTGCCGTGTCGTAGACGAGTACACAATCATGGGTCGCATTCTTGTACGCACTACCCGCTCCCGAAAATGCGATATACCGGTCATCAAAGGAAAAGCGTGCGTCGCCATACGCCCCTTCCTCGTCGATGACCACCGTTTCCTCTTTCGTCTGCACATTGACCATAACCAACGGCTGCCGGAAATCAAAATCCTGATTCTCCCGCCGATTGACACCGATCACCAGACGCTTCCCGTCATGCGAAACCGCATGCAATGTATGTTGGTGATGGCCTTCTGTGAACGGTGTTGCGGTTCCCGTCTCCACATCGAGCACCCCAATTTGACGAAACACATCCTGTTTTAATAAACCTATGCCATCCGCTTTATATTTCATTTTCGTCACACGGGCCGGTTCCGGCTTTTCTGTGTCTTCCTGTTTTTCAGGCTCATCGGTGAACGACTTGCCTTTTTGCACATCGGCCGCGAACCAGATTTGATTGCCGCACGGCGACCAGCGAAACGAAGTAATGCCATTGATAAATGCCGTCAACTTCCGCGCCTCGCCGCCCGTTGCGGAAAGGACGTATAACTGATTCTTCTCCTCGCGATCGGACAAAAACGCAATGTGCTTCCCATCCGCCGACCACGCCGGCGCAGACACTCGCTGGCCCCCGTGTGTCCACTGTGTCACTTCGTTCGTATCTAAATCGATGTGGAATAAATTCGCTACATATTTATTCTGTTCCTCATCGATATGCGTCTTGACGAAGACAGCCGCCTTGCCATCCGGCGATAATCGCGGATTCGTAACCGACTGCAACACGAACAAATCCTTCGCTGCCACTTTTCGTTTTTTCATATGAATTCCCCCATTTCGTCTGTTATGTGACTTCGACTTGGCGGGGAGAGTTTCCTTTGTTGTAATTAAAATAGAGTCCCTAATTTTATCCAGGGACTCTGTTTTAATGCCGTTTTAATCTTGTGGTTGTTTTCATATATGTCTTTAGTTCATTATAGAAATTTTCTCTTGTTCCCGCCAAAATAATAAGAAGTATTTTTCCATCTTCCAACTGCTCTACACAGTAAGCTAATTCGTATTCAACCTTGTTATGTCGAATATCCATTGAAAACACTCCACCTAAATCACCTGACTTGAGAGTCCCCAAGGATGGATTTAATTGTAAATTCTTGATTTGTTTTTGAAACTTTTGTGATAATTCTTTGTCTCGTCTGATTGATTTAAAAAATCTTTTAGCCCTTGGTAATATTTCAAGTTTCAAGGGTACCTGCCTATTCATCTTCATCCTCATCTAGTTCGCTAAAGAATTCTTCGGGACTGGAATAAACTTTACCATCGCGGCTTTCGGCAATCATTTGTTCAAGGGCAGGTTTGATTTGAGATTTTCTATAAGAAAACTCTTTTAATAATTCTTCACCCGACTCATACCCTTCATTAATTAAGTCACGCAAGATGTATTCACTAAAATCTTGAGGCTCGCTGATCGGCCTAATTACCAAACTGTTGTCAACAACCTCACAAATCACTTCATCACCAATTTCTAACTGTTCATAGAAATCTATTGGTATGGTAATTTGTCTTTTTCGGGAGACTGCAATTTTTTTGGGCACTCTCATCTGTGTTCTCTCCTCCGAGATATCTTTTAAGTACACCATAGTATATGCCTCCTTCTTTTAAATTTATACCCTGAACTAGGGACCAAGAACCAAGAAACCTTTTCCTTGTTCTTATTATACTAACACATTATTCTATATAATACATTTTAGAAAGTGGTCTTTTCTGATAAAACTTTATGGACTAAGGATAATCAACTAAACCTTCATGGCACGACTGCCCTCATCAAAATCGTCTACCGCCCCTGTCAAAAAAACGCCAACCTCGCCCGGGCTGGCGTTCCCCTATTTATCTTTTAGTTAATCTTACGTTCCTATATCTTCCACTCGTCTGATTTCACAATACAATATCCCGCTTCCCTTCTCCCCTCCACAAACGCCACACCACCACTACGCTCACCACCACAAGCGCCACATAAGCGAGCGGAACTAACCATTGCGGATACAAGATTGCGATGATGAAATGGAGCATTGGTTTCAAACCGACGATGAGCATTCCTGCGATGATCGGGATTTGCACTCCGATCAACGACACGAAATTCGGGACGACCGTTGAGCTCGCCATGGCCAGTAACGCGCTGATTAATCCGATGGCGTAAATGGCGGCTGCACATAAAACGATATACTGGAAGAACGTCGGATCATACCAAGATTCGGGGCCGATAAATGTGTTCACCCGCACGTCAAAAAACGGAGATGTATTGTTCAATGAATAAATACCAAAATAGACCGCCAGCAATCCTGTGATGACCAGGAAGGCGGAGAGTAAGCCGGCCACGATTTTCGTCCTGTACAAGTTTCGGCCTTTCTTCGTAGTGTACTGCAACGGCACAATCTGTCTCATCCGATCTTTCAAGATTACCGGTGAAATGACGAGGACGACGCTGAACAGGATGGCGATCGCCACGTTCCCAATAAAAGTCCGGAAGTTTTCCATTACAATTTCGGTGTACACTTGAAATTTCCCGGCAGCAAATAATTTCTCCATACGCTGTATCTGCTCAGATGAAAGATTATCTGGAATCACGTCCTTTGATTCATGGAACTCAACCAGTCTTCTTCTATCCTGCAACTCCCAGAAAAGGTCGACCTGTTCCTCGTGAAAAATTCGGTTCTGTAAATCGCTCTGCTCCTGATTGTCCCAATCATGGTTGATCAGTTTGTCGTATGTATCAAGCCCCGCTTCGACAAACTCCTGCCTCGCCTGCAAGTACTGGTCCGCTTCCTCCACGCGAGCATCGTATTCGTTTTTAAAGTCGATTATTTCCTCCGCATCCATATCCGTGCCATATTTCTCGATCATCTCGACCCCGAGCCTATACGAATCCAGCGCCGGTCTTCCATTTGGGAAGTGTTCAATATGAAACTCAATCAACAGGAAATAGAGCACACTATTAACAAGAAACAGCAGCAACATCGCTTTCCACGTCAAAATTTTCTTCATTTCATTCCATAAAATCCTCATTTTCAGAAGCCCCCTTTCCTAAATATCCTCTTTCCGAAACCGCTGTATTGAAATGTAACAAAACGCCACCGCAAAGATCGTCCAGCTAGCGACTGTCATCCATTCAAAGTTCTTGAACATCGTCAGTCCGCTGCTTCCCATGAACGACCCGGAAATGCCGATCAATAACGTCGACAGATTATAGCTGGAAATGAAAAGCAGCCTGGATGAAGTTGACATGAAGCCCGGCATGAGCCACGCGATGACGAAAAAGAGGGCCATCAGCGAGAAGGCGACATAGCTGTTTTTCAATACGATGGATAGGGCGGATGTCAAACCTGAAAATAGCAGCATGCCAATCATGACTAGCCCGATCACGCCGACCAAGTATTGGCGCACGGACAAATCCCACCAAGCGATATTCGGAAAGTTATACTCCCAATTAAACGCGCTGCTGATGGACGTCTTCCACACATGCGAATAATCGAAAATGATGAAATACGTGACCAGTGTGACGACCAGCACGATGGCGGTAAGTATCGCGGCGATCATCAACGATGCGGCAAGCTTATCCTTCACCAGCTTCCGGCCCCGTCGTGTTGCATAGCTGACGAGATGTGTCCGGCTTTCAAATTCGTAGTTCATAATGAGCGCGGTTGCCAAAATGACGAGAAGCAGCGACTCGATAATGATGTGCAAGAAGACCGTTTTGAAAAGGAAACTGTGCATGAAATACACTTTCCCAGCAAAGAACCACTGTTTATGTTCTTCATTTCCAACCATTTCTTCAAATCGCTCGGCGAACTTTTTGTATTCCTTCCGTAAAATATTGGCTGCCGTGCCGCTCAGGGCATATTTCTTCACTTCCCCTTCCCCCAGCGCTTCGATGTCGATGGTCGCGTAACTTTCGTCGATGGATTCCGCCATGCCTAGGTACATTTCTTTGATTTGCAGACGGTCGATGAACTGCCAGTCCGCTTCGCTGTATCGATCGCGATCTTCAAAGCGTAAGCCGGAGAGGAAGTCATGGACCGTGCCGAATTTCTGCCCGGTCATCTTCTCCAGTTCGGTGAGGTCGGTTTGTACATTTTTTTCAAATTGCTGCAACGACGCGTCCGTGATTTGGAGGCCGTAAGTATCGACGATGTCGTTGACGATGTTCAATTCCTCTTTATGGTTGGATGAACTGACGATGAGGAAGATATTATAGGCACAGAACAGGACGAGCAGCGCAATCAGGATCGGGGACGTGGCGGCTTTCCTACATTCATTTAGAAAAATTCGCATCACGCTTCTCCGATGTTGTCTCGATAATCGTAGAGGAAGACGTCCTCCAATTGCGGCGGGACTGGCGCCCAATCGGCCTCGGGCGTTCCTTTATGTACGAACCGGACAATCATATTCCCATACTCCTGCTTTTCGGATAATAGCGTATGCTGTTTCCGAAACGATTCCAGCTGGGCATAGTCCATCGTCGTTTCGAACACGGCGCCCGCCAGCGTTCCGCAGATCGCTTCCACCGAATCCTTATACAGGAGGCGCTGGTTTTTGATCAAGATGATTTCATTTGCAATCAATTCTATATCGGACACGATATGTGTGGAAATGATAACGAGCCTCTCGCGTGCCAGATCGGTGAGCAAATGACGGAAACGCGCCCGTTCCTTCGGATCCAATCCGGCAGTCGGCTCGTCCATGATGAGGATTTTCGGATCGTTCAACAGCGCCTGCGCAATCCCGACCCGCTGAATCATCCCCCCGGAGAATTTCTTCATTTTCTTATTGGCGACGTCGCCTAACGCAACCTTCTCGAGCAAATCCGTGATTTTCAGCAACGCCTCTTTGTTGCCGATCCCTTTCAATGCGGCCAAATAGAGAAGATATTGTTTCGGTGAATAGTTTTTATAGTAGCCGAATTGCTGCGGCAAATAGCCGAGCAAATCACGGTACTCGTCATCCATATCGATAATGTTGTTCCCGTTGAATAAAATCTCGCCTTTCGTCGGGAACATCAACGTCGCCAACATTTTGATGAGCGTCGTCTTCCCGGCCCCGTTCGGAGCGAGCAAACCGTACAAGCCATTGGAAAATTCCAAGTGGATGTCCTGCAAGGCTGTGAAGTCGCCGTACTGTTTTGTCACATCTTTCACAACGAGCATGTTAAAAAGCCCCTTTCATCTGACGGAAATAAAGTAATCGTTTCAAGGTTTTCCAATAAAGGATGGCACTGCTGACTAGGACGAGGGTATAGATGAGCAGAGGCAATTGCATGAGCAGTGCTCCGTACGATTCGCGAGCCCCGTAATGCAGCAGCCCGTTCCCCGCCATCCAACCTGCAACCGTCATCGTCACCATTACTAGCGAACGGCGCCTCATCAAGGCGTAGAGGAAGAGGATGGCGAACAGGAACAGCGCGGTCAGGGAGATCATCAATGCCCGAGAGAAACTAATGTCCTTGTGGACGCACGCAATCAATGCAATGAGGAGCGTGTTGACAAGAATCGAGACGACACTGAATAGGAGCATCCGGAAAGCGATGACCTGGTAGACATTGAATTTGCAGGACATCTCGACTTCATACGTGTCCCGCTCGATTTTATTCAGATAGGTGTAAAGGGAGAAAGCAAGAAACACGATTGGCGACAACAGAAAGATGGAAGCATACATGCCTTCGCTCGGCGTCCGAGCCGGTATGAGCAGGACGCTGAACAGGGCAATCGCTGCCAGCAAAAGGAGCCCGAGTTCGACTCGATCAGCGAACAGATGGCGCATGCCGATTTGCCGGCCCATCGTTTTGAGATAGATTGGAAAGCTTGGTTTGCGCTGCAGGCCTTTCGTGACGATCTGTTCCACTTGCAAATGGATCATCTGGTCATCCGGCATCGGAACTTTGAATTTTTCTTTATTCATGCGCATCCTCCTTCATTTCTTTGCGAATCAATTTCAGCGCTGCATAATATCTCGTTTTCACTGTCGACAACGGAATCGTTTCGATGGTTGCAATTTCTTGCAATGTATAATCTCCGAATAATTTAAGCCGGATGATCTGCTGGGACCGGGCGTCCAATTCATTGATGAGCGCCCCGATCTTTTCGTAGTCCTCCTTGAGCTCGAGCGAACTGGCGAGGTCATAGTCATCTTCGAACTCGAATTCGTCAATGGATTGCTCCAGTTGGGCGTATCGGTAACTCTTGGATCGGTAATAGTCGACGAGCCGATGGGACGCCAGCTTGTACAGCCACGTCCGGAATGACGCCTTTGCCTTGTCGTAATTCCGGATGGACTGCAGGGCGCTGATGAAAATCTCCTGCGTCAAATCCATCGCCAGATCGGCATCTATCGTCTGTTTGTAACAGAACGCAAACATTTCGTTATAATATTTCGTCACCAACGCATTCGCCGCCGACTCGCTGCCTTTCTTCTGGATCTGCTGAATCCACCGCTTCTCCCTGTCCATACGTCACCAACTCGCTCATCATGATCGTCCTTAAGTATATTCGGAAACTGTTTGGAAAAAGTTTTAATTTCGGGCAAGTTTTTTTGTGGGGAGCGGTTTGGCACAATTTTATCCGCCAAATCTCGGCAGGTAACTGTCACTTCCGCCCATTAATCCGTCACTTTTCAGCGGATTCCCATCACTTTTCGATGGATATCCGTCAAGTTCACAATTTTATTCCTGAATTGGGACCTTCGATTCGCCCCATGACTGCACAAAAAACCGCCCCGGCAGAAGAATATCTTTCTGCCAGGGCGGTTCACTTTATTTCACCACATGCTCTTTCAACGAACGTCTTAAAATCTTGCCGGTCGTGTTCTTCGGCAGTTCATCCAAGAACTCGAAGTGTTTCGGAATTTTGTATTTGGCTAAACGGTCCGCGCAGTAGGCGTTCAACTGCTCGGCGTCGACGGTTTTGCCTTCCTTCAGCACTGCGAACGCGTGAACCGCTTCGCCGAAATCCGGGTCGGGCACGCCGATGACCGCCGCTTCCACGATGTCCGGATGGGCGAAGAGCACTTCTTCGACCTCGCGCGGGTAGACATTGTAGCCTCCGACGATGACGAGATCCTTCTTCCGGTCGACGATATAGAAATAGCCGTCCTCGTCACGCCTTGCCAAATCCCCCGTATAAAGCCAGCCGTTGCGAATTGTCGCTTCCGTATCTTCCGGCATTTTATAATACCCTTTCATGACATTCGGTCCGCGGACGATCAATTCACCGACGACACCATCTGCTACTTCACTCCCCAATTCGTCCACGACTTTATTTTCAACATTGATGATCGATGTGCCGATGGAACCGGGCACGCGATCGCGGTCGAGCGGATTGAAGCAGGTAACCGGCGATGCCTCGGACAGACCATACCCTTCTGAAATCCGGACGTCGAATTTCTCCTCGAAATTATGCAGGAGCGCGACCGGCAATGAAGAGCCCCCCGAGATTGCCAGACGGATGCTCCCGAAATCAGCCGGATCGCCTTGTGGATATTGATACAGGAAATTGTACATCGTCGGTACCCCGGCGAAGACGGTCGCCTGCTGTTGCATCGCGATGGCGAACACATCGGCCGGCGAAAATTTCGGAACGAGGAGAATGGTGGCCCCCATCAAAAGCGGTGCATTGACGACAACTGTCAGCGCGAACACGTGGAACACCGGAAGCGTCGCGATGATCCGGTCATCTTCAGAGAATCCGAGATAATCACCGACATCCCGCGCATTGGAATATAAATTCTTATGCGTCAGCATCGCGCCTTTCGGACGCCCGGTCGTGCCGGACGTATACAAGATGACAGCGGTTTCATCTTCCTCAACGGCAACTGGGGCGACATCGGGCCGGCCTTTGGCAATCAAACTTGAAAAAGCATGAACTTTTCCCTTCGCTGCATCTGGCAAAACAGCCAATTTTGCTGGAGTGTCCGGTTCGGTTTCACAAATGATGTAGTGGGCAATCGCTGGAAAAGTGTCCGCCGCTTGTTCAACGAGCGGCAATAACAGATCGAGCGCGATGACTGCCTTGGCGTCACTGTTATGTAAAATGTAGGAAATTTCATCCGGTGTATAAATCGGATTCACCGGAATGGCCGTAGCTCCGATTCGCATCGTCGCATAAAGCGAAATCAAAAAATGCGGCGTATTCCCAAGAAGAAATGCAACATGGTCCCCTCTCCCGACACCCAAATCCTGCAGCGCCGAAGCAAACATGGAGACAGATTGATCAAACTCGGCATACGATGTATCCTTCCCCATGAAATGGTACGCCGTCTTCCCAGGTTGTGTCATCGCCGTCTCCTGTACCCGTGAAACTAAATTCATCTCCTCATCCCCTTTATCATTGAATGAACAGTCATTCATTTATACATCAAAAACATTATATAAGAAAAGTTCAGAAAATACAACCTTCTCTTTTTAAGTGCTTTAGGGGAATGAATGATTACGGGTTTGGTAGGGTGAAATTTTATACTAATATAGTGGAAGGGTGGAGTGCGGAAATGGTATCAGCCCATGGGAATTTTCGGAGCTACTCGGGAGGTATCAGTGTTTCACTCAAGTTATCAGCACTCCACCCAAGTTATCAGCAATCCGCTCAAGTTATCAGCACTCCGCCCAAGTTATCAGCAATCCACTCAAGTTATCAGCAATCCACTCAAGTTATCAGCACTCCGACCCAGTTATCAGCAACCCCACCCCATTCTCCCCCGCCTACCCCGCCCCGGCATCCGGAGCAGGCCCACCTGCTCTTCATTCAACCCGCCGCTTTAATATGAACCAAATAGCGCCAGCGGATCAGGTAGAAATAGAGCACTTGCATAACGGCGAAGCCGGCGAGGACGATGGTGAGTTCCTTGACGATCGAGATTTCGGCAAGGGCGTCCCAGATCACTTGCAAGGACAGGAACGCGAAGGAGCTGTGGGCGAATGCCACGCCCCACGGGAAGAAGAATTGTGGGATGAGCTGCCGGTTGACGACTTTCTTCACTTCCCGGTCGGTGATGCCCATTCGGCGGAGGACGTCGAACTGTTTCCGGTCGCGATCGAGCGATGTATAGAGCCGGAAATAGATGAAACTCCCAGCTGCCAGGAAAAATACCGCTGCGAGCAGCAGCCCGATGAACAGCAATAACGAGAAGGTCGTCCGGATGACCGAGTAATTCAAACCCGGATTTTCAAAGGAATACAACAATTGGTCGCTCGTCCCGGATAGGAAAGAGTCCGTCGCCCTCGCCTCGATGAGCAGCCCGACGTTTTTCGTCTCCTGCCATTCCGGCACATTGAACGCATAATAGGTAAACGCCTTCAATTCCTTTGCCGGCCCACTATCCGCCACGATATTATAATCCACATCGTTCAAAATGATGGCATTCATACCCATCGAATATGCGGAAAACAAATGATGCGGATAGGCTCCTGCGATTTCCACCCGGACCCCGCTCTCTTCCAAAACCGTCTGGACCCGCCGATCTGCCAACTGCTCGTATGAAGAGATCGACGGCGGCAAAAAGAGCGCCTCTCCTTTTTCCAAGTCCATCGCTTCATAGTCGAATGATCCGGCAAGCAAATCGATATCCGATTGTTTTAGAATTCTAACCGAGTTATTGGTGAAGGAAGACTTCTGCTCCAGCACATCGAATTTGACGAGCGAATACTCGATCTCCTCCTCGTGCAACTCCCTGACGAGCCGCTTCATATGCTCACCTTCGAGTTCATTCCCGATTTCACTCTTATAAACCAAGCCGAGCGGGTGCATTTCCCGGTACTGCGAGGCGAATGAAGTGAGGGAGGCCAAAATCCCGACCGACATGAATGCGATGGTCGACACGATAGAGACAATAAAAAACATCCGGGCATTTTCCCGTAGCCGTACGACGCCTTCCGAAATGGAGAGCAACCAGAAATGATGCCAATAGAGACGCTTCCGTCTTCGGATTTTATGGAGCACCATCGGCAAGGAATCGGTGAAAAACAAATACGTCCCGATCGTTGCTAGCGGCGGCAATAAAAAAAGGAGCCCGATGACGATCGAATGCGATGTCAATGCAGCCATCGTATAGGACAACACCAGCAGCAAAATACCGATGTATGCCCGAGCGGGGCTGTAACCATCCGCTTCCCCTGTTTCATGTTGGAGAAGATCTGCCACTTGTCCGGTCCGAATGAAAATCGGCGCAACCCACGAAATGATTACGAACAAACTTAGGAAAACCCCGACCGTCAATGCAAACGGCTTCCACGAAAGGTACAGAGGCAACGCTGGCAGCATGACAATGTTTTTCACAATCATGAAGAAGAACTTGGAAAACATATAGCCTAGGAACGTCCCCGCCAAGATAGATCCTGTCCCGATGATCATCGTTTCGATGAAAATGAGACGGTGCAATTGCTTTTTCGCCATTCCCAAATGGAGCAAAATGCCGAATTCCTTCGTACGCGCCTGCAAAAAGGCCCGCATCGAATAAAACAAGAAAAACAACGTGAAAATATAGAGGATGATTTGAGCGGTGATCATCCCCGATTTGGCAATCTCCTGAACAAACCGGTTTTCGATGGACGGGTGGAACAGCAACATCGAATAGAGGAAAAAGACCATGACCGAAAAGACGCTCGCCATAAAAAATGCTGCGTAGATCCGGCTGTTCCGGACGACGTTACGGTAAGCGAACTGACGAAAGATCATGGACATCCCCCCCGAGAAGAGACAGCACATTTAAAATGCGTTGGAAAAACGTCCGTCTCCGCTCATCTTTATAGATTTCATTGAAAAATTCGCCGTCTTTGATGAACAATACACGGTCGCAATAACTTGCGGCAATGGGATCATGTGTCACCATGATGACCGTCGTTTTTTCAGACTCGTTGATGCCTCCCAACAGTTCGAGAACATCCTTTGCCGATTTTGAATCCAGATTACCTGTCGGTTCATCCGCCAAAATGATTTTCGGCTTATGGATCAACGCCCGACCAATCGCCGTCCGTTGTGCCTGTCCCCCCGATAATTCATCCGGGCGCCGATTCAGAATGGCTGTCAGATCCAGGCGTTTCGCTAACTCCTCGACCCGACCTTCCATCTCTTGCAGCGACAAGCCGTCCAATGTGAGCGGCAGCACGAGGTTCTCTTCCACCGTCAGCATATGGAGCAGGTTGATATCCTGGAAAACGAACCCGAGATTGCGTCGCCTGAACAGGGCGAGTTCATTCGACCCTAACGTTTCTGGCTCGATGCCGTCGATCACTACCCGGCCGTATGTTGGCACGTCGATTGTCGAAATGAGGTTCAGCAGCGTCGTCTTGCCGCTCCCCGAAGGACCCATCACGGCGACGAACTCCCCTTCTTCCACTTCAAAGTCCAAGCGGTTCAACGCCCGGTGCATCACTTTGCTTTCATAGATCTTCGTCACTTCCGTCAAGTCGACGATTGGTCTTCGCTCCATCAACCGCTCCACCTCCTCCGTTTTCGAACACAATCGACACCGTCGTTCCAATTCCAAGTTCCGACTCCATCGTCAACAGATGTCCCAACCGCTCACATACTTCCGACGCGATATAGAGGCCCATTCCTGTTGATTCTCCGGTTAACCGGCCGTTTTCTCCAGTGAAAAAAGCTTTCGTCACCCGTTTTAGATCGGATGCCGGAATCCCGACCCCTTCATCCCGGATGGAAAGTTTCACGCCCGCTTCCACTTTTTCTGCCGTCAGGAAGACTCGTTTCCCTTTATCAAACGTATATTTGACCGCATTCGTGATGAACTGCCCAATGACAATTTTCATCCATTTCGCGTCGGTCGCCACGACAAAATCCGAACCGATTAAAATGACTGGAAACACCCCGTTGGCAATGAACAGCCGTTTATGTTCCGTAACGAGTTCTTGAACGAGGTTCAACAGAGGGACCTGCTCGATCCGCATATCTTCTTCAAACGTCTCCAAGCGTGCATTGACGAGCACCGACTCCAGGCCCCGACGAATTTTATCCACTTCCTCGTTGATGCTGGCCCGATCCAGTTCGCCTTCTTCCTGTAACAACAGGCCGATGACGGAGATCGGTGTCTTCATCTGATGCACCCACTGGTTCATAAAATGCAGCTGTCGGTGCTGCGACGCGTACAGCGCCTGGACCTCCGCCTGATACAGCTTGTACAATTGACGGGTGAATTCCGTTGTCTGCCGATGTTCCGGCGTCTGGACATGCCGGATCAGCGCATCCTCCATCTTCACCGGCTTACGCGTAATCGCCGCATAGAACGACCGCCGCATGATCAGCTTGCCGGCCAAATAGCTCGCCGTCAGCAAGATGCTGATGCTGATGGAGTAAATGGCTGTGTTATAGTTCCGAAATCCGTCAAGCCAATACAGCAGCAAGATGAACAGGACGAGGACCATTTGAAAAATGAGGAATGATACATGGTCCCGCAAGAAAAGAGTGATCTTTTTCATGCTTCCTCCGGCGCGAGCAGGAACCGATAGCCCGCGCCCCGCACCGTTTCGATCGAGGAGCGGATGCCGTAATCGGCCAGTTTTTTCCGCACCCGCGTCATATTGACATTCAATGTGTTTTCATCGACAAAGGTCTGGTCGTCCCAAAGTTCCTCCAGCAACGTTTCGCGGGACACCACTTTCGGCGACGCCTCCAACAGCAAGTTCAGCACGATGCACTCCTTCTTTTGAAGCGGCACGACTTGGTCGCGGAGATGCAATTCCATCCGCTCGATATATAAAGTCAACAAGCCCAGTTTCACAGTCCGTTCGCTTTGATTCGGCGCGTATTCCCCGAACGAACGGCGCAAATGGCTTCTTATCTTGGCAAGGACGATTTCGTAATGGAAAGGTTTCGTAATGAAGTCATCGCCGCCATTCTCCAATGCAAATACCTGATCCATATCTCCCGACCGCGCGGAAATGAACAGGATCGGACACGTCGTATGCTGGCGCAACTGACGGCACCAATAATACCCGTCGTACGACGGCAAATTGATATCCAACAAAATCAAATGCGGATCAAATGCCAAGCACTCCTCCGTCACCCGGTCGAAATCCTCGATCACCGCAACGTCATATTGATATTTCCGCAACGTATCCGCCAACAACTGCGCAATTTTTCGATCATCTTCCACAATGAAAATCCGCTGATTCTCCATCTTCCAAATCCCCTTTCACTCTCCCTCTAGTATAACGTATATCGCGGGGCGGGTTGTATTGGGAGATGGGGGTGGGTGGGAATTGGAGTGGGACAGGGGCGGAAGAACATGGGTATGGGCGGAGAGACACGAATTTTGAGCGCGGGGCCATGAGGTATGGGCGCAGGAACAAGACTTATGAGCACGGAATTACGGGTGATGAGCGCGGGAACAGGACTTATGAGCATGAAAATACGAGGTATGAGCGGAGGAACAGGACTTATGAGCACCGTACAACGAGCGAGCCACCCGCAACCGCCATCTCGCCCAATTCAAAACGCCCGACAATCGTCGGGCGCTTCCAAATCCTATCAATAAATCAATTGCAAAAACTCTTCCTTCGTAATGCCACCCAAATACATCGGGATATCGACATGATTCAGCGCTTCGCTAATCGCTTTGCGGTCGTATTGGACGCCCTTCAGACTATCCTCGATCACCGCGACTTCGCCGACGCCGAAAAAGTCTCCGTAAATATGAGCATCTTCGATCAGACCTTTATTCACTTGCAGGCGGATATCCAGGCTGCCGACCGGGAATCGATGGGAGTGCTGCATATTGAACTTCGGCGACTTGCCATAGTTCCAATCCCAATTCGCATAGCGTTCCGCGGAAAGTTCGCGGATGTTCGCCCAATCCTCTTCGGTCAATTCCGCATATTGGATGTTTTTCTCTCCGTCGAAAATCGACTTCAGGACTTCCAGCCGGAACTGCTCAATCGTCATTGGCTCCGGCAAGAATTCGGAAATGTTCGCAACCCGGCTGCGGATCGACTTGATGCCCTTCGATTCGATTTTATCCTTTCGCACCCGTAGCGCTTTAACAACACGATCCATTTCTGTATCAAACAACAATGTTCCGTGGCTGAACATTCTTCCGTTCGTTGCAAATTGGGCATTTCCTGAAATCTTCCGGCCGTCAATTAAAATATCATTGCGTCCTTCCAACTTCGCCTCCACGCCCAACTCAGCCAACGCTTTGACGACAGGCTCCGTGAACTTCTTGAAATTCCGGAATGAATCCCCGTCATCTTTTGTGATGAAACTGAAATTCAAATTGCCAAGGTCATGATACACTGCTCCCCCGCCGGACAGACGGCGCACGACATGGATTCCGTTCGCATCTACATATTCTGTGTCGATCTCTTCCACAGTGTTCTGGTTTCTCCCGATGATGATCGACGGTTCATTAATATAGAACAGCAGGAACGCATCCTTCTCGACGTCCATCGTTTTCAACACATATTCTTCGATCGCCAGGTTGATGCGCGGATCGGTAATTCCTTTATTATCAACGAAATACAAGATCATCGCTCCTTCTATCGGTGATGCTTCCATTTTACCATTCCGGCCTGAAAAGCACCTCTTTCAAAACTTTTCAGAAATAATTAAAAAAACCGTTGACATTCTACTCGCTGTTATAATACACTACTAATAACAACGATAGTTATACAACAAACCACGAGAGGAGATGAGAGCTATGCTTGAAAACGTCATCGAATTTTTCAAGAACCTACCCGCAAAAGTCTGCACATCTTGTGGTGAGGAAATCGAGGAACAACATGAGTGCTACGGAAATCAATGCGATTCTTGCAACATTCTCTAACTTACAACTATGCCAGTGAAACGACTGTACCCATACACGGAAATTTGAAATGAAAAGGGAGCGACTTGTTATGATCACAAATATCATCGAATTCTTTAAAAACCTGCCAACGAAAATCTGCGTATCATGCGGAGAAGAAATCGAAGAGCAGCACGAGTGCTACGGCAACAAATGCGACGCTTGCAATATCCTATAAGATTAATAAACAGCTACAGGACATCCGCCTGTAGCTGTTTTTTCATTTTCCACTATTCTTTAATAAATCCGGATGATCGGTATGGATGCCATTGACTCCCATCGACTTCATCTTCAACGCGGCTTCCTCATCATTGACGGTATAGGCATACACAGCGAGGTCCTGCCTGTGCATTTCATTGACAAACGAAGGGGACAACGCTTCATAGCTGATTCCGACGCCCGCTGCGTACTTGCGCAAGTCCTTCACCTCTTTGTCGGACAGCTTCGCCTCTTCGTCCTCGTCAAAGGAAATCAACTGCAACAACGGGATTGCGGGTTCCAGTTCATGCACCCGCTTCAGCCCCTTTTCGCTGAACGAATGGACAACCGCCTTCGGATGTCCCGACTCATCAAACCCGATCAGTTCGTACTGTTTCAATAAAGCCACGAGCTTCTCCTCGATTCCCGGGTACTGTCCCGGATCTTTGAGCTCCACGACATAATTCATCTGATCGCCAAATTGGTCGAACACTTCCTTCAATGTCGGCACCGCGAACGCATCTTCCGGACCGCTTACCGCGATTTTGTCATGCCGCGCATCCGCCGATAACTGTTTCAATTCTGCCAAAGTGAAACCGGCAATCTCCCCGTTCGCCTCCGTCGTTTCCGACACGTCGTCATCGTGCATGACGACCATTTCCCCATCTTTCGTTAGATGGATATCCAACTCAATATAAGGCGCGTCCAGCTTCTCCGCTAAGGAAAAAGCCTCCAATGTGTTTTCCGGCAAATACGCAGACGCTCCCCGATGTGCAATAACAAGAAATTCATCATCGGGCATCGGGCCGGACACCTTGTGCAGACCGCAGCCTCCGAGAAGGAGGATTAGTAGAATCATTCGATTAAAAACTCTATTTCTCATCTCCCCACCTCTTTCTATTCATTCATTTTCCCATCCCGAATAAAAAGAAACGTGCGAGAGGGAGTCCAAATGAGAAGAACATAACCGCACACTCGTACTCAGCAGGTGTTTTCTTGCACTGGGCTACGGTTTTCTTGCATTCATTACGCTCTTCCTTGCGCTTATCCTGTAGAGCCTTGCTGGAAGCCGGTTTGCACGCCTGCCAACCAGCTTGCCTGCATTCAACCCGCTGTTGCTTACACCAGCACCCGGTTTCCTTGCACTCACCACGCTGTTGCTTGTCGCCCGTCCCTAACCAACAGCACTCAGGGTTCCGGCAAGTTAAAATCTATAAAAAAAAGCCCGCCACATGGGCAGGCTGAGGTTCATTCAAACAACTCTTGTAGCACTTCTTCGACCGCTGCTCGTCCTTGGTCGATGCAGTCAGGCAAGCCGACTCCGTCGTATGAGGCGCCGGCGAGTTTCACTTGCGGGAAGAGGGCATGCAATTCCGCGCGGGAAGCTTCGATCAGTTGCTTATGGCCGACCCGGTATTGCGGTCGGTCCTCCTTCCAACGCGTAACGACCGAGAAATCCGGCTCCCCTTGGATGTTAATGATCTTCGAGAGATCAGCGAGGACGATTTTTTCGATCTCAGCATCGGGCAAGTCGACGATTGCTTCGTCCCCAGCACGTCCGACGAAGGCCCGTAGCAGCACTTTCCCTTTCGGCGTCGTTGTCGGCCACTTGCGATGCACCCACGTGCACGCCGTGATGGAGTAATCGCTGCTCCGGGACACGAGGAATCCCGTCCCCTCTTTATCCTGAACGATGCTCTCTTCCGGGAATGCGAGCGCGATTGTGGCAACTGATGTGGTCGGGATGTTCCGCAGATTCTGCAAGATGCCATACGGGGCGAATAAACGACCCGCCATCTCGTGTCCTGTCGTCAGGATGACAGAATCGGCTTCAATTTCCCTTCCACCATTTAGTTGGAGCACGGTTTTCCCGTCCCTCGACTCGATTCCCTCGACTTGGACGCCTTTCAGGACGGAATTCGGGTCCAGTTGCGCTTCCGCCGCTTCCACCAATGTTTCCAAACCGTTCCGGAACGTATGAAACGCGCCTTCCCTTTTGTTGCTATGGCTGTTTTTCTGCGGAAGCTGTTTCGGAGTCGTTTTCTTCATTCCTAAAATGAGACTCCGGTGTTTCTTTTCCACTTGGTAAAACTGCGGGAAGGTCGATTCCAGACTCATCGTATCGATATTCCCCGCGTAGACACCCGACAGCAGCGGCTCGATCAGGTTATCGACAACCTCTCCGCCAAACCGCCGGCGGAAGAATTGGCCGAGGGACTGATCGCCTTCCACGCCCGATCGGGGAAGTAGAAAGTCTCCCGCCGCCCGCATCTTGCCGGACCAAGTGAATAGCCCCGTCTTCAAGAACGGGCCGATTTCGGTCGGGATCCCCATGACCGACCCGCCCGGAATCGGATGTAATTTGTTATGGACGAGGACATAGGCCTGCCCCGTTGCGTTCCGGACGAGTTCCCCTTCGATCCCGAGGTCCTTCGCCAGGACATCCACGCTTTTTTTCCGGATGAGGAATGAATCCGGCCCGCGTTCGATGACAAAACCGTCACGCCGTATCGTCTGGATCTTGCCGCCTAGCCGATTGGACGCTTCAATGAGGATCACATCAAGCGCAAGCCCTTTTTCACGCGCCTCTTTCTGCATATAGAACGCCGCGGAGAGCCCGGTGATCCCCCCGCCGACAATGACGACTTTCTTGTTTTGTCCGCCCATGTCCTTTCGCTTCCTTTCCTCTTTTACGCTTCGTTCAGTTTCTCAAAAACCGCATCCGCCATCGCTTCGATGAAAAGCGGATCGGTATTCGGCATAGCCGGGCGGAAATACGCCGCCCCGATGTCATCACATACAACCTTGCACTCATAATCGTTATCATATAGCACTTCTAAATGGTCGGACACGAATCCAACTGGTGTATAAACGAATGCTTGATATCCTTTGTCTTCATGCAGCTGACGTGTCAAATCCTGGACATCCGGTCCGAGCCAGGGCTCAGGCGTCTGCCCTTCACTTTGCCAACCGACTTCATAATTCTCCACACCCGCTGCCGCGGCAATCAAATCAGCCGTTTCTTTCAATTGATCGGCATACGGATCGCCCGCCGCGAGAATCTTCTCCGGCAAAGAGTGCGCCGAAACAATCAGACAAGCGGATCCTCGCTCTGTGTCGCTCATCTTCTCAAACGTCGTGCGCACTTGATCGCCCCAATATTGAATGAACTTCGGCTGCTTGTACCAGCTCTCAACAGACGTAATCCGGATCCCATACTTCTCGGCTTCCTCTTGCGCCCGTCCATTGTACGACTTTACAGAGAACGTGGAAAAATGAGGCGCCAAGACGATGGAAACCGCCTCCTGGATACCGTCTTCCTTCATCTTCTCAACCGCATCCTCAATGAACGGCGTAATATGCTTCAAGCCGACATACACTTTGAATTCAATGTCATCCTGCACTTCATTCAACCGATCAGCCAATGCGTTCGCCTGGTTCTCGGTGATTTTGGCAAGCGGTGAAATCCCGCCGATCGCCGCATAGCGGTTCCGAAGATCCTCTAGTTGTTCGGGTGCCGGTGGACGTCCCCGTCGAATATGCGTGTAATACGGTTCAATGTCCTCTTCCTTATAGGGCGTGCCATAAGCC